>MVZH01000575.1 GCA_002068325.1 Lentisphaerae bacterium ADurb.BinA184 | reverse complement strand
CAGCCGCACGTTCTCCAGCACCGAAAGCTCCGGCAGCATGTGGTACGACTGGAACACGAACCCCACCCGCCGCCGCCGGAACGCCGCCGCCCGCGACGGCGAGAGCTCGCCGTATGCGGCGCCGTCGCACGCCACCCGTCCCGCGTCCGGCCGCTCCAGCGTCCCGAGGATGTTCAGGAACGTCGTCTTGCCGCTCCCCGAGGCCCCGATGATCGCCAGCCATTCGCCGCGCGCCACCGCCAGGCCAGCGTCCACCAGCACGTCGATCCGCCGGCGCCCCAGCTGGTAGCTCTTGTGGATGCCCTCGGCGTGCAGGAACGGGGTTTCCATCGGCGTCGGCCCTGGCGTTCGCGGTCATGGACGTGGCAAAACGGTAATATGCCGTCCCAACCGCCATCTGGCAATCCGTCCCGCACCCTGGCGGCCCGCTCACCGGAACAGGCTGCTGCCGGCCTTCCTGAGGATCCCCGCAGGAACATCCTCCACCCCGGAGATGAGGCGGTTGCCCGTGTATTCCAGGCCGACCGGGTAGGTCACGCCATTCGGGTCCACATAGGGGGCGACGGAATGGAAGTCGACATTCGCCAGGTAGTTGCCCTGGAACCGGATGTCGCCGTAGGGCCGGCAGCCGCCGATCTCCCCGCCATAGGGGATGCCATTGAGGATGGCAAGATCGGGATAGGGCAGCGGATCGAGGGGGCTGGGCGGCAGCCCGAACCAGGTGACGCCTGGGGGATTGTCGTAGGAGACGTTGCCCTTGATCCTCACGTGCCGGGAGCCGCCGTCGGTGTAGTAGGTGTTGCCGCCAGCGAGGGGGCGCTTGCCGTAGGCGACGTTGCCCGCAATGAACGTGCCGCTCCGGGCGTCCGGCCCCTGCTGGCCGTTGGTGTAGATCGCGCCGCCGTCCCAGAGCACGCCGAGGAAGCCGGTGATCAGGTTGTTGGTGATGCGGTTGCGGGCGGCAACGGTCGGCGTGTCGAAGGTTCCCCACTGTCCGCTGAC
>MVZH01000574.1 GCA_002068325.1 Lentisphaerae bacterium ADurb.BinA184 | reverse complement strand
AACCTGGGCCTGGCCGACTCGCCGGCGCCGGCGACCAATGAGGACGAGGTGGTGGCCGCCACCATCCGCCGGCTGGTCGCGGCGGGGCGCCGCCGCGTCGCCATCCTGGCCTCGGGCTACCGGCCGCATCTGAACGCCTCCTTCACCCCGGTCGCGGAGACCCTCAAGGCCCTGAAACTGCGGATTCCGCACGAGTGGATCCGTGACGATATGGCCCCCAACCTGCCGGGGGCGGGCTGGGAGCAGTTCCGCGAGCTGTGGGCTGCCTTCCGCGGGAAGCCGGACGCGCTGCTGGTGCTCGATGACGTGCTGTTCCGCGATGCGGCGTTGGCCATCACCGAGCTGGGCATCGAGGTGCCGCGCCAGCTCCACGTCACCGTCCACGTCAATCGCGGCGGCGAACCCTACTGTCCGTTCCCGGTGGATCGCCTTGTGATGGATCCGGAGAAGTATGCGGCGCGCCTGGTCGAGGACATGGTCAGCCGGCTGACGGGGGGGGCGCTCAACCCGGCGCCTGTGCGTTGCGTCACCGCCCACCTCGGGGTCAGTCCTAATATTTGTACTTATCTCCGCCCAGGGCACGCCTTGGCCGGACGGGGTGTCCGGAAGCAGCAGCCACCCCGGTCGAAGGGTTGAAGGAAATGCCGGTGGCATCAGCACATCTCCGACATGCCGCCCGCTGGCAAGGCAGGACGCGATCCGCCGTTGAGCCGATAAAGGCAATTATTAGGACTGACCCCGGACACTTCACGTTGATCGAGCTGCTGGTGGTCGTCGCCATCATCGCGATACTGGCGGCGTTGCTGTTGCCGGCGTTGCAGGGCAGCCGCGAGCGGGCCAAGCTGGTGTTGTGCATGAACAACCACCGGCAGACCTATGTGGCGACGGGGTTCTACTGTGACGATTTCGACGCCAACTGCCCGCCAGCCATGCCTGAGCTGAGCGGCAGCGGCAGCTACGGCCTGCGCCTCAACCACCTGCATGGCGGCACGGTCGAGCCGCC
>MVZH01000573.1 GCA_002068325.1 Lentisphaerae bacterium ADurb.BinA184 | reverse complement strand
TGCACTCCAACAACAACCAACCAAAAATCAACTATGCAATGGAGTCAAAATTAGAATTGCTGCTCAAAGGGGCGCGCAGGATTGACTGCCCCGTCTTTTTCGCCTATTTTTAAAAAAGGGTCGGTTGTTGCTTTTTACAGTTGGGGGGAACCGGTCATTCGCCGGCAGGCTTGCTTGGTCCGCCGTCTGGCCGCAGGAGAAACAGAGACATGAGTGCAGAGCTTGCGCGCGCCGGGGTGTTCAAACGTGCGGGAGAAGCGATCGCGGGAGGGGTGTCGCTCGCCGCGTGCTGTCTGACGGGCCTGGCCTTCGCGGCCGAAGGCCAGGGCGGCCCGGCGGCGGCGGTGCGCCTCGTGGTTGAGGGCAAGGCGACGGCCGTCGTGGTGACCGCCCAAGAGCCGCTGCCGGGAGCGAGGTACGCCGCCGACGAGCTGGTCCGGCACGTGAAACTGGCGACGGGCGTCACGCTGCCGGTCGCGACCGAGGCGGCCGTTCCCGCGGGGTATGCCAGCCGCGTGTTCCTCGGCATGACCCGGGCCGCGCGCGCGCAGGGGATTGCCGCCGAGAAGCTTCCCCGCGAGGGGTTCGTCATGCGGTCGGCGGGCCCCGACCTGTACCTGGTGGGCGAGGAGGACAGCGGCGACCCGCTCAGTCCGAACAACCCGAAATGCGGGACCCTGTTCGGCGTGTACGAGTTCGCCGAGACGGTCTTGGGGGCGCGCTGGCTGTGGCCCGGCGAGCTGGGAACCTATGTGCCGCGGGCAAAGACCGTCGAGGTCCCGGCGGTCGACCGGACGCTGGCGCCCGCCCTGCGGTTCCGCGAGCTGGGCTGGAGCGGCATGCGGAGGATCCTCGGCGGCGGCCGGATAGAGGAGCAGGACAGCCGGCTGGGCTTCTCGCCCGAAACGGCCCGGAACTATGCCGGGGCCCTGGCGGTCCTGCTGCGCCGGCACCGCATGGGCGGCATGGACATCAAGCCGCCGACCGGCCACTATTTCTACGGC
>MVZH01000572.1 GCA_002068325.1 Lentisphaerae bacterium ADurb.BinA184 | reverse complement strand
GGATCCCGCCCGTCAGCAGGGCACTGGTGTCCCAGCGGAAGAAGCCCGGCAACGTGGGCAGGACGATGCTGTCGAGGCTGCGGGGTTCCAGCCGATGACTTCGACCTCGCCCATGTAGGCGTCGCCTGCGGTGACGCCAGTGTGTTCGAGCCGCACCCGCGCCGCGCCGTTCAGGCCGGGCGCCAGGTCATAGGTCCAGATCCAGGGCTGCAATCCTCCGCCGGCCTGGGAGAGCGTCGCCCCGAGCTGCACGTTCGCCCCGTCATAGACCTTGAGGTCGTACGGTGCGATCGAGGAACAGCAGCTGCGGTCGAAAACCCTGATCTGACGGACCTCGCCGCCCGCCGCCACGACCGGCAGCGCCACCTCCCACCAGCCGCCGACTTTGCTCCCCGTCCACGCCGCCGCGTTGGTGCTCCGCTCCCGGTTGCCGTCGTTCGCACGCTGCGGGGTCTGCGCCCCGCTGCCGCCGCCCATCGTCGCCACGCCGCCGTTGCCCGAGTAGGCGAAGTTGACCAGCCCGGCGCCGCGCGCAACCGTTGCCGCCGCCACCAGCCCGACCATCGCCGTCATCGCCATCCGCTTCACGTAACCCTGCATTGCCGTTTCTCCTTTTCCGTACCGTTGAGGGGCCGTGGACAGGAACCGCCCTGACTGTTGCAGGTCGTGGTTCGCCATCGTGCCGACAGGGGGCGTCGCCCGTACGGAACGCAACGTCTCACCGGGGGAAGCGCCACCGTGATGGCAGGACTCGGTGTACCCCGCCCAGTCTATACCACAGGCAGCCTGGCGGCAAGAGCCTGCGTCGGGTTGCGGGTACTCGGTTGCTGGCTGGGGCGCCAAGGCGGGACATGCGTCCCCGCCTGTCAGAACGGTGTCTTCCCGGAGCGCCCACGATCCTTTCCCTGTCCCCAGGAGGCAGACACGGCCGGTGGCCCCCGGGATCCGCCTTCGTCGCCGACTTCCGCCTACGCGTGCCCGTTCCGGCGCGACAGGTCGGCGAGGCAGGCGG
>MVZH01000571.1 GCA_002068325.1 Lentisphaerae bacterium ADurb.BinA184 | reverse complement strand
CAGCGCGGTGCGGTAACGCTCCACGCCGCAGGCCAGCGAGCCGCAGAACACCACCTCGGCCCCGTTGAGGACGGCCATCACCGTGCTCTCCGCGCCGATGTCCAGGAGCAGCACGAACTGCCCCGCGGACGGCGCCGGGTGCACATCCAGAAAAGCGTTGATGACGCCCAGGCTGTTCATCCCCAGGTCGGCAAGATGCGGCACGGCCGGCGCATAGCGCCCCACCCGATCCTCGATCAGCGACTCGAGGCACACGCCGATCAGCACCGGAATCTGGCCGTCGCCGCGCCGCGGCATGGTGCAATGATCGTGCAGGAAGGCGCCCTCCGACAGCTCGGCCAGCTGCCGGGTCTGGAAGGCGACCATCGCCGGCAGCGCCTTCATCGCGTCGGACGGGAACGCGGTGACTTGGACGCGCGAGATGTCGGGCGGGACGCCGAGCACCGTCTCGCACCCTGTCAGGCCGTGGTCGCGCAGCCATCCGGGCAGGTGGGTGGCGAGGTCCTCGTCGTCAACAATCCCCTCCTGGCGGCGGTCGAGCAGGAAGCCCTCCGCCTGCCACCCCCCGCCGGGGCCTGGGGACAGGCGAACCGCCTTGACCGCCCCCTGCCCGAGATCGAGCCCGAGCCGGGCCCCGCGGCCGCCCGGCAGGAGTCGGTCAACGATGGTTTCGCGTCTGCTCATGGGGTGGCGGCTGGGGGACTCGGGTCTCAGCGTTTAGGGCGGAGTTGGGACGGCTCTCCGCTTCGGCGGTTCGGGGCCCAGGACTCTGATCTCAGGCGACGCCTCCGGACTCCCCCCGGCCCAAGCCGACTCGCGAGGCTCCGACTGCTGCGCCCTTACTAATCGTCTCATAACGGATTGGACTCGAAGACGTACCGGCGGAGTCCGCCGGCTCCAGCGGAAAGGTCTGGACCACTTCGAGCCGATTGGCATGATGGCTCACTTCCGGACCCTGTGTTCACTGCCGTTCGTTGACCGGCCAGCAGGCCGGCCAAGGGATCGCGATGCCGT
>MVZH01000570.1 GCA_002068325.1 Lentisphaerae bacterium ADurb.BinA184 | reverse complement strand
GCCCTTCTTCTCGAACCCGCCGTGGTCGGAGGCCACACCGACTCGCGGCCGGGGGCAGAACCAGTCCTGGATTGAAGACATCGTAACCTCTAGCGGCTGAGGATGTTACGAGCATCTGTACACGGGCGGACGCCGCGGCCTGCGACGGCCCCGCGTGACCCGGCGTGTCTCGGAACGGACTAATGTACCCCGCCCCCCCACGGCACGCAAGCGGGTGTCGGGCGGGCCTGTCCCGGTGCACGGGCACGTGCTACATTGCCGACGGTCCGGGGCCGCCGCCCCGCAGACGCATCCGGTGGGCGGCCGGCGGGTGTGACGGCAGGGTTCGGGCAGGGAGTTCGGCCATGCGTGTGATCGCGTTGCTGTTGGCGGTGTTGGCGGCTGGCCTGGTCGGGGCGTGGGGGTTGCTTCGGCGGCAGGCCGCGGGGACGGCGTCGCGCCGGGGCGGCGTACCCTATCTGCCGTTGCTGGGCACGGCGGCGGTGGCCGCCGGAGGGTCGGCCCTGATGTGGTGGCTGGCCGGCCACGGCGCGGCGGGATCCCCCGGCGACGGCTCCTCGCCGCCCGAACCCGCCCTGCCCCAAGTCATCGTTGCGTTGCAGCGTACCGGCGGCATCGTCCTGGGGCGGTATCTGGCGGCGCAGTTCCCCGGCGGGGCGGTCACCGTGCTGGTCAGTCCCGAGGGGCTGCGGGACAACGCCGAGGGGGCGATGCTGGACGGTCTGATGCAGGCCGCCTCAGACGCGTGCCGCGTGTCCGTGCGGGCCCTTGCCGCCGAGGGCAATGGCGCGGCCGGGGCCGCGCACCGCCTCCTGTGGCTGAGTCCCGCCGCCTTCGATGCCGCGGCCTCGGCGTCGCCCGATGCGCAGGCGGTGGTTTCGCTGACCGGGTTGCCGGCGCAGCCCGAGGAACTCGGCTTCTGGCGTCGCCGCGGGGCGCCGGCGTTGATCCTGGCCAACAGCGACGTGTTCCTGCTGCGCAAGATGCTTGCGTCGGGGCGCATCCGCGCCGTCCTAGTTCGGCG
>MVZH01000569.1 GCA_002068325.1 Lentisphaerae bacterium ADurb.BinA184 | reverse complement strand
ACCCACGGGTCGACCGCGGAGGACAGCTCGAAGACCACGGGACCCACCGCCGAAAACCCGTCGGCGCCCCGGTTCACGTCGGCAACTGAGCCCCCCGGACCGAGTGCGGCCAGCACCGACGCCGGAATGATGTTCGCCGGCAACGCCAAGCGGCGACCCGTGGGTGTCGTCGAGTCTGGCTCGGTCCACTGATCGCTCGGGAACGGCAGGGCGCACGAGCGAACCGCAGCCGGAGCGCACGGTCGTCCGCTGTTGCCCGCCGGGGACGGCACAGGGCCCGACGGCGGTGGAGGCGCGGCACACGCCCCCGACACCGCGGCAACGAGCACCGCGACCACTGCGACTCCCCGACCGATTGCACCCCCGCGCATGCCGGCAAACGTACGACTGTGACATCGTTCATGGCAAGCGGCAGAGACAGAGAGCCCACCCGATGATGGGCGGGCCCCCTTGGTTCAGAACGCCGTCGGAGGTGGCGGCGGCGCAACTCCCCCACCTGGGGGAGGAGGCGGCGACACCGGTACCGTGGGCTCGTTCGGCGCGGCAGGCGCTGCAGCAGGCGCAGGCGGAGGCGGAGCGGCAGCGGCAGCACCGGGAGGAGGGGGAGGCGTCGAGGTAGCGCCTGGAGGCGGCGGCGCCGATGCCGTCGCACCGGGGGGCGGCGGAGAACCCGCGGCCATTCCGGGTGCCGGCGGCGCGGCCTGCGACATGGCGAAGTTCAGCGCCGTCTGGCCCTCGAGGCCCTGGATGGCGGCACACGCCTCCTGGCGGAGACGGTCGGCGTCCGCTGCTGGACGTCCGGTCGCCTCCAGGTAAGCGAGCACTCCGAGGTCTCGGAAGTACGGGTCCGCCGACTTCGAGGTCGGGCCCCCAGCCATCGCCTCGTCGGCCTTGGCCATCGCTTGATCGGCCAAGCCTTTCGCCTTGTCCAGGAATCCCATCGGTGCCTCCACGTCGGTGATGTTCAGAACGCACCAGAGGACGACCGACGCCGCCCCGCGTGCCGGTTGCAGCGTATCGCCGCA
>MVZH01000568.1 GCA_002068325.1 Lentisphaerae bacterium ADurb.BinA184 | reverse complement strand
CCTCGTCTCCGCCATCTACCTGCTCGACACCGGCGCGGCGACGGAGAAGGTCTTCCTGCCGCGCCAGATCAAGGGCGAGCTCGGGCAGGGCATCGAGGAGATCATGTACGTCAGCCGTCTTCAGTTCAGCGAGCAGAAGGCCGTTGCCGCCCGCCGGCTGTCGGGCACCGTGACCGGGTGCGGCGCGTTGCGGGAAGTCACGGCCCTCGACCTCGAACGCCTGCAGGTCCTGACGGCACGGGTCAACGGCGAGGCCTTCGACTTCGGCAACGTCCTGCCGGGGCGCTACGACCTGTGCCTCTTGACCGACAGCCTGGTGCTGGCCGGTTTCTCGGACGCGACGCCCTCGGCGGCCGGCTCCGGCAAGCCGCTCGCCGACGAGGACCCCGCCGCCATCGCCCGGCTCTTCCCGCTGGCCGACGACTTCTTCAGCGACCGCTGGATCCTCGCCACCGCCGGGCATCAGGCCTGCGCCAAGACGCTGATCTACAAGCGCCGCGAGAAGTACTTCAACTCCGACCACTGGACGCCCGGCGGCTGGATGTGGCACCTCGAGGTGTGGAGCTGGCACCGCCCCGAGACCGAATGGAAGGTCGACCGCCGCCATCTCTTCGTCCGCCACAAACAGCAGGGCGGGGAGACTGTGCGGCGGCTCTTCGTGGTCAAGGCGTTGGGCGCCGTCGAACCCGGTGTACCTTTGACGGTAGGCCCCCCTCCTTCGGCGGAACCGCATGAAGACTGGCAGTTTGTCCGCGATCTTGACTAGGGCGCACCGCCTGCGGCGGCTGAGCCGGGTGGCGCAGGCGCTGTGCGTGCTGCTGACCGCCGGCGTGCTGTGGCTGTGGCTGCTCTTTGTCGCCGACAACCTGCTCAACCTGCGTCCGGCGACGCGGCTGGCGCTCGGGACGGCCTTTGTCGCCGCCCACCTCGCGGCCCTGGCCTGGCTCTACCTGCGCCGCTGGCGGGTGCCGCTGGACGAGCGGCGGACCGCCGTCTTCCTCGAACAGCGCTACGGCGTGGCCGACA
>MVZH01000567.1 GCA_002068325.1 Lentisphaerae bacterium ADurb.BinA184 | reverse complement strand
CCGGGGAATGTCGGTGAAGGCGCCCATGTCGTCGTTGATGATCATCTGCCGCGTCAGGGCGAACATGATGCCGTGGGTGTCGGCCCGCTGTCCGTACTTCTGCTCGTCGAGCTTGCCGTGCTTGAGCTCGCCGTCGGGGCCGACCTGCTCGAACTTGAAGCTGCCCGTCATGCGGTACCGGCTGTGCTCCTTGAAGTCGTTGACGCTGGCCACCCGGCAGATCGAGCGCCACGAGTCCTCGACGTAGTTGTAGCCCTCCAGGAGCATCTTGTTGGCAATGTTGGAGAGGATGTTCGGCAGCGAGGCCGTCGAGAAGGCGGCCTGCAGCCACCCGCTCGCGTCGCGGCGGAACCGCGGCAGCTGCTGGCCGCAGGCCCGCTCGCAGAACTCCTGGATGCCCATGCCGCGCAGGCGGTCCGCGGCTTCGAGGATCGGTTCGGCGTAGAGGGCTTCGATGCGGTCCATCGGCAGGCCCGAAGCCATCATGGCCACGGCCTCGAAGACCTGGGGCGTATTGCCCTGCGGCCGCGTGACGACCGCCGGCACCTGGGGCCGGGACGCGCGGAGCACGTGCAGTTCCACCTTCGTCTCATCCCAGCCTTCCTCGATGGCCTGGGCTTCGATGTCCGGGTGCTTGCCGCCGGTGAGCTTGCGAATGGCCTCGATGCGCCGCGTCTCGGCGGCGATGCTGCGCCGCAGGGAGGTCACGGCGTCCTCACCGACGGCCGAGGCATTGACCGTGGTCGGCGTGGCGGGCGCGGCCGCCGCGGGCTTGGGGGTTGCGGCCGGGGTGTCGCCGCCCGCCTCGGGCGTCTCCGGCGTCTCGGTCGGCGTGTCCTGCGTCTCCTGGGTCTCCTGGTTCTCGGGGGTTTCGGTGGCGATGGCGGTGCTGGTTTCTTCCATGGGCTTCGGCTCCTCCTTCTGGGGGTTCTGGGCGGCGACCCGGGCGACGGTATTGGCGTCGGCGCCGCTGTCGACGAACGAGATTTCCTTGAGGACGGCCCGCCGGACCACGTGCAGCGGCCCGGTG
>MVZH01000566.1 GCA_002068325.1 Lentisphaerae bacterium ADurb.BinA184 | reverse complement strand
CCGCCCCCCGCCACACGGTCAGAGAGGGGCGGGCGAACCCTCAAGCGCCACAGGGTGACAATGGCCACCATCGTTCAATGACGGAGGTGTGGCATGAGACTGGGCGGACCGATCTTCGCAAAAACTGAAACGCCGGAATCCTGGGCGGAGGCCCTCGCCAGGGAAGGATACAGGGCCGCGTACTGCCCGCTCGGGCCGGAGGCGGACGGCGGCACCGTCCATGCCTATGCCGCGGCGGCCCGCAAGTCCGACATCGTGATCGCGGAGGTCGGCGCCTGGGGAAATCCGCTCAGCCCCGACCCGGCCACCGCAACCGCCGCGCTGGACAAGTGCAAGGCCGCGCTGGCGCTGGCCGACAGGATCGGCGCGCGCTGCTGCGTCAACATCGCGGGGTCGCGCGGCAGGAAGTGGGACGGGCCCGACGCCGCGGACCTGACGGACGAGACGTTCGACCGGATCGTCGCCACGGTCCGGGACATCATTGACACGGTCAAGCCGACACGGTCATTCTACACGCTGGAGACGATGCCGTGGATGTACCCGGACTCGCCGGACGCCTACCTTCGGTTGATCACGGCCATCGACCGGAAGGCGTTCGCCGTCCACCTCGACCCGGTGAATCTGGTGTGCAGTCCACAACGGTACTTCGCCAGCCGGCGTCTCATCGAGGAATGCTTTGCCAAGCTGGGCCCGCACATTCGATCTTGCCACGCCAAGGACATCCGGCTTGGCGACAAGCTGACCGTTCACCTGGATGAGGTCAGGCCGGGACAAGGCGGACTCGACTACCCGGCGTTCCTGCGTGGCCTGAGCCGCCTCGACGCGGACGTGCCGCTGATGCTGGAACACCTCCCGAACGAGGAAGAGTACCGCCTGGCGGCCGCGCACATCCGTGCCGTCGCCGGCAGGGAAGGCATCGCCCTATGAAACACCGTGCGGTCTGCATCGTGGCCAAGGAGCGGGCGGAGCTTGTCGCCGCCGGCTTGCCTTGGCCGCCTCCCCCTATACAGTAGGCGATGACCGGCGGGGGAAAGCCG
>MVZH01000565.1 GCA_002068325.1 Lentisphaerae bacterium ADurb.BinA184 | reverse complement strand
AAGGTCGTCGTCGTCAACGTCTGGGGGTCCTGGTGCCCACCGTGCGTGGCCGAGACGCCGGCCCTGCAAGGTGCGTGGGCGGCATACGAGAAGGCCGGTAAGCCGGTCGTCTTCGTGGGAATCGACACGATGGAGGCCCCAGAGACGGGGCTCGCGTTCCTTCGGGCCAAGGGCGTGACCTTCCCCTCGATCAACGACCAGGCCAGCCAGGGTGCCCCCGTCCTCGCGTTGCAGGGCAAGGCGCCCGCCACGCCGACGACTCTCGTGCTCGACCGTCAGGGGCGGGTGGCCGCCCGGGTGCTCGGCCCGACCAGCGAGGTCACCGTCCGGGCACTCGTCGACGCCGTGCTTGCCGAGGCGTGACCTCGCTCGTGCTCACCGACACCTCGACGATCATCTCCGGCGCGCTTCCGCTGGCGGTGCTCGTCGCGGTGGCGGCCGGGCTGGTGTCCTTCGCCTCGCCGTGCGTGCTGCCGCTGGTGCCGGGGTTCCTCGGCTATGTCACCGGCCTGTCCGACGTGGCCCTGGCCGACCGGCGGCGCTCGCGGATGATCCTCGGGGCTGCCTTGTTCGTCGCGGGGTTCAGCGTCGTCTTCATCATCGGAGCCCTGGCCGTGTCGGCCGCCGGGGCGGCGCTCGTGGCGCACCAGAGCCTGCTGACACGCATCGGTGGGGCCGTCGTCATCGTCCTAGCGCTGGTCTTCCTCGGCGTCGGTGCCGGCATGGGCAGCCAACGCGAGATGCGCACGCACTGGCGCCCGGCGGCCGGACTGGCGGGGGCACCGTTGCTCGGCGCCGCGTTCGCCGTCGGCTGGAGCCCGTGCACCGGCCCCACCCTCGGGGCGATCTACTCCCTCGCGGCGCCCCTGGCCGGTGACGCCCCAGTCGCGCGCGGAGCCCTGCTGGCGGCGGCATACAGCGTGGGTTTGGGGGTGCCCTTCGTCCTGGCTGCCGCGGGGTGGTCACGCGCAGCACGGGCCAACGACTGGCTGCGCCGCCACCAGCGCGGCGTGCAACTGGCCGGCGGCGGGCTGCTGCTCGCGCTG
>MVZH01000564.1 GCA_002068325.1 Lentisphaerae bacterium ADurb.BinA184 | reverse complement strand
GGGCAGCAGTGGCAGGCCGGACGGGAAACCCCGCCGACGCGGCCGCGCCCGGGGGCCGTGTGGCCCCAGGCCGTCCACCGATCCGCCGGCGACGTGCGGCGGAAATGCCCGTCCTGTGGGCAAAAGGTACTCCGGCGGTGACGTGCGGCCGACTGCTACGGGAACTGTCGGCCGTCGGCACTGTCTTTCTTGCACGGGCAGGCCGGGCGAAGGCACCTGGCCGGCGGCCGAGTCGCGTTGCGGCTTTGACACACAGAGCGGCCGCGGTAAAATGCGGCCTGGACAATCGGGACGGCCGGGACGATTGCAAGCGACCCGACCAAGCGGCACGGCTGGCGCGCGGCGTCCTACCCTTCGCCCCGCCCATCCGGGCCGGCCCGATCTTGAAAGGGTAGACCATGCCGAAGAAACACACGCCGGGAAAGAGGGCCAAGGCCGACGCAGGCCAAGACCCGACGCGCGCAGCGTTTTGGGCTATCGACTGGAAGCACTGGCAAGCGGCGCTGGACCGCGCGAAGGCCGGGGCGCGGCTGACGGCCGATGACGTGGCCGGCCTGATTTCCTTCCGTGAGCACTACCCACGCCTGGCCCATGCGCGCTACGCGGCCGGGGACGCTGACGGCCTGTGCAAACTCGATAACCAGAGGAACGCCGCCGAAGCGTCTATCGTGGCGGAAGCCGAGCGGCGCTGCCTGGACAGTAGCAGTATCTCCGAATCGGGCCGCATCTGCTGGCGCGTGACGTGTCAGAACCTTGAACACGTCGCAACCATGCCCGGCTGTGAGACCTGGCCGGAATGCCTTGGCGACGAAGCCCGCGCCGCCCTGCCCGATCACGTCAAGGAAACCTTGCGAGCCGAGCGGGCGATTCTCGATAGGCTGCTGGCAAAGATGGCGGCCGAAGCTGGCGACGGCCCGTGTCTGCCCCACGGGGCCGGCAAGCCGGCGAGCGTCACCGCCCCGGCCCCGCGTGCCCACGCCGAAATCGCCGCGGCAATCGAGGGGGTTGTTGCGCGCGTCGATTCCTTCCGCGACTGGCGGCACTTG
>MVZH01000563.1 GCA_002068325.1 Lentisphaerae bacterium ADurb.BinA184 | reverse complement strand
CCCGCACCAACGCCCTGGCCCGCCGGCTCGACCCCACGCGCCCCACCGGCGGCGTGCGCTGGGGCGTCAAGAGCGAATTCCTCGAAGACGTCTTCACCGCCAACGACTACGGCTACAACCCGCCCGCGCAGGTCCTCAACGAGCCGCCGGCCACCCCCTACCTGATCACCGAGTTCGGCCCGCTCACCGACCCGCGGCGCACGGCCTCGATGGACATCCAGGTGCGCTTCGCGCTCGTGCATGCCGAGATCCTCAATGCCGCCTTCGGCCACCCCAGGGTCGCCGGCGCCATCGGCTGGTGCGCCTTCGACTACCACACCCAGGACTGGGTCAGCGTCGACGGCATCCAGCCTTGGGGAATGACGGACGTGTTCCGCGCGCCCAAGCTGGCCGCCGCCGTCTATGCCAGCCAGGCCGACCCCGCCGTGCGCCCCGTGCTCGAAGCCGCCACCCGCTGGAAAGTCGGCGACGCCGCCGGCTTCGACCCCAACGAGCAGACCATGAAGGCCGGGCACGCGGCGCCGCTGGTCGTCTTCAGCAACTGCGAACGCGTCCAGGTTCACATCGGCGGCAAGCTGCGGGGGGAGTTCCAGCCCGCGCGCGACCGCTTCCCGCACCTCCCCCACCCGCCGTTTTTTTGCACCGGCCTGGGGACAATCTGGGGGCCCTCCTGGCAGGAACTGCGCCTGCTCGGGCTGGTCGGCGACCGCGTCATCGCCGAACAGCGCTTCCCGGCCGACAACGACGCGACCGGCCTGGCCGTCACGGTTGACGACTGCACACTCATCGCCGACGGTGCCGACATGACGCGCGTCCTCATTTGCCACACCGACGCCTTTGGCAACGTCCAAAGCTACAGCCGCGTCGCGGTACGGATAGCGGTCAAGGGGCCGGCCACGCTGGTCGGCCCCGACCCCTGCGCGCTGGCCGGCGGCGTCGCCGGGGTCTACCTGCGTGCCGGGACCGCCCCCGGCCGGGTCACGCTCACGGTCAGCGCCCCCGAGCTGGGGCAGACACGGAGCGTGCAGGTGCGCGTCCGGCGTGCGG
>MVZH01000562.1 GCA_002068325.1 Lentisphaerae bacterium ADurb.BinA184 | reverse complement strand
GGCGGCGGCGCCGCCGCCGCCCGCCAATGGCAAGACGGCGTCCGGGCCACGACGGCAAGGTTCGACCGACTGCGAGGATCACCCATGGAGTTGTTCATTGCCCCCAACGGGAACGACACGTGGTCCGGACGGCTGGCGGCGCCCAACGCGACGAAGAGCGACGGCCCGCTGGCCTCGCTGGCCGGGGCGCGCAACCGGGTGCGCGAGCTCAAGGGGCTCGGCCCCAAGAGCAAGTCGCCCGTGCCAGCGTCGGCACCCTCGGAGCCGTTCACCGTATGGGTGCGCGGCGGCCGCTACGAGCTCGACGAACCGGTCGTCTTCGGCCCGGAGGACTCCTACCCCGTGACCTTTGCCGCGTGGCGTCGCGAGAAGCCGGTGTTCGACGGCGGCCGCCGGATCACCGGCTGGCGCACGGTGCGCGTGCACGGCCACGACACCTGGGTCGCCGAGTTGCCCGAGGTTGCGGCCGGCAAGTGGGAGTTCCGCGAGCTGTATGTGAATGGCTGCCGCGCCCCCCGTCCGCGCTGGCCTGCCGAGGGGCTGTTCCGCATGGAGGCGGCGCCGGGGCTTGCCCTGCCGGCGGGTTGGGGCAAGGGCGGGCAGACGGAGTTTGTCGCCGCCGCCGGCAACGTTCGCGGATTCCGCAACCTGGGCGACGTCGAAGTCGTCTACCTGCACTTCTGGATCGAGGAACGTTCGCCGCTGGCCTCGATTGACACCCGCACGCGGCGGGTCGTCATGTCCCGCCCAAGCCGGACGGCCCTGGTCGGCACCCACGGCTCGCAGTTGGCCGACTATTACTACGACAATGTGTTCGAGGCCCTGAGCGACCCCGGACAGTGGTACCTGGACCGCCCCGCCGGCCGTCTCTACTACCTGCCGCGCCCGGGGGAGACTCCCGAGACCACCGAGGTGGTGGCCCCGCGCTGCCTGCAGCTGCTGGCCGTGCTGGGCAGGCCGGACGAGGGCCGTTTCGTCGAGTTCCTGCGTTTCCAGGGGCTGACGTTCCGGCACACCGACTGGCGGCATCCCAGCCACGACGGCGCCC
>MVZH01000561.1 GCA_002068325.1 Lentisphaerae bacterium ADurb.BinA184 | reverse complement strand
GGGCTTCACCGTCACCGGCGGCGCCACCGACACCGTGGACGGCGGCTTTGAAAACGATTGCGGCGGCGGCATCTATGCCCTAAACGCCGCGCGCATCATCGACTGCGTCCTCTCGAACAACATCGCCTACAACAAAGGCGGCGGCAGCTCACTCGGCACGCTGCACCGCTGCCGGGTCTCCGACAACGCGGTCCTCGCCCCCGCCGGCTTCGGCGGCGCGGTCCGCGGCAGCACGGTCTATGACTCGCTGATCGTCAACAACGGCGGCCCCTATGCCATCGCCTTCGCCTATCTGCACAATGTGACCGCCTACAATGCCTCGCCGGTCCACAGGTCCTCTGTCTACAATTCGATCTTGATGTTGATCGGCGGCGGCAACAGCTATACCGCCACCGAACCCGACCGCAAGGTCTACAGTTCCTGCCTGTCCGGCACGCTCTCCGCGAACAACGACGGCGGCGGCAATCTGTTCACCGATCCGCTCTTCATGAATCCGGCGGCCGGTGATTTCCGCCTCCATCTCACCTCGCCCTGCATCAACAGGGGGAACATCAGCCACTATAACAACGGCCTGGGCTTCGATCTCCTCGGAGCCGCGCGCGTGCAGGGCGCGGGTCTGGACCTAGGCGCCTACGAAGGCGGTCTCGGCGGCGCAAGGATTGTCGCCTCCGTGGAAGGCGGCGGCACCCTCGAACCGCTGGGCGTGACGCTCTATCCCGACCTTCCGGCGCAAGCGGTCTTTACCGCCACGCCCTGGCCGGGCCGCACGCTCACCCACTTCTCGACCAACGGCGTCGCCCTGCCCGCCGGCGGCAACACCCTGCAGCTCACTCTGACCGCAGATCAGGCCCTGAACCTGACCGCGCACTTTGCCGGCACCTTCTACGCGGATGCCGCGCGCCCGGACGACAGCGGCGACGGTCTGAGCTGGGCCACGGCCAAACGCACCCTCCAGGCCGCCGTCGCGGACGCCGTCGACAACGACACCGTGCTCGCCGCACCCGGCCTGTATCAGGAGGGCGCGGCCGTCACGCCCAATGAAAAGACCACCGG
>MVZH01000560.1 GCA_002068325.1 Lentisphaerae bacterium ADurb.BinA184 | reverse complement strand
CGCTGACGTTGTTGTAGGTGCCGTTGGAGTGGCTGTTATATTGCACTTGGCTCGGCAGCAGGTCGGTGATCTTGATCCCGGTGGCCGTACTGGGGCCGCTGTTGGTGGCCACCAGAATGTATTCAATGATCTGCGCCGAAAACGGCTGGTTGGTCGTCACCAGTTTTTGGACACCCACATCCGCCGACACCACGCAGTTGGTGACGCTGGCGCTGATGGCCGGCTGGGTAGAGCTATACACGCTGGCGCGGTTGGTCAGCGCTCCCGCCGGCGGCGGTGTGCTCACCACTGCTTGGAACGTGATGGTGAGCGACGCGCCGGGCGCCAGGGTGTAGGTAATCGTTACGCGCCCCGCCGCGCCCGCGCCGCCAGTCTGCGTGCCGGAAGTGCGATAGGCCCCGCCGCCGCCGCCACCGGGCGCGGTGCCCGCGGTGCCCGCGCCGGATGTGCCGCTACGTCCGTTGCCACCATTGCCCCCACCCGCCGGCGCCGTGGCGCCCGTGGCGCTGGTGGCGTTGTTACCCGCCGCGTTGGTGCCGGCCGAAGAACCGCCGCCGCCGCCATTGGTGCCCCCCGCATCCGCGCCATTGCCGCCGACATACTGAACCCGGCCAATGCCGTTGGTCGCGCCACCCGCCCCGCCAGTGGCAGTGTTTTGCGCCACGCCGCTGCCACCGCGCGCCAACACGCCGGTGACGCTGCCCAAGCTGAGCCACGAATCACCGCCATTATTGCCGGCCGCGCCGCCGGCGCCGACCGTGACGGTGTAGTTGCTGCCGGACTGCAAATTCAACATCTCGCGGCTATACGCCCCGCCGCCGCCACCGCCACCGCCGCCGGTGGTGCTGCGCGTGGCGCCACCGCCGCCGCCGCCCCACGCCTGCACGGTAGCCAACGTCACGTTCGTCGGCACCGTGAAGGTGCCCGAGCCCGTATAGGTGGTGGTGACCAACTGGGCCGGCGCCACGCCGAGGGTCACATTGACGCTGTTGGAAACATAGGTCAGCCCCGCCGGCAGCAAATCTTGGAGATTGATGCCCGCCTGCGCCACGTTGC
>MVZH01000559.1 GCA_002068325.1 Lentisphaerae bacterium ADurb.BinA184 | reverse complement strand
GGCCCGGCCGGTCGGCCCGGAACCAGTGGATCACCGCCGAGGCGTCCACCAGGTCGAACTCGTGCCGCCAGTTCGAGAGGTCGCCCGGGTGCTGCCGCAGGATCGCGTAGCTCCGCGGGTTGCCCCAGGCATCGAGTGTGATGCCGTCAACGTCATTGCCGTTATCCACCGGCGATACCCACGGCGCCGCCACACGGTCGGCCTCCACGAGTTGCACGTCGAGCATGATCGGCGAATCCACGAGCGGGTTGGCCGTCAGCACGGCGAACGCCTCCCCGTCGGTGGCCTTGGCCGCCCGCATGGTCCGCAGCTTCGCGGCCAGGTTCACGGCCCGGCACCAGTCGGCGAAGGCCTCCTCCACCCGGTTGTTGAGCTTGCCGTCACTTGTCAACAGTTGCAGCCTGGGGCCCGTGCCCACGCAGTCGTTGGCCAGGGTCAGCACGATGCCCTTGGCATAGCTGTTGTTGGCCACCTCGTACCGGGCGTTCTGCCGCAGCTTGCGCCGCACGTCGGGCGACATGGCGCTGTCGGCCGAGAGGGCGTCGGCCATGGCCCAGTGCCGGGCGCTGTCCGCCGTGGTCTGCGCCGCGTCATAGCGGGCCCGCATGACCAGGGGCAGCCTGCTCCCGGCCCGAAGGACGGCCGGGAGGGACTCGCGGGTCTTCCTCTTTCGGCGGAACGGCCACATTCAGACGGTCCCTCCCGGCGCGATCTTGACGAGCTTGATGCCGAGGCCCTTGGCGCGGCTGGCCTTCTTCGATTCCAGGTACTTGTCCGCCGCGATCTGGTCCGGCAGCGAATGCTGCTCCATGCTGCCGGAATCGCCGGCGGCCTTGCGCGGCCCGGCGGCGCTTTCCTGGATGGCGATGTCGAGCGGTTCGGCCACGGCTTTCTCCCCGGGGGCGCGATCCCCTCGCCCCTCATAAGGTTATTTGCCGCTCGAAGCGATTTTCCGCAGTGGAACCGGCAGGCTTCACCAATCATTACACTAATGGAACGGCGCGGTCAGCCGCCGATCTTCTCCCACGTCGTGACCCGCCGGCCGCAGTGCCGGCACTG
>MVZH01000558.1 GCA_002068325.1 Lentisphaerae bacterium ADurb.BinA184 | reverse complement strand
GCTGCTGGTCAAGTTCAAGCCCACCGCCGAGGGCCAGTTCGAGGCGGTGCTGGCGGTGACGGCCGGATCGGAGACTTTCAACCTTACCATCAAGGGCAAGGGCGTGGCCGCCCTGGCCGGGGGCGAGTCGTGGACCCCGCCCGACGGCAGCGACGTGGCCGCGGTCCGCCTGGCGGCCGACCCCAAGTACAAGGCGTTCGCCTTCAACTTCGGCCAGGTGCCCGTGGGCGAGACGGCCAAGGCCTCCATCGCTGTGACCAACCGCACCGGCGACACGATCAGTCTGGACGCCGGTTCGCTGGCGGCCCCGTTCGTCAGCAAACTCCAGGCGGCCAGCGCTCCGGTGTCCCGGCCCGCGTTCGCCAAGGCCCTCCAGCCCCGTACCGCCCCGGCACCCACTGTGCAGCAGGTCGTCCCCGAGGTCGCCCGGGCGGCCAACGATGCAGTGTTGGTCGTGCGGGCGGCGCGGGCAAACCTCCAGCGGGCCCTGTCGGCGGCGCCCCGCTCGGAGATCGACGCGGAACTGGGCACCGACGACGCCGCCAAGCTGGCGGCCATCCAGGCCGCAATCGACGCCTTCCTGGCCACTGTGGAGTAAGACCATGATCGGCGTGAGCTTCGACAAGATGAAGGCCATGTTCTTCGACCGCAAGGCGGTGACCAGCCGCGTTGACGCCGCGACGCGGAAGGTCCTGTCGAAGTTCGGGGCCTTCGTCCGCACCACTGCCCGGCACTCCATTCGGAAGCGCAAGGCGATCAGCCAGCCGGGCAGCCCGCCCAGCAGCCATGTCGGACTGCTCAAGCGGCTGATCTTCTTCGGCTACGACCTGGTGCGGCGGTCGGTGGTCATCGGCCCCACGCCCCTGCGCGGGGTGGCCGAGGCGCCGCCCCTGCTGGAATATGGTGGGCGGGCCCGGCGGAAGGACCGCAAGGGCAAGACGGTCATGGCGACCTACCGCCCGAGGCAATTTATGGGGCCCGCAATCGAGAAGGAAAGGCCAAAGCTCCCGGCTCTCTGGGCTGGCAGCGTCAAGGCATAGGAGAACGAACATGAGCATC
>MVZH01000557.1 GCA_002068325.1 Lentisphaerae bacterium ADurb.BinA184 | reverse complement strand
GCGGGGCGGGGAACGGCCATGGTGCGATCCTTCATTCTGCCCCCGGCTCGGTCCGGGGTGTGCGGCGTCCGCGCAGCAGGGAGCCGGGATCCTGCTCGATCATCTCGACCACGGCGGTCAAGGTCCGGAGGGTGCGGTTGAGGCCGGCCAGCGACTGGCGCAGGTCGGTCATCGTCTGCTCCGCCTGGCTGAGCGTGCGCTGGGCGCTGGCGGCGGCGGCGGGGAGGCCGGCGTTCTTGATCTCCCCGGTGAGGGTGTCGGCGGTGTTCTTCACGGAGTCGGCGGCGCCGCCGATCTGCTCTCCCAGGCCGGCGAGGTCGAGTTCCCCGGCCTTGGTGGCGAGGGCCTCCGAGGCCTTGTTCAGGTTTTCCAGGGCCTGTTTCAGGCTGGGGACGAGTTCCTCGATGCGTTGATCCTTGAGGGCGCCGGCCACGGTGCGGATGTCGCCGCTGGCGTCGGAGAGCGCCGCCAGGATGGCGCTCAGCCGGCTGTCGCTGGCGTACTCGTTGGCGACACGGACCAGGTTCTGCAGGTCGGCCCCGATCTTGCGGGCCGCCGTGATCAGCTCCCGCAGGTCGGCGGCGATGGCCTGGAAGTCCACGCCCTCGATGCCCTTCATCACGGCGGACAGGCTGCGGGCGATGGCGCTGATGTTCTCGGTCAGGTCGGTCATGAAGGATGGGCTGGAGGGGATGTAGAAGGCCTCGCGGCCGTGGCGTCCGGCGGGTGGCTGGGGGAAGGCGTCGGCGTCCTTCTGGGGTCCGAGCAGCGCCGGCGCGGGGTAGTCGGTTTCGACGTACTTCAGTCCGGTGATGCCGGCCAGTTGGAGCTGGCAGCGCATGCCGGCGCGGGTCTGCTCCTCGAAGAAGCGGTCGAGCCGCACGCCGCCCTTGTCGTCGAGATTGCTCTCGTCCAGCTCCATATCGACGCGGATCAGGGAGTCCTCGACCCGGAAGCTGACCCGGCTCACCCGGCCGATGGTGACCCCGCGGAACTTGACGGCGGCGCCGGCCTCCAGCCCTTGTGCCGACTCGTTGAACAGCGTGTAGGCGGGGAAGGTGCTGCGCC
>MVZH01000556.1 GCA_002068325.1 Lentisphaerae bacterium ADurb.BinA184 | reverse complement strand
GAGCTCTCCGGAAGGGGTCAGGTTTTACCCTTTACCTTCAGTGAGTTTGGCCAACCACTCCCCGCCCCGGCCGGTTCCGCGCCGCAGCAAGCCCACGTGCTTGCTCACGTACACGCCCGATCCCATTTCGAGGCGCTCGGCCAGCCAGCCGTTGCTCACGTCGGTCGTCGCCTTCAAGTGCGCTGCCACCGCCACCTTCCACGCGGCGCTCTTGGCCGCAGCATCCGCGGACTGCCGCGCCGCGGCCGGCAGTTTCCCCAGTGCCGCCGTGCAAGCCTGCGCCCAGCGCATCCGCCGCACCTCCTCGGCCCCGTGTTGCTCCAACGCACGCGCCGACTCCGTCACTTTGTGCGCGACCACCAGATCCGCCTTGAAGCCCGAAGTCCCCAGCGCCCAGCCCTTGCTCAGGTTCACGTAGGCCGCATTCTTGCCCGCCGGACCGGCTTCCGCATGCCATTCCAGATGCCGCGCATAGGCGGCCCAGCCGGCCTTGGTGTCCGCCAACCCGCCGGCATCCTCCAGCGCCGTCTGCACCCGCAGGAACGCCGGCCGCATCTTCGGCCGCCACAGGTGCCAGTAGCTCGAGAACCGCACCTGCGGCAGCCCCGCCACTGTGGCCACACCCGCCCGCACCGGATTGAGGTGGATGTAGTCGCACAACAGCCCCAGCGCCGCGCCCTCCTCCACCGCCAATGCCTTGTAGCGCCCCTGGAACAGATGGCCCCGCTCGCCCCGCAGCCGGTTGAACCGGTTGGCGAACGTCGCCTGCAGCCACTGCATCCCCGCAACGAGGTTCCCTTCCGGCGTCTCCAGCGCCAGGTGGTAGTGGTTGCGCATCACCACGTAGGCGTGCAGCACCCACCCGTGCTTCGTGCACGCCTCGAAGACGCAGTCCTCGAACGCCGCCTTCGTCTTCGCCGTCGCGAAGATGTCCCCGCGGTAGTTGCCCCGGTTGATCACGTGGTAACACGCCCCAGGAAACTCCAGCCTCAGCTTCCGCGCCATGCCCCCAGCGTGTCGGCCCCTCGTTGCCCTTCAAGGTGAAAGGTAAAACCTGACCCCTTTTGCCCG
>MVZH01000555.1 GCA_002068325.1 Lentisphaerae bacterium ADurb.BinA184 | reverse complement strand
GCGGTGGCCGGCGCCCGCCTTGGCCATGTGGTCGACGCCGACGGCCAGGGCTTTGTCATTGCCGCCGCCATTCCGCGGCTTGCCATTCCCGCCATGGCCCAGCCGTTTTCAGGGGACCTGCGCACCCAGGTGAACTTCTCCGCCAACCTGGGGGGGCACAACAAGTTCTGGTGGGCCAACAGCGATGGCTCGGCCAACCGCGAGACCTACGATGAGCCGAGCGAGGCGCGGCTCTATCCCGGCGCCTGGGCGCCAGCCATTTTCCAGGGACTGGACGCCGGCGTCCCCGTCCGCCGCTGGCTGATCGCCGGCCCCTTCGGCGGCCCCGGCGCCGAGCGATTCTCGGCCGACCCGGGGAACAAGGAGGAAGTGAGAGCCTTCTTCGAGGCGGCGAGCTTCCCTCCCGACGACGGCCAGGTGGATGCCAAGGCCGTCTTCACCGGAGCGATGATCCAAGGCTACTGGCGCGACCCGCGGCAGGTGGCCTGGCAGTCGGCCACCATCGAGGACATGGACACCCGCGTCGTACTGGGCTACGGCTCGCAGGTCTGGTATGGCGCCACCTGGATCCACGCCCCGGCCGAGGCCCAGGTCGAATTCCAGCTCCAGGGACACAACATGACCTACATCCGCTGGCGCCTCAATGACGGCGACATCAAAGCCGCCGACAAGGACTACCGCAACGACACCGTCGGGTCCCGCCGCATCGCCAGCCAGACCGTGACCCTCCGCCCCGGCTGGAACCAGGTCTTCTTCCGCGCCTACAACACCGGCTATGTCCCCTTCCGCGTCGGCCTCGTCCTCCAGGCCGCCCCCGAGTTGCTCTGGCAACTCCGCTTCGCCAACGCGCCGCCCGCCATATGACCGGATCCTCATCGGTTGGCCATTGGGGCGTCGGCACGGTGCGCTGGAGGTTGTGCCACTTCTGTCTGCCGATGGCTTCGGCGCAGATGGCGGAGATGTCGAACCCGATCCGTTCGCGGTCGGAGACATCAACCGCGGATGGATGTTGACATGGCCGGCCATGTGCAGGCCGACCTTGTAGCCATCGGCAGTTCCCCCGCCATAGGCGG
>MVZH01000554.1 GCA_002068325.1 Lentisphaerae bacterium ADurb.BinA184 | reverse complement strand
CTGCTGCAGCACATCTGCGCGTACGGCTTCGAACACCACGTGGCCATGAACCTATCGGAAGTGGCCTACCCGGTCTACGAGGCCATGGTCAACTACCTTGACTGGGACGTCTACCTGCACGAGTAGGTCGGCCCACCACGCCCTCTGCCCCTCTGGATGGGGGCCGGGCGCCACGTACGGTGTCCCGCAGGCGTCTTGCTGGGCGTGTCGTAGTCCATGACCGAGCCAACCGCAGGAACCCGAGGAAGGAAGACATGATCAAGACGCGCGTCCCCTTGTGTGTGGCGGCCTCGCTGTGCCTGGCGGCGTGGGTCAGCGCCGACCCGATCACGGTTCCGAACTTCAGCTACGAGACCCCGCTTGCCGGCAACGGCGGCGCCAGCGACAACGCACTCCCCGGCTGGACTTTCGTCGCGAACCATGTGTCCCCCCCGGGAACGTATGCAGCCTACGCCTTCGGGGTGACCGATCCGAGCAGCGTGCCGGCGGCGCCGCTCGGGGATCAATACGCCTACCTCGACGTGAGCCGGATCAACGGCAGTACCGGCGGGCCGTACATCTACCCGACGCTCCCGCTGGCCGTTTCGACAGCCGTGGGACAGGTCTTCACCCTCACCGTTGACGTGGCGGCTGAGGACACGTCACAGAATATCGGGATCTTCTTCCTGGTGGACGGCAGTCTTTCCAGCCAGTACTTCAGCCCTCCGGGTGCCGCGAACGTGTTCGAGACCCGCTCACTCGGCCAGACTTCGACGGCCGCGGGCCAGGTCTTGCAGGTCGGTCTATACAGCGGCACCGCGGGCGGAGGCTACCGCGTCTTCTTTGACAACGTCCGGCTGGACGGCCCCGCCGGCACCGAGTACCGCGTGCCCGAACCGGCCACTCTGGCACTGGCGGCGGTCTGCGGCGCGATGTGGCTACGCCGCCGCCGGAGCTGACATCGGGCCGTACGCCGCGTCGCCGGGTGGCGGCTGGTGTCTTCAGTCGTCCCTCTCCTGCGGGGTGGTGGGAGGGCGAATGTCCGCCGGCGGCGCTACCCGCTGCCCCCCCCCGCACGACCGTCACGCCGCCGGCCCGATCCTAGCC
>MVZH01000553.1 GCA_002068325.1 Lentisphaerae bacterium ADurb.BinA184 | reverse complement strand
CGCCAGATTGCGGAGTCCGCAAAGGGTTGCCGGACGCATGTGCTGTCTCCCGGCGATCTGCCGGCGATCCGGGCCGCCTTGGCGGGCTGCGACGTGCTCGTGCAGGCGACTTCGCTGGGGCTGCGCGCCGGCGACCCGCTGCCCCTACCGGCCGGGGGGCTGCCGGCCGGCTTGCGCGTCATGGACATGATCTGCCGGCACACCCCCTTCCTCGAAGCGGCCGGGGCCGCCGGCTGTGTCACCGCCGATGGCCGGGCCATGCTCCTGCACCAGGGCGCACGGAGCTTCTCGATCTGGACCGGCCGCGAGGCGCCGCTCGCCGCCATGCGGGCCGCGCTGGATGCCGCGCTGGCCGCATCGTCCGGCGGCACGCCCCACGCCCCCGCCGTCCGCCCGGAAAGGCCGTCTGCCAATGCCGACTGACGACACGTTGCGGCTCCTGTTCCCGGTGGTGACGCCGTTTGTCGCGGTGTTCGGGGCCTGTGTCGGCAGTTTCCTCAACGTCGTCGTCTGGCGTCTGCCGCGGGGCGAGTCGCTGTGGAGTCCGCCCAGCCACTGCCCCAAGTGCGGCCATGCGATCCGGGCCTGGGAGAACGTGCCGATCCTGAGCTGGCTGTTCCTGCGGGGGCGATGCAGCCAGTGCGGCCTGCCGATCTCGCTGCAGTACCCGCTGGTCGAGTTGGCCACCATGCTGTTGTTCCTCGCCGTGTGGTGGCGCGTCAGCGCCCGGCTGTTGCATCCGGCGGCGCTGGTGAACGGCTTCTACCTGGCCGGGGCGGTGCTGGCGGCCAGCTGGATTGACATCCGCCACCGGCGCATTCCGGACCTCATCACCTGGGGTGGGATGATCACTGCAGTTGCCGCCGCCCTCCTGTGGCCGGCCGCCCGGAGCCTGGCGGCCGGCGGCGCCGACCCCGGAGTCGGAGACGGCTTCCTCGTCCGGCTGGCGGCCGAGCATTTCCTGCCGGCGGTGGCGGAGTGGCCGCGGGCGCTGGCGTTGGCGGACGTGGTGCTCGGGGCGGCGGTGGGGGCGTTCTTCCTGCTGGCGGTGCGGCAGGTGGGGGTGGTCTTCTGGGGGTACCGCGACTGG
>MVZH01000552.1 GCA_002068325.1 Lentisphaerae bacterium ADurb.BinA184 | reverse complement strand
CCCCGGCCTCACGGCGGGCGTCCTCGACGCCTTGGGCCATGGCGGTGTAGATGTCGCGGTAGCGCGGCAGGTCGGCGCCCCAGCCGGAGATCGAGATGCCCTCCCATGGTTCGTTCCACAGTTCCATGGCGTTGACCGGCCCCTTGGGCCAGCCGTAGCGGGCGGCGATGAAGGCGCACCACTGGCGGAACTCGGGGTCGGTCTCGGGCAGGGCGGCCATGTCGAACTTGGTGTCGAGGATTTCCGCCTGGTCGTTGAGCCACGGGCGGAAGCGGCCGAGGGGCTGCTTGAGGCCGCCGTTGGAGACCGTGAGCATCAGCGTGATGTCATGCTCCCAGAGGCCGCGGACGATGCGGTCGTGCTCGTCGAGCCGCTTCGGGTCCTGCCAGTCCTTGAGCGGGCTGGCGCCCCACTCCGTGCGCGTGCCCTTGATGCCGAGCCGCTGCCACAGGGCAAAGACCTCGGGGACCATGCGCCAGGGGTTGATGTCGAGCGCGTAGGCCGGGAACTGCACCCGGCCGGCGGCGGGTTGCGGACTCCGCACAAACGCCGACCCGAGCGCGCGCCCGTGGCCGGCGACGTCGAGGACGAGGGCGTAGCCGCCGCAGGCGGCCGGCACGGTCGGGCGGACGACGATCTCGGCGACGCCCTTGGGCGGCAGGTCGAGTTTGAACGGCGTCGTCGCCACGGCGGCGGCCTCGGCGACCCACAGGGAGAATCCGTCCAAGGGGTCGCAGTCGGTGCGGTAGCGGTGGAGTTCGGCCTGGCCGGCGGCGGCGATCGCCTGGTCGGTGCGGTTCTCGAAACGGTAGGTGAAGGTGATCTCCTCGCCGGGGTAGAGGACGTTGGCGGGCAGGCTGGCGGAGAGCTGATGCACGGCCCAGCCGGTGGCCGCCTTGCCCTTGTCAAGGCCGAGCTTCTCCGTGAAGCCGGGCGGGTAGCCGGCCCGGGCGGCCCCGGCCAGGGCGAGGATCGCCACGGCGCCGGCGGCCGCGCGCCACAGTCTGGGGGAAGCTGAAAGGATTCGTTGCATGGGTGTGTTCTCCAAGGTGGTGCCGCGCGATGCGCAGGCGGGGGGAAGATGACACGGTTTGCGGCAAAGGCA
>MVZH01000551.1 GCA_002068325.1 Lentisphaerae bacterium ADurb.BinA184 | reverse complement strand
GGGTCGGGGGCGGGCGGCTCGGGGGGGACGGGCTTGGGCGGAACCGGCGCGGGCGGCGACGGGGCAGGCTCCGGCTTCTCGGCGTGGCGGACGGGCCGGTCCAGCCGCCCCTCGATGTCCACCAGGTTGATGCTGATCGCGTCGGTCCGCCGCTGGAACGAGGGCAGAAGTCCGAAGAGCAGGACCAGCCCGAGGACCCCGAAATGCGCGCAGGACACGAAGACAGCAGTCTTGCCGCCTCCCCGTGTCTGGGAGTTTTGGCTGAGCATAGACGACCTCGAACCGGCGCGCGAACCGGCTGACGTGCAGTATACAGCGTCGGCCGCGCCGGCGCAAGTGCCTACTCGAACACCACCATGCGATGTCCGCAGATTTCCGGGACGACCGTGTCGGCGCGCCCGCCGCGGTAGACAAAGGGCAGGGCCTCCCCGTCGGGCTGGCAGCGGACGGTCTTGGGCGGCCGCGGCAGCCGTACGGACAGGGGCACGTTGCGCACCAGGCAGGCTTCCTCGACGATGTCCAGATTCGGTGTGCGTCGCTGCGGGCAGTAGCTGAGGAGGTGCACGATCGTGCGGTTGCTCTGGCCCGTGGCGGTGACCTCGACGTAGCTGGGGGCTTCGAGGCGGATGAGCGGCTCGGGCAGCAGCCGTCGCAGGCATAGGCCGATGAGATGCCGGTAGGGCAGGTTGCCGTGGGTGGCGAAGGCCTTGAAGACGGGGAAGGCGATGGTGGCGACGCGGCCCTTTTCGACCACGGCGACGTAGGGGGAGGGCTTGTCGGGGGGCGTCTGGGCGTGCGACGAGAAGTGCTCCCACGTGCGGTCGAAGTAAGGTACGACGACCTTGACGAAGCCTTTGGCTCCGGTGGCCGGCCGGAGGCGGAGGCCGCGTTCGTACATGACGTGGTCGGCGTCGGCGACGCCCTCGGCGTAGGGCCCGTCGAAGCGCAGGTAGGTGGTTTGGAAGGGGGATGGGCCGTCTGCGCGCAGGCCCTGGGCGGCGAGCACCGGCCGGCCGGCCGGCGTGACGCCGCCGGCGCCGGCGAACAGCACCGCACCGCCCTTCTGCACGAAGCGTTCGAGGCGGGCCGCGAGGGTGGGGCCGACTTCG
>MVZH01000550.1 GCA_002068325.1 Lentisphaerae bacterium ADurb.BinA184 | reverse complement strand
CCGGGATCCCAGGCTACCTTTTCCGTGCAACCACCCAGGATCGCCGTCAGTTCTAACAACCCTCGGGGAATCCCCGCGCGGGCTGAAGCCAGTGTAGCCATTTTATAGTACCTGAGGCGCTTGCAGAACCCACCGCGGACGACACGGAGGTCGTCCCTCCAGCATGACAGACAATAGTCCTTCTCGGGGGCGATGGATGGCCGGGCTCCGCGCGGGCTGAAGCCGGTGTAGCCATTTTATGGTACCTAAGGCGCTTGCAGAACCCACCGCGGACGACACGGAGGTCGTCCCTCCAGCATGGCAGACAATAGTCCTTCTCGGGGGCGATGGAGATCCGGGCTACGCGCGGGCTGAAGCCGGTGTAGCCATTTTATGGTACCTAAGGCGCTTGCAGAACCCACCGCGGACGACACGGAGGTCGTCCCTCCAGTATGACAGACAATAGTCCTTCTCGGGGGCGATGGAGGGCCGGGCTCCGTCCCGGCCACGTGGTGCAGGAGTTCTGCAGGCGCCTCGACCTGTGTGACACGACTTCTTGCGGTGCGGCCGAGGCCGCAGCCGGCGCGGGGGTGCGCGGCCAGCGGCATGGGAGGTATGGGCATGAAGACTCACTGTAGGCTTGACGCCGGAGACACTCGGGGCGGAGTTTCACTGACTGAGAAGGCACGGCGCCGACGGGCGGCCGGGCGCGGTGCCGGCCGGATGGCGACCGTGCTCGGCGTAGCCACACTCGCGCTGGGCCTGGGCGCCGGTTCGGCGCAGGCGGCGTCCGTGCTGCGGGACGGCAACCTGCGCATCGAGCCGATCAGCGCCTACAGCCTGGTCGTGGACTCGAATATCGAGACGCCGGCCGGCGAGAGCCCCTACGCCGCCTACATCGGCGTGCGCATCTACAACGACGGGCCGACGCCGATCACCAACATCTTCGCCCGCATCGGCGACCTGACGGACCCCTTGACCTGGACCGGAACCCCCGGCGACTACCCGGAGTCGACCTACACCCTCGCCGAACGCCCGTACGCCGGCACGTTCTCCTTCACCCATCAGGGCGGCCCCGGCGACGCCACCCGCTACATCGCCAGCCTGGCGCCCGGCGAGTGGATCCCGCAGTACTGGCTGGTCACCTACC
>MVZH01000549.1 GCA_002068325.1 Lentisphaerae bacterium ADurb.BinA184 | reverse complement strand
CCCCCGCCGCGGACGGGAACGGCCTCGCGCGATGGAGGGCCGGGTTAGGCCCCCGCCACCGGCTGCAAGCGGTTCGGCACCATCTGATTCGCGAGGGCCTGACGCGACAGAACTCCCAGGCCCCCGGGGGGCGGCAGCGTTCGCCGAGGGGGGGAGACCCCGTGCGCCATCGCGTTGACATCACCCCGACTCACGCTAGAGTCCGTCCCGCCAGGCGCTGGGCCAGACGGGTAACCGCGACCCCGCCTGTGATGATGGACACTGCCGGCCAGCAACCTGTGCCACCCCCTGCAAGACGCAAAGGCGAGGCGATGACGATCCGCGAACGTGAGGAGCAGATCCGGCGGCTGTTCACGCCGGCCTTGGCCGAGGCCCTCCTGCCGGCGGCGGTGCCCGAGTGCGAACGGCGGCTCAAGGCGGAGGTGAACGCCTGCATCGGGCGGCTCCCCCCCATCTGCCACGAGCTGATGGCCGCGACTCCGGCCGACGATGCCGAGCTGCGCGTCGCCCGCGAACTGTGCGACTACCGCATGCCCCTGATGGACGGCTCGGCCCTCCCGATGGGGCTGCCCTACGACTGGTACTACGGCGTCGGCGACGACCACCTCGGCGGCCGGGCCCCGGCCTACATCGTGCCGCGCATTGCCTTCGCCCAGACCCTCGCCCGGGCCCACCGCCGCACCGGCGAGCGCGTCTTCGCCGAGGCCCTGCGCAACTACATCGCCGACTACGTCTCGCGCTATTGGGCCGACTCCGCCCGGCTCCCCGCGCGTGACAACTGGCTGTGCACCGCCTGCCGCTGCGGAACCTGGCACTGCACCCGCTTCGGCGGCATCCACGCGGCGCTGCGCAACCCGGCCCTCCTCGATGTCTTCTCCTTCGACGACCTGCTGGCGGTGTTCCGCGCGATTGACAACATGATGACCGGGCTGATCCCCAACCTCGCCCTCGGCAGCAACTGGCGCGTGCATGAGCTCAGCAACATTTTCACCCAAGGCTTCAGCTACCCGTTCCTGCGCCACAGCGCCCTGTGGCTGGAACTGGCCGTCAACGGGCTCAACGAGGAGTTTGCGATCCAGATCCGCGACGACGGCTCGCACGAGGAACCCGCCCTGCACTACGGCTCGGGAACCTG
>MVZH01000548.1 GCA_002068325.1 Lentisphaerae bacterium ADurb.BinA184 | reverse complement strand
CGGGACGTAGTATACGCCGGTGAATGGGTCGCCGCCACCGCCGCCGCCACGGCCGGCCTCCCGGCCAGCGCTACCGCACGGTCAGTCGTTCAAGGCCGACACGGATCTCCGCCGCGGCCGGCGCGGTGACGCGGATGGGGATGCGACGCCAGCCGCTGTCGTCGCGGACGGTGGTCTCGCGTGCCCAGCGGGCGACGGCGGCGGTCCAGTCGGTGTCGGGGGTGCCGTCGGCGCCGACATCGAAGGCGGGGGCGCTGTCGGGCGGCGAGCCCACCGTCAGGGCGACCTCCTGCACCTCGCCGGTTGGCGGCACGATCAGGGTGAAGACCTGGCCCAGGGGTTCCTGCGGTTTGAGTTGGAGGGTGATCTCGCGCCGGTTGCCGTCCAGCCAGGTCACGGTGCGGGGCTGGTCGGTCAGGGCTTGGCGGCCGGTCAGCCAGTCGGTCAGCCGGCCGAGGCTGGGCGGGGGGATGGGCTGGTGGCCGGGGCGCAGTTCCGCGAGCCAGCGCTGCTGCCAGCCGGCCACGGCCGGGCTGTCGTGTCCGGCGGCGTCAATGGACTCCCGGCACAGGATGACTCTGCCCTTGCCGAGGGCGGCGCAAATCGTGTCGCCGTCGCGCGAGGCCAGCGACCACTCGGCGCCGTGCAGGGCGGTGACAAGGCCTTGAAGTTGCGTGGGTTCACGATGCGGGTGGACGGTCAGTCCGCTGCCGGGATGCAGTCCGGAGTCCTCGCCGGTCAGGATCAGCTCGGCGCCGGCGGTGACTGCGACGCGGATGGCGGTGTTGTACCGGTTCCAGTCCAGATCCAGGAGGGGGCGGAGGATGGCGTGGCGGGTGTCCGGGAAGAAGTCGTAGTAGTAGCCGAGGCGCTGCTTGACCATCCAGCCCTCGGCCGAATGGTCGGTGCGGTGGAGCGCGGACAGGGCCTGCAGCCGCTCGATGAATTGCGCGTCAGGCAGGGCGGCCGGTTCCTCGATCTCCGAGGGCCAGCCCCACGGCACGCAGCCCGGCGCGGCGGCAAGGGCTTCCGGCGCACGCACCCGCACCGAGTCCTCCGCGGAGAGGCCGCAGATGCCGTCGGTGAGGCGGAGCGTCCAGCGGCCGGCGGGATCATCGAGCGCGGTGTTGAGGGGGATC
>MVZH01000547.1 GCA_002068325.1 Lentisphaerae bacterium ADurb.BinA184 | reverse complement strand
CCAGGGCCTGGGCTTCGCCGTTGGCGGGCGAGTCGGTAAAGAGCACCGCCGCGAAATCCGCCGCCGTCTCGGCCGCCGCCAGCACCGCCAGGGTGTAGCGCCGCAGCTGGGCGAAGAGCGGCAGAGCCGGCGTGATCTCCGGGACGCCCCGGTGCTGCCCCGGACGATCCGCCCGGAACCAGTGGATGACCGCGGTAGCGTCCACCAGGTCGAACTCGTTCGTCCAGTTCAGCAGGTCGCCCGGATGCTGCCGCAGAACGCAATAGCTCTCGGGGTTGCCCCAGGCGTCGAGCGTGATGCCGTCGATGTCACTGGCGGAATCCGCCAGTGACAGCCACGGCGCCGCCACGCGGTCGGCCTCCACGAGTTGCACGTCGAGCATCACCGGCGAATCCACCAGCGGGTTGGCCGTCAGCACGGCGAACGTCTCCCCGTCGGTGGCCTTGGCCGCCCGCATCGTGCGGAGCTTGGCAGCCAGGTTCACCGCCCGGCACCAGTCGGCGAAGGCCTCCTCCACGCGGTTGTTGAGCTGGCCGTCACTTGTCAACAGTTGCAGCCTGGGGCCCGTGCCCACGCAGTCGTTGGCCAGCGTCAGGACGATGCCCTTGGCATAGCTGTTGTTGGCCACTTCATAGCGGGCGTTCTGCCGCAGCTTCCGCCGCACGTCGGCCGACATGGCGCTGTCGGCCGAGAGGGCGTCGGCCATGGCCCAGTGCCGGGCGCTGTCGGCCGTGGTCTGGGCCGCGTCGTAGCGGGCCCGCATGACCAGGGGCAGCCTGCTCCCGGTCCGAAGGACAGCCGGGAGGGACTCGCGGGGCTTCCTCTTTCGGCGGAACGGCCACATTCAGACGGTCCCTCCCGGCGCGATCTTGACGAGCTTGATCCCGAGGCCCTTGGCCCGGCTGGCCTTCTTCGATTCCAGGTACTTGTCCGCCGCGATCTGGTCGGGCAGCGGGTGCTGCTCGACACTGGTGGCGTCGTTGGACGCCTTCTTCGGCGCGGCGGCGCTTTCCTGGATGGCGGTGTCGAGCGGCTCGGCCACGGCTTTCTCCCCGGGGGCGCGATCCCTTCGCCCCTCATAAGGTTATTTGCCGCTCGAAGCGATTTTCCGCAGTGGAACCGGCAGGCTTCACCAATCATTACA
>MVZH01000546.1 GCA_002068325.1 Lentisphaerae bacterium ADurb.BinA184 | reverse complement strand
GCGGTTAGACAGCACGACGATGCCGGTCGGGGTCTGGGTTCCCGCCTTGAGGGCCGGATAGACGACCTGGACCTCGCTGTAGCCGACCTCCTCCGGGGGAATGTGCACATGGTCGTCGGCGAACACCTTCATGCAGCTGGCGTTGGCCTTGCCCTTGGCGTTGCGGAAGGGCAGCGTGCTCGCCCCGGCGGCGTCCTTCCGGAGGACCTTGCACTTCTTGCGGTGATAAGTCCGGACGCCGCCATCCTTCTCCGTGTAGTATTCAAGGGCGACGGTGGGCAGGGCGGCGCCGAAATGCCGTCCGTGCAGGATGAAGATGTCGCCCGCCTGGGCATGGTCGCCGCTGACGGCGGTGACCACCGGGGGAGCGAAGCAGATCGCCTTGGCGATGGCCACGGGGCCGTCCGGCACATCCTTGCCCTTGACGTCGATGGCGGAGGAGAGGATGGCGATGGGATGATGGGCCGCGATCAGGTCGGCCACGGGGGTGGCCTTGTCGGCGAAGGCGCGCTTGCCGTAGAGGGCCGGGCTCTTCGGCAGGACGGCATCCACGACCGGGGCGGGCAGGGCGCTGACGGAGGCCAGCTTCGTCTGGCTGTCCGCACGGTTGCGGACGGCATCGTCGAAGCGGACGGCGATGCCGGGCCGGGAGCGGAACTCGCCGGGGCCGCCGGGGATGTCGTCGGCCGCCAGCCGGAAGACGGAGCCGTTGGCCATGGGGGTGACGGGCTGGCCTGAGAAGACCGCCGTGATGGTGGCGTCACCGGCGAGGCTGACGGTGGTGGCGGCGGCGCTGAGGTCCTTGACGACCGCATTTCCGGAGACGCGCCACAGGGCGAAGTGGCAGTCGGGGTCGGGCGTGGCCACGATCTCCTGCCAGGCACCGGCCGGCACCTGCCAGTTCCCCGCGGTCGGCTGGGTGGTCCCGTTCAGCGCCGGGGAGACGGCCATGGTCAGGGTCAGGGTGTCGGCCGTGGCCGCGAAGGTCGCGGTGATGGCGGCATCCCCGCCGAGGAGCTTGGCGGTGGTGGCGGCCCGGGTGCGGTCGGTGACGGCCGCGTCGGCGTTGGCGGTCCAGCCCGTGAAGTGCCAGCCCTCGGCGGCCGTGGCGGAGATCGGCACGACCTGATCGCGATGGTGCGTTTCGGCATCGGTGCCGACCG
>MVZH01000545.1 GCA_002068325.1 Lentisphaerae bacterium ADurb.BinA184 | reverse complement strand
GGCGGCGCCGGCACTGTTTTCGGAATCCGAGAAGCCGCGTCCGCCCCGCCTGTTTGACGGGGACGAGAAAGGCCGTTGTTGCCGCCATTGCCGTTATTACGTCGTGCATCCCTTCACCCAGCGCTGTGCGCGGTGGAACCGGGAGGTGGAGGCGACGGACGTCTGTGAGCGGTTTGAGGTTCGGCCCCCGCCGGACGGCGGGTGACGGCGGCGCGCGTTCAGGCCGATGCGCCGCTGGAGGACGACCGGCGCCGCTGCCGCGCCGCCTCGTAGAGCAGCAGCGTGGCGGCCTGGGCCACATTCAGGGAATCGGCCTTGCCGAGCATGGGGATTCGGACTTTCAGGTCGGCGGCTGACATCCAGGCGTCGCTGAGCCCCACCTGTTCCGTGCCCACCACGATCGCCACGCCCCGGGTCATGTCCACCTCGGTGTATTCCCGGTCTGCGTGAGGGGTGGCGGCCAGGATGGCGATGCCGCGCGTTTTCAACCATGCCAGGACGGCGGGGGAGTCGGCCACCGCGAGCGGGACGGCGAACAGCATGCCCGTACTGGCGCGAACCACGTTGGGGTTGTGAACGTCGGTGCGGGGATCGGCGACCAGCACGCCGTGGGCGCCGGCGGCGTCGGCGGAGCGGAGCAGGGTGCCGAGGTTGCCCGGTTTTTCAATCGATTCGGCCACCAGCAGGAGGGGACGGGACGGGGGCACCAACCGGTCCAGGGTGCAGACGAGCTGGGGCGCCACGGCGAGCAGGCCTTCGGGCCGGTCGCGATAGGCCATCTTTTCGAACACGGCCCGCGTGCAGGGAAGGATTTCGGCGCCGGCCTGGGCGCAGCGGTCGATCAATGCCGGTTCGTTCTGGCCGAGGAAGAACTCGGGGCAGGTGAAGAGACGGGCGGGCGGATGGCCGAACTCCAGGGCGCGGAACAGGTCGCGGTAGCCCTCGATCAGCATCAGGCCGGCCTCGTCCCGGTGGGAACGCTGCCGCAGTTTGACGGTTTCCTTGACGCGCGGATTCTGCAGGCTGGAGAGGAGCATGGCGCGCGGCGGCGGTTGGCGGTCAGGGCTGGTGGGTGATGTAGGCCGTGGCCATGGCATTGGCGTTGACGACCGGTTGCACGTCGTTGGTGGACAGCGTGCCGCTGCCGCCGATCACGTTCGTGGGGG
>MVZH01000544.1 GCA_002068325.1 Lentisphaerae bacterium ADurb.BinA184 | reverse complement strand
TAATCCGCCACGCCCCGGACGCTCACAACTACCACTACCCCGCCGCCGACCAGACCGGCAAGATGCCCGGCGGTCGGGTCAAGCGGTGGGCCACGATCCCCCAGGCCAACAAGGACGGCACGTCGAAGGGGTTCGACGCCACCGTCGCCGGCCCGGTCCACGTCGACCCGGACGCGCCGGACGGGGGCGTGATCTTCGACCCGAACGAGGTGAAGAAGTCCGACATCAACCGGGCCGTCAACACATCGAAGTACCCGCACCAAGCGTTCTACCAGTTGGGCACGCTGGCCGCGAACCTTGGCATCGGTAAGAAGGCCGGGTACAGCCAGCAGTCCAACGAGGGGGCCGGCTACGGCAACCACAGCGGCATGACCGTGGACCGCAGCGCGATGCCGGCCATGGGCAACGCGTACGTGATCCCCTCGGCGGCTCAGTACGGCGGCGGGCAGCAACTTCCCGTTCCCAACGTCGTGCCGCCCGGTTACGGTGGTGGCGCTTTGCCCAACCCGCTCTACGAGGCACAGGAGGCCCAGATAATGAACCCGGTCCCCCCGCTCAACTCGCTTCCCCCGATTCACACGCCGGGCGGGGTGATTCCGTCAGCGCAGCCGCAGATGCAGCCGCCCCCGCAGCAGCCGCTACCGCAGCCGAACCAGCAGCAGCTTCCGCAGCCCGCGGCGTACCCGTACCCGTACCCGCCGCCGCAGTCGCACTACCCGTACCCGCCGCCCGGCTACCCGCCGGCGCCGCCGGCCCCGGACCCCAACGTCCAGGCCCTGATGGGCGCCTTCGCCACCATGCAGCAGCAGATGGCGGCGCTCATGCAGAACCAGCAGCGGCCGTTGCCGGCCACGACCGGCGTCAGCCCGAACCCGCTGCCCAAGGGCGCCCCGCTCCGCACCATGCCGCCGGGGGAACAGGGGCCGAGCCGCCGCGCGCCGCAGGCCGGCGACGAGGACTTCGACGACGAGGCGGCACGCCCGATCGCCAAGCGGGTGAAGCGGAAGAAGGACACCCAGGAGATCGTGGAGGAGCAGGACGAGGTCGGCGTCGACCGGTCCCTGGTCAAGCAGAGCCGCCGGGCGGTCGAGGAGGACGAGGCCCCGCAGACCCTCAAGCAGGTCCGCGAGCACGAGGCCGAGCCGGACGGCATCATCTACGGGTTCGAGAGCCTGAACCT
>MVZH01000543.1 GCA_002068325.1 Lentisphaerae bacterium ADurb.BinA184 | reverse complement strand
CTCCGGCAGGATCGTGCGCGTGCCCGCTGGCCAGACAGTGATATCGGCCCTGGCCGAAGCCGGCGTCGACGTGCCTTTTTCCTGCGAGCAGGGGGTCTGCGGCACCTGCCTGACCCGCGTGATCGAAGGCGCGCCGGACCACCGGGATCTTTACCTGACACCCGAGGAGCAGGCCGCCAACGACCAGTTCCTGCCCTGCTGCTCGCGCGCCAGAACGCCGCGGCTGGTGCTCGATCTCTGACGCGGCTGCGGCCGTGCGAAAGTGAACCCATGTTGTTGCGCCGTCACGTCATCCTGCACAGCCTGGCGTGGAGCGCAGCCTGCTGCGTGCCACTGCCGGCTGCGGCCCAGGCGGCCTTTCCCTCCAGGCCGATCCGCCTGGTCGTTCCCAATGCCGCCGGGGGCGCGGCCGACCTGACGGCCCGCACCGTGGGCCAGAGGATCAGCGAGAACCTCGGCCAGCCGGTGGTGGTGGACAACAAACCCGGCGCGGGTGGCGTCGTGGCCGGCGAACTGGTGGCCCGGGCCGCGCCGGATGGCCACACGTTGCTGCTGATTTCCAGCGGCACGGCGGTCAGCGCGGCGCTGTTCAAGGCGCTGCCGTTCGATACGGCCAGGGACTTCATCCCGGTCGCGCCGCTGGCGACGTTCGACCTCGTCATCGTCGGCCCCGAGGGCGGGCGTTTCAGGACGCTGGGCGAATGGGTCACCTATGCGAAGGCCAATCCCGGTAAGCTCACCATCGGCACGCCCAACATCGGCACCACGCAGCACCTGGCCGCCGAACTGTTCAAGGCGGCAGCCGGCATCGACGTGCAGATCGTGCCGTTCAATGGCACCCCCGCGGTGATCAACGCCCTGCGCGGCGGCCAGATCGACGCCGGGCTCGACATCCTGGGCCCCTTGCTGGCGCAGATCCGGGCGAAAACGCTGGCTCCGCTGGCCATCACCGGCGACAAACGCTCGCGCGTGCTGCCCGAGGTGCCGACGGCGAAGGAGGCCGGGGTGAGCGGCTTCGTGGCCGCCTCCTGGAACGGCCTGGCCGTTCCGGCGGGCACGCCGAAAAACGTGGTTGCACGGCTGAACCGGGAGGTGGTCGCCGCGTTGAACGATCCGGCTGTCAGCAAGCGCCTGGAGGAGCTGAACCTTGACCCGCACCCCGGCACGCCGGAGCAGGCGGCA
>MVZH01000542.1 GCA_002068325.1 Lentisphaerae bacterium ADurb.BinA184 | reverse complement strand
CCCTTTGAGTTCCGCTTCCGGCGCGGCGGCGACGCCCGCGCCGGCCGCATGCCGCCGACCGCCTTCAGCGACTTCTTCGAGTCCCTGTTCGGCGGCGGGTTCGAGGCGGACGCCGAGTCCGAGGGGTGGCCCGGCGAGGCATCGGGGTGGGCCATGCGCGGCGACGACCACGAGGCCGCGATCGATGTCTCCCTCGAGGAATCCTTCAACGGGGGCCGCAAGACCGTCTCCCTGCAGACCGCGACTATGGCCCCGGACGGCCGCATCCGCCGCGGAGTCAAGACTCTCACGGTGACGATTCCGCGCGGGGTCATTGATGGGCAGCGTGTCCGCCTGCGCGGCCAGGGCGGTGAGGGTCCCGGCGGCGGTGACGCCGGCGACCTCTACCTGCGGGTGCGGCTACTCCCGCATCCTGTCTACCGGGTGGCCGGGCATGACTTGGAGATGGACCTGGCGGTGACCCCGTGGGAGGCGGCCCTCGGTGCCCGTGTCGAGATGGAGACCTTGGGCGGGAAGGCGACGGTGGTTCTCCCGCCGGGCACGCAGAGCGGCCAGCGCCTGCGCATCCGGGGCCAAGGCCTGCCCGAGGGAAATCGCCACGGCGACCTCTACGCCCGGATCCAGGTCAAGGTGCCGCCACGGCTGACCCGTCGCGAACGTGAACTCTTCCAGTCCCTCGCACGCGAGTCCGCCTTCCGGCCACGCATGGAATGACGCCGCCCGGCCAAGGGCCACGGTATCCTCCGGCGCTATGAGAGCAGGGGGTCGGCATGTGCCTGGTCATCGTCCGCGTTCCGTTGCCCGGGAAGGCCGGGGTTGTGGTCGCCGCCAACCGGGACGAGTTCTACGATCGCCCGGCCGTGTCGCCGTCGCTTCTCGACCCCGAGTTCGGGATTGTTGCAGGCCGCGACCTTCGCGCCGGTGGAACCTGGCTGGGGGTGAACCGCCACGGGGTGCTGGCGACCGTCGCCAACCGGCACACCGCCTCACCCGAGGACGCCGGGCGCCACAGCCGCGGGCTGCTCTGTCTTGATACCCTGCGTAGCCGGACGGTTCCCGAGGCCGTCGAGCGCGCGCTGGCGGCGGCGTCGGCACAGGCCTGCAATCCCTTCAACCTGCTGGTGGCCGACTCGCGGCAAGCCTGGCTCGTCTGTGGACTGCCGGCCCCGGTCGCGACGCCGTTGACACCCGGCTG
>MVZH01000541.1 GCA_002068325.1 Lentisphaerae bacterium ADurb.BinA184 | reverse complement strand
CGCCCAGGCGTAGGTGAAGACCCGGCCGTTGAGATCGTCGAGCGAGGAGACGTCGGGGCGCACGGTCACGTCCCACGCCGAGACGACACTGTTGTTCACCACTGGATTGGAAATCAGCGCGGTGTTTGTCTGGCTCCCGCTGGTCGCCCCCGTGAAGCGGACGCCGTAGATGCCGGTGGTCGGCGCCACGTACCAGCAGGGGGCGAAGCCGTCCGTGAGGGTGTCGCTCAGGTTCGCACTCCTCGGGCCGGCGAGCTCCTCCGCCCGGCTGGCGATCGTCCCGCGGCCGGTCTGCGTGCTACAGGTGAAGACCGCGGTCCCCCAGGTCTCGTCCCCCTTGTTCCCGAAGCTCGCCTGCGGGCCGTAGACGAAGATATCGCCGCCGTTCGAACGGTTCCGCTGGCCGAGCAGGATCACCTCGCCAGCCTGCGCGTAGACGTAGGTGAACTGGCGGCTCCGCGCGACGTTGCCGACCAAATTGGTGGAGACGTCCATCACGCCGCGGTTGCCGGTCGAACCGGGGCCGCTCGCGGGGTGCAGCGTGCGCGTGCCCTCGGCGAAGAGCGCCGGGCCGCCGGCGAGCAGGAGGAGCCCGGCCAGGAGCACCGCCGGCCACGGCCGGCGCTGCCGCCCGGCGGGCGGATGCGGGTTGCCCCCGGCGTCCGGGCCGGAGAGGGACTGGGGCGTCTTCATCGGTGAAGCCTCCTTCGGGTCAGAGCGGGTCGGGGACCCTGGCCAGGTGAAACCAACTCCCGCGCGGATGGCTGCCGCGAGCGCCGGCGCCTGGCGACCGAGCGGCTCTGGCAGCGGCCTCCTGCGGGAATGGCTGGACAGGTCGTGCTCCCCTGCCTCGCCACGTCGGATACAGGACGCGAGCCGATGCCTGCCTGGAGGCATCGGCTCGCGCGAAGTTGGCGGATGATTTCATACCGTCAGTTCCTGTCAAGCCCCTGCAGCGCGGGGGGTATTCCGGTCGGGTTCGAGTAGCATGATGCGCATTCTTGGGCTGCCCCATCCGCGCGGAGGTTCCCGATGGCCGACGACGAACGTCCACCCTCTCCCGATTCCGCTGGCGGGCTCTCCCGCCGGGGCTTCCTCACTACCGCCGGGCTCGGGGCCGTGGGCCTCGCCGCGGTGCGGGCGGCGGCTCCGGGCGGAGCCGAGCCGCCGCCGGAGCCGGCGGCCAACGCCCGGCTG
>MVZH01000540.1 GCA_002068325.1 Lentisphaerae bacterium ADurb.BinA184 | reverse complement strand
CCGCCGCATCCGAACTCCGTGTAGGCGGTGCAGCGGGCCTCGGCGAAGAGCCGGAAGACCTCGCGCCCGTCGAGCGAACGGAAGACGTAGTGCCCGTGCCCCATGCCGTCGAGGGGCGAGGTGAAGAGGAAGGGGCGCCCCGGGTCGAGGTCGTAACAGTTGCGGTTGAGCAGGCGCAGGGCGGCGTCCTGATCCGTCATGCCAGACCAGGCGTTGAACAGCTCGTTGCCGCCGCACCAGATGACCACGCAGGCGTGGGGCTTGAGGCGCCGGATGATGGACTTGGACTCCTGGTCGAGGACGCGCAGGTAGGCGGGGGTCCCCTCGTAGCGGTTGCAGGCCAGCGGGAACTCCTGCCAGACCATGACCCCCAGCTCGTCACAGGCTTCAAAGAAACTCTCGCCCTGCACGACCGCGCCGCCCCAGCAGCGCAGCAGGTTCATGTTGGCGTCCCGCGCCAGGGTCACCAGCCGCCGGTGGGTGGCGGCGCCGATGCGGCCGGGGAAGATGTCGGGGCTGACCCAGTTCGATCCCTTGGCGAAGACGGCGCGGCCGTTGATCTCGAGCGTGATCGGCGGATGGCTCCGCCCCTTTGGGAAGAAACGCACGTCGGGCTCCTCCCAGGCACCGGGATGCATGATCAGCCGTACCCGACGCAGCCCCAGCCGCCGTTCGACAACCTGCACGCTCCCGCCCTGCGGACCCCGCAACTCGACGGTCGAACGATAGAGCGCGGGGTCGCCCTGGTCGTGCGGCCACCAGAGCCGGGGCCGCTCGAGGCTGACCGTGAAGCTGACCAGGCTGGCGGCCTCGGCCCGGCGCTCGCCGACAAGGCGGCCGGACGGGTCACGGAGCTGCCAGACAACCTCGCCCCCGCCCGCGGCGCTCAGCTCGATGTCGGCCGTGACGTCGGCCCGGTCGAGTCCCGGCGAGAGCGCATAGTCCAGGCTGACCTCGGTGATGTGCAGGGGCGGACGGAGCTCGATCGCGGCATCCTGCCACAGGCCGAGGGGAATGAGGCGCGGGTGGAAATCCCAGCCGTAGCTGACCGCCGGTTTGCAGCTCTGGTTGGCCTGGGTGCGGTCGGCCGGCGCCGGCACGGACTTGGGGGCGGGAAAGATGAGGATTTCGAGGAGGTCGCCGTCGCGGGCCGCCCCGGTCAGCTCGATCTCGACCGGGGTGAACATGCCCTCCTGCGCG
>MVZH01000539.1 GCA_002068325.1 Lentisphaerae bacterium ADurb.BinA184 | reverse complement strand
CGGACGTCGGCCTCGCCGAGGCGGGCGGCCAGCCGGGCCACGGTGGCCTCGCCCTGCCGCGCCTCAGCCGCCTGCAGGATTGCGAACTCCGCAAACTCGGCGACCAGCGCCGGCCACAGCTCATCCTGCTCCCGGCACGCGTTCAGGGCGGCCAGGTAGGCCTCGCGGGCGAAGGGCACATCGGTCCCCGCGGCCAGGCGGGCGGCCAAGAGGGCCACCTCGCGTTGGCGGCCTGAGGCGGCCAGGTTGTCGCGCCGCACGAGGGTGCGGCAGATGGGCAGCGAGTCCGGGGACAGCTCGTGGAACTCAAGGAACGTCAGGTACTCCAGCAGCATGGCCGTATCGAGGGCATCCGGCCTCTCGGCGCGGATGAGCGCGGCGTAGGCCTCGTAATCCCTGGCGGTGTTGATGCTGCGGGCTGGCGGGGCCGCCTCGGGGAACTCGATGGCACCCTTGGCCTGCGTGCCGCCCTGGCCAACGGTGACAGCGCGGGGGGACAAGCCCGGCAGGACCCTCCGCACCGTCGCCCCCTCGGCCTTGGCGCCGTCATCAAACTGCCAGGCCGCGGGCTGCCGGTTGTGGGTTCCGAACTCCATCTCGGTGTACGGACGGTCGTTGAAACTGATGTAGGAGAGGGGCTTGTACCAGAAGGCGGGGCAGGCGGCCCGCTCCCCGGCCCCTTCGACCGCGGTCAGACGGGTCTTGCCGGGAGTGGCGAACCGCTCCGGCTTCAAGGTCCACTTGCGGCTGGCGTCGCCGAACTCGCCGACGACGGCGGCCTGCGCCTCGCCCGCCTCGACCACGACACAGCGGACGGGGTGGGTACCGCGGGTGAGTTTGACCGCGGCGCGCGCCTCGCCGCGCTGCGACTCGTGGGCCCGGTGGGAGCCGCCGCGCTCGATCAGCAACTTGTCGTCCACAAAGAGGAATCCGGCATCGTCGCTGACCAGCATGAGGTCGGTCTCGAGTCCCTCGGGGGTGAACAGGGCGCCGGTGAAGTCCATGATGAAGGCGTCATCCGAGTTCACCGGATTGTAGGTCAGGGAGATGGTGTCCACGAACAGGCGGCCGAGGACGCGTTCCCGCGCCAGCAGGGGTTCGACTGTGGCCCAAGTGGTGAGGTTGCCCTGGCTGAAGGAACGGACGGTGAGCAGCGGCGGGGCGACGAAGGCCATGCGGTTCTGGGGGCTGGTGATGCGCGAGCC
>MVZH01000538.1 GCA_002068325.1 Lentisphaerae bacterium ADurb.BinA184 | reverse complement strand
GAGCACGCGCTCGACCTGGTAGCGGCGGCGGCGCCAGACGAAGGCGACCGGGCGCCGCGCCCGCTCGTCCCAGGTGACGGCGACCGGCACGGCCTCGCCGCCCGGACCCGGCCGGCCGGCGCGTGCCCGGGCGGCGCCGGTGGGGCGGTGGTCGGGACGATCGTCGGAGGTGGCTCCGCCGCGGGACATGGGGCGCTCCTGGTGAGGGGGTGTTGCTGCCGGGGCCTCTGAGTGTGACACGAACATATGTTCGCGTCAACGTCGGACGGAAAACGGGCGGTCCCGTTCGGGAAGACACCCCGCCTGCGGGGCGACAATGGGCCGCACTCGTTGCATTCCTCTTGGCGTCGGGGACAATGAGGGTGGGTTCGGGAACCCCGTCAGTCGCTGGAAACAGTGACACCGCGGCGACGCGGCCGACGGCCCCGACCCTTCTCTCTGCCTACCGCCTGCAGAACTCCTGAGCCCACGAGTGGCGAGGGTGAGGCCACGGGCACACCTTGAGTCCGTGCGTCTGTAGTGCCCTGCCTGCCGATCGCCAAAGCTGCGAGCGCAGCGTCTCGAGGTAGCGGCGCTCCGTGTTGCCGTAGTCGTCCCATTCGAACGCCGCGTAGAGCGCGCCGCCGGCCGTGTCGGTGAGCTGCAGCATCTTTTGATTGCGGGGTGTGTCGACCCCGGCCGGCATCATCAGGTTGCCCCATTCAATGGAGGTGGCCTGATGCCGCAGGCCGTTGAGGTGGTCGGCGATCAGGCGGGGCGGCAGACCCTCCACCTGGGCGAAATGCATGACGATCTTCGCTTGATGGCGCCACCCGAACCACGACAGGCGTCCGCAAGAGCGCCGGCTCGCAACGTCAACCGTGTGGCGCCCTCGATGCATTGACGCCCTCAGCCTGCCGTGGCACCATGTGATCGGTCATCGCCAGCGGGGCTCCGGCTCCCTGGTCCCCCCGGGGTTGCGATCCCGGGGGTTTCTTCTTTCTGGGGGCCAATGTCAACATCAGTTCGATTCCTGGTCGACGGATTCAACCTGTATCACTCCGTGCGAGAGGTGCGGCGCAGGACCGGCGTCGAGTGCCGCTGGCTCGACATCCACGCTCTGTGCGAGTCCATGCTGCACATCATCGGCGGCGGTGCCGAGATCGCCCGGATCGACTACTTCAGCGCGCTGGCGCACCACATTGAAGCGAGCCGCCCGGGGACGGTTGCCCG
>MVZH01000537.1 GCA_002068325.1 Lentisphaerae bacterium ADurb.BinA184 | reverse complement strand
CCATCTTCATGGGGCCGCGCCAGATCACCGCCTGGTCGGGCTCGCGCAGGAGGAAGGCGATCGACATGACCTTCAGGCTGCCGATCTCGAGCGGGGCGATGGCCGTGCCGGACATGACCGGCTCCGCCTTCGTCAGGCCCAGCATGGTCGGGATGCTCGGACCGTGGATGTCGATGTCGAGCAGGCCCACCTGACGGCCCGCCAGGGCCAGTGCCGCCGCCAGGTTCACCGCCACCGTGCTCTTGCCGACCCCGCCCTTGCCGGAAAGCACCAGCACCGTGTGCCGGATCCGCGCCAGCGAGGCGGCCAGCCGCCGGTCGTCGGCCTCCTGCTCCTGGGGCTTGCCGCCCGCCGACGGGCAGCTCGCCCCGATTCCGTGACCGCCGCCGCAGCCGGCGTGGCCGTTGTCCTTGCTCATGGTTCAGGTCTCCTTGTGGGTTGCCAATCGTCCTCGTGCAAGATCGAGAATGATCACGTTTCCAATGCGGTGGCTTGAGTCCCGAAGGGACGGTAGATTTAGCCCAGGGCGTGAGCCCTGGGGAAATGTGCCAACCCATGATCGGAGCCCTGAAGGGGCGGCAGACCGGATCCTCGGGGGGTGATTGTTCAGCGTTGGGCGCATGCAGACGCCTTCTCTTTTGAGGCACCGGGCGTGTCTTCGGGCTGCACCGCCTGCCACAGGCGGCGGATGTCCTCGGCGGCCATGCCGCCATGCTCGGCCACGGTCTTCCCCGCCACCTGCGCGGCCGTCACGGCCCGGTCATAGCGGATGCGCCCGGCGATCGTCGCCCCCATTGACGCCGCCTGCGCCTCGATCTGCGCCGTCATGGCCGGATGGATGTCCCACTTGTTGACGGCCACCGCGGCCGGGATCCCGAAGTGCCCGGTCAGCTCCAGCACCCGCGTCAGGTCGTGGATGCCGGCCGGCGTCGGTTCGGTCACGGCCAGCACCCGGGAGGCGCCCGTCACCGCGGCGATGACCGGACAGCCGACGCCCGGCGGCCCGTCCACCAGGATCAGGTCCCGGCCTTGCTCCTCGGCGAGCCGCCGGGCCTCGCGGCGGACCGTGGCGACCAGCTTGCCGGAATTCTCCGCGGCAATCCCCAGCTTGGCATGCACCATCGTGCCGAAGCGGGTCCCGGAAATGAACCATTCCCCGCACTCCCGCTCCGGAAAGTCGATCGCCTTCACCGGGCAGAAGCGGACGCAGACCCCGC
>MVZH01000536.1 GCA_002068325.1 Lentisphaerae bacterium ADurb.BinA184 | reverse complement strand
TCGCTCTCGGCGCAACCCCCGGCCCGATCCGGGTGGCGGACGGCGGCGTCGGCGTCGCTCAGCTGGCGGCGGCGGTGGCCGGGGCCGGACTGGTCGGCGGCGCGGGCAGCCCGCTGGCGCTGGCTCCGTATGCGGACGGCACGGACTACCAGAGCGGCAGCGCCTGGGCCGGTGACGCCCCGACGACCTACGCCGAGGCCATCGACCGGATCGCCTCGATGCTGGCCCTCCACTTCGGCACCACCATCGGAGGCTGATCATGATCCGCGTCAAGGCCACCAGTCGATTCGAGGAGCGGGGCCTGCGACGGCGAGCCGCCGAAGGCTCGATCCGTTCCCTGGAGCACGCCGGAGCGGCGCTGCGCCTGACCGCCAGGCGGAGCATCCGGCGCTCCAGGAAGGCCTCGGCCCCCGGCCAGCCGCCCCACGCGCGGCGTGGACAGCTCAAGCGGGCCGTCCGCTACGTGGTGGAGAAGGAACGCGAGCGCGTGCTCATCGGCCCGGCCTACACGGTCGTGGGCCGGTCCGCCGCCGCGCACGAGTTCGGCGGTCGCTACAAGCGCCAGGTGTACCCGAAACGCCCGCTGATGGGCCCGGCCCTGCTGAAGATCAGGAGCCGACTGCCCCGGATGTGGGCCGACTCGATCAAGGCATAGAGAGCAGTCAACCGGGCGGGTCGGAACCCGCCCAAACCAACCCCAACGACAGGAGAACAGAACCATGTCCATCAAACTCGGTATGGAAGCGAAGCTCTACTACGGCGCGGCGGGTGCCACCGCCACCACGGAGCTGACCAACGTCAAGGACGTCACCCTCAACCTGGAGTCCGGCGAAGCCGACGTGACCACGCGCGGCAACTCCGGCTGGCGGGCGACCGTCGGCACGCTGAAGACCGGTTCGGTCGAGTTCGAGATGATCTGGGACTCGGACGACGCGGGCTTCGCGGCGATCAAGGACGCCTACTTCAACAACGAGCCGATTGCCCTGGCGATCCTCGACGGGGTGGGCGGCGAGGGGCTCGACGCCGACTTCTCGATCACCAACTTCAGCCGCAAGGAGGCGCTGGAGGAGGCGATCACCGTCTCGGTCACCGCCAAGCCGACCTACTCGACCCGCGCCCCGGCGTGGGTGGAACCGACCCCGTAACCGTACCCAGCGGGGCGGGCGGTCGCCTTCCGGCCGCCCGCTCCGCTCCCCCATCCCAACCGGAAGCAGGAGACA
>MVZH01000535.1 GCA_002068325.1 Lentisphaerae bacterium ADurb.BinA184 | reverse complement strand
CCAGGCGCAGACGTTCGTCTCGCCGGAAACGGCCTGGATGACCTCGCCCGTGGCCTGATTGACCGTCCACAGGGAGCCGCTGCAATCCAGCGCCAGGCCGGCCTGCTCGAAGCTCCCCAGCCCTTCGATGTCGAAGCCGCCCATGACGGTGTAGCCGGCGGTCACGTCGAGAACGTAGACGTCGCGCCCGACGCTGGCATTGGACATGACGAACAGATGGCGCGTCGCGGGATTGTAGGCCAGGCCGGCGATGTTCAGTTTCAAGTCATAGGAGTCCAGCAAGCTCCCGGTGGCGTCGAAGTGATAGAGGATTTGATCGCCCCACGAGCCGCTGTAGAAGGTGTCGGTCGTGGGGTCGTAGGCCAGGCCGCGCTCAGAGACGCCGAAGGGCGGGCAGAGCGCGCGCCCGGTGGCTGTCTGAGTCGCGGGATCCAGTTCGTAGATGCAATTGTCGCCGCCGACATTGACCTGCCAGAGCCGGCCCGTCACCGGGTCGTAGGCCATGTCCGCCGCGAACACGCCGACCCACGGCGAGGTCGGCAGGGAAGCGCCGGTAGGCGTGCCATCGGACTGGAAGGCGACGTTGCGGTCCTCGCCGCCGCCAGCGCGCGTGTCACTCAGCCAGAGAACCCCGGCGGCGGTATCGAAGGCCACCCCCCACGGGGAAACCAGGTCACTCTGCCAGGTCTGGATGACGTCCCCGGCAGCCAGGGATGGAACGTCGGGGGGGAAATATTCGCGCACAGCTGCGGCCGTGAAGGCGTGCAGCTCTTTCGGGGAAACGCGGCGCACCATCCCGGCAAACGGCCCGGCGGGGGTAGCCGGTGTGAACGGCGCGTTGACCTCCTCGAGGGTGAAGCTGGCCGTAAAGCCGCCACTGTTGCTCAGGGTGATGGCGTGCGTCGCGGTCAGCCCGGCGGCGAGCGTCAGTTCCAGGCTTTCCGGGGCGAGCGCGAGCAGCCCGGCGCCGAGGACAAGGTTGCGCGGCGTGACGCCGCCATTCGTCATGACGACGGCGGCCACGCCGGGGGCGTATCCGGCCAGCGTCGCGGTGATGACGTGAGTCCCGGCAGGCGCAAAGAGCGTGTAGAACGCGCCGTCGCCGGGGGCGTCCTGCAGGCTGGCCTGAGCGGTAAAGCCGGCATCGTTGCGCAGGGCGGCAGCGACCGGCGCGCCGGTGTTCGCATCGCTCACCTCCCCGACGACAAGGCCTCCCGTCGCC
>MVZH01000534.1 GCA_002068325.1 Lentisphaerae bacterium ADurb.BinA184 | reverse complement strand
GGGTGGCGGGGGGGATTGCCGCGGCGTTGTGGGTGTGGACGGGCGTGCGGGACTCTGAGCCTGCGCCGCCGGCGAACCTGGCCTCTGCGATGGATCAGTCCTTGGGCGAAGCTCCCTGCGTGGCGGAGCGTGTCGGGCGGGGCGAGCCGCCGCCGGTCGCGCAGCGGTTGCCCGTGGTTCCCCTTGTCGTCCAGGCCATCACAGAGGAAGGTGACTATGGCGGCGACTGGCGGGTGGCGGTTCCCGGGCGTTGGGATGCGAGCCTGCTGTACCGCACCATTGGCTACGAGAACCTGGTGCGGTGGACGCCGGAGTGGACGCATGTGGTGCCGAACGTCGTGCAGTCCTACAGCGTCAGCCCGGACCACTCGGCCTTCACCTTCAGGCTACGCCGGGGCATGCGCTGGTCGGACGGGGCGCCCTTCACGGCGGACGACATCCTGTTCTGGTACGAGGATGTTGTCGGCTGTCCGGAGCTGTGTGCCGTTCCGCCGGCTTGGCTGGTGAGCGCGGGGCGTCCGGCGCGCGTCGAGAAGCTGGACGACTACACGGTCCGTTTCAGTCTGGCGCAGCCGGACTACGTGTTTCTGCAGCGCCTGGCGCGGCCGGCGGCCACCGACGTGGTGAGTTTTCCCCGGCACTATCTGTCCAAGTTCCATGTCCGTTACAACTCCGACGGCTTGGCCGAGCAGATGCAGGCGGCGGGGGTGGCGACGTGGCCGGAGCTTTTCCGTTTGAAGGGCGGGGCGGCCGGCAGTCCCGAGCTGCCTTCGCGCTGGCGGAATCCCGAGCTGCCGACGCTGAACGCCTGGGTTCTCACGGCGGCGCCGGCCGCCGGCGACGGGGAGGTGGTGGCGGTCCGCAATCCGTACTACTGGAAGATAGACCTGGCCGGGCGGCAGCTGCCGTACCTGGAGCGCGTGGTCATGCGGGTCACGGCGGCGGGCGACACCGTTCTGGCGCAGTTGCGGCGGGGCGAGATCTCCATGCAAAGCTGGCATGCGCCGGTCGGGCTGGGGTCGCCGTCGGCGCAGGCGGAGGCGGAAGCCCTGGGGTACACGGTGCGGGAGCTGTTTCCGACGGTGGCGGCGGAGGCGGCGGTCTACCTCAACCTGACGCCCGGTGATCCCGGCCTGCGGCTTCTGACCCGCAACCGCGACTTCCGCATCGGGTTGTCGCTGGCCATTGACCGGCCGACGATCATCCGCGAGGTCTACGGCGGCGACGCCGAC
>MVZH01000533.1 GCA_002068325.1 Lentisphaerae bacterium ADurb.BinA184 | reverse complement strand
CTGTGCCCGCCGACCGCGCGCGCCGCGGGGCTGCTGATTGCCGACGGCGGGCTCGGGGGCAACCTCGAGATCGCTGAGCACCGCGCCCGGGTGACGATCAACAACGGGGTCGCGGTGACCCGCGTCACCCAAGTCTTCCACAACACCGAGGACCGGGTGGTCGAAGCCCTCTACACCTTCCCGGTGCCGCGCGGCGCCTCGGTGGCCAACTTCAGCATGTGGATCAACGGCAAGGAAATGGTCGGCGAGGTCGTCGAGAAGGAGCGCGCCCGCCAGATCTACAACAGCTACAAACCGCAGAAACGCGACCCCGGACTGCTCGAACAGGCGGATTTCCGCTCTTTCGAGATGCGCATCTTCCCAGTCCCCGCCAACGGCGACCAGCGCGTCGAAATCGCCTACTACCAGGAACTGGAGGTTGACGACGACGCCCTCCGCTACGTCTACCCCCTGGCCACCAGCACGCGGCCGGAGGCCGACAGCCGCACCACCGGCGCCTTCAGCATCAACGTCGAAGTCAAGTCGGCCGTCCCCGTCGCCGCCGTCGGCAGCCCCAGCCACGGCGAGGCCTTTGTTATCGCCCGGCACGCCGCCGACTACGTCCAGGCCAGCCTCGAAAGCCGCGGCGGGCGCCTCGACCGGGACGTCGTCATTGACCTGCGCCTCGCCCGCCCCAGGACCGGCCTCGACCTGATCACCTCCAAGGACGGGCGCGGTGACGGCTACTTCCTCCTCACCCTGACCGCCGGGGAGGACCTCGGCCGCCTCGACGCCGGCATGGACTACGTCTTCGTCCTCGACATCTCCGGCAGCATGGGAGACGACGGCAAGCTGGCGACCTCGAAGGAGTCCATCGCCGCCTTCGTCCGCACCCTCGGCCCGGACGACCACTTCGAGATCGTCGCCTTCAACGTCCAGCCCGCGCCGCTGTTCGGCGCGCTGCAGCCGGCCACCGCCGACAGCCTCAGCCGGGCGGACGCCTTCCTGGCGACGCAGGCGGCGCGCGGCGGCACCACCCTCAACCCCGCCATGACCACGGCCTACCGCTACAGCCGCGCCGACCGCCCCCTCAACGTCGTCATCCTCAGCGACGGGCTCACCGAACAGACCGAACGCCAGGAGCTGCTCGGACTCATCCAGGCCCGCCCGCGCAACGCCCGCGTCTTCTGCATCGGCGTCGGCAACGACGTCAACCGCCCCCTCCTCGACCAGCTCGCCGACGACAGCGGCGGG
>MVZH01000532.1 GCA_002068325.1 Lentisphaerae bacterium ADurb.BinA184 | reverse complement strand
GTGCCGCCGCCCCAAGTCCCGCCAAGCCGATGCCGAAGGGCTCCATGATCGCCTCGCACTGCCAGATGGAAGGCCCCCCGTGCGAGGGCCCCTAAAACCAGCCCCGATCACGCGGTAAATCGGTTAGCGCCGCGTTAACGGCACCGTGATCATGGCGCGGCGCAGCAAAGGCCGCTATTCGCCCGATGCGGGTGGGGTTCCCGTCAGTCGACGGCGCCTTCCCTTGCAGAAACGCCACAGCCGCTAACCATCCCGAGTATTTACTTTGTTAAACTTTGACACTTTCCCGATCGCCCCCTAAACCCGTGGCAGGGGAGAATGAGGGGTTTTCTGAAAATGTTCCGGGTTCCGCGCCTGTGTATCGGCGCCATTGCGGCCATGGTTCTGGCCGCCTCCGCACCGTCCCATGCTGCCACCGTCAACCTCGACCTGCAGCATTTCGACCGCAGCCAGCTCGTGTCCGCGCAGACCGCGATGGCAGGCTACATGGCCGGTGTCACCAACGCCCATGTCGAGACCTTCGAGGGCTACAAGCCCTGGCCGCGGCAGGGCGGCACGCAGAACCTGCGCCATACCGCGGTTGGCCGCTTCACCCCGACCGGCAAGGCGGGCAGCGGCGACGCGGTGGTCGGCCAGGGCAGCAAGCTGCAGGTCCGCAACGACGGTTCGATGCCCTGGGGCCGCTACAACACCGCGAACACGCCGGCGCTGCCGCCGGGCGTCGCCGACGGCAACTGGCTCGACAGCAACGACAACAAGGGCATGAAGTGGACGATCAAGGGCGTCGGCAGCTTCAACACCCTCGCCTTCTACGTCCTTGACGCCGCCGACGTCGGCGGCAAGTTCTCGATCAAGGTCGGGGACAAGCTCTACAAGTATGTCGCCGGCGAGAACGGCAGGCTCGCCAACGGCAACATCCACCTCGTGCAGATCAACCTCGACGAGGCGGTGGACAGGCTGACGATCCGGCTGCGCCACAACATCATCAACGACGGCTTCGGCATCGACGGCGCCGTGGTCGGCACGCTGTCGCCGGTGCCGCTGCCGGCGGGCATCCTGCTGCTTGCCCCGGGCCTCGCCCTCCTCGGCGTGCCCCGCCTCCTCGCCCGGCGCCGGGACACCGCCGCCTGAGCGGACCCCGGAGACTCCCCCGGTTCGGGGCGCGGCGGCGCAGGCCGTCCGCCCCGTTTCCTTTCTCCCGGGCCCGTCCGGGAGCCGCCGTTTCTCGCGGCGGGG
>MVZH01000531.1 GCA_002068325.1 Lentisphaerae bacterium ADurb.BinA184 | reverse complement strand
GCGGGCCTCTGGATCGGCTCCAGTGCGTACAGGCCGTGTTCTCGCTCAGCCGTCGCGGCGGACTAGGCACCCTGGTCGAACTCTCTCCCCGGGCCGACACGTCCGGTCTCGGTCGGCGGCTTGACGCGTTCTACGCCGCCAGCACCATGGCCGAACTGGTCCGCCTCGGGACGGAGGAACTCGATCCGCATCCGGAAGTGTTCAATTTGCTGGAGCGCTCACTTACGCGCTTGAGTCAGGGGAACGATTCGGCTATCCTGTTGTACCGGTTCGAAGCCCGGTTCCTGCGCGAGCTGGGTCTGTTGCCGCAACTGTCGGTCTGCGTCTCGTGCGGCCGCAAGCGCGCCGCAGGCCAGGCCGGGCGGTTCGATCCGACGGCCGGCGGCATTCGCTGCCGGTCCTGTGGGGGTGGCACAATTTCCGTCGGCGGCAAGGCCCTCGACGCTCTGGCCTTCCTCTCGGCGGCAACTCAGGCCGAGGCGGATCGCGTGAGACTATCGAAGGAAACCGCCGTCGATATGCGCCAAGTGCTCAGTGCCTACTGGCCGCACGTGCTCGGCCGGGCGCCGCGAACGCTCAAGTGGGTTCGATGAGGATTCTCTCATGCGGTGGCTTGTCATCCTGCTGGCCCTGTTCCTGACCGTCGCCTGGACGGCGTCCGCCGAAGCTCGGTTCGTCTTCCGCGACGGCAAGTGGATCTTCGTCCCCGACGACGCCGAACTGCCCGCGCCCAAGCCGCCGGCCGACGTCGAAAAACCGGCTGAGCCAGCGCCCACGCCCAGCCCCGCTCCGTCCGACGTCAAGCCCACGCCGACGCCGCCCGTGGAGCCGCTGCCGCAGCCCCAACCGCCGGCACGGCCGGAACCCAAACCCGAACCGGCGACCGAAGTCACTCCGCCCGTTGAACCCGCTCCGGCCCCGGCGCCCCAGGCGGCGCCGCCCGAGACGTTGCCGATGGAGAAGCCAACCGAGCTGGCACCCGTAGAATTGCCCCGGATCAAGCCGCTGCCCGAAACACCCGTGGTCCTGCCGGCCGCGTCGCTCAGCGTGCCCGAGGTCGCCAGCGTCGGCGAGAAGTATCGCACGCCCGAGCCGTCCAAGGCCGCCGACGAGGCCGAAAGCCTGGTGGCCAAAGTGCAACCCGCCCTTCCCGAGGCCGCCCAACTCCTGGCCGCCCTCATTGCCGAGTTCCGCCAGGGCGACTACGGGGCCGTTGACAGTGGGGCCAAGAAGCTCGTCAAAGCCTATCCCAACTCGCGCTACGCC
>MVZH01000530.1 GCA_002068325.1 Lentisphaerae bacterium ADurb.BinA184 | reverse complement strand
TGCCCCGGTGATCTGGTCCACCACCCGGCCGGCCAGCAGTGGCGTGGCGACCGTCAGCGCCGCCCCGACGACGCTGACCCCGACGAAGACCGCCAGCCGCCGGTGATGCCGGGCGGCGAACCGCCAGATCCTGCCGAGTAGCCGACGGTCGGCCAGGGAGTGCAGGTCACCGCCCCGCGCGTGCGTCTGCCGGTACAGCGACTGCCGGGCAACCGTTTCCAAGCTCATGTTTTCACCGTAGAACCTCAACGAACATTGAGGTCAATGGCTTCCCGCGGCCGCCCTGGGGTATACATGCACGTTCTGCAGACGCACCAAGTGGATCACGACCCGACCCGGAGGGAGACGTCGTTGTGGTAACGGCCGAGCCGAAACTGGCGGTCTGGGAGCGCCGCACCGAGTGGCCCCTCGCCGCAATGGCAGTGGTGTTCCTCGCCGCCTACACCGTTGACGTCCTTGATCAACCCGCGGGCGTGGCCGCCGCCGCCCAGGCCACCGCCGAGATCGAGCTGGCCGCCTGGGTCAAACCCGACTTCACCGACCCGGAAACCGGCGCCGACCTGCGCGCCGGCAAGAAGCTCACCGACTTCAACGACCTCGCCATCCTCACGTCTGCCCTCACGCTGGCCAAGCAAATCAACGCCGCCCTCGACGCCCAGAAGTGGCGCGATGCGTCGCCATCCGCGCGGGGCTCATCACTCGGGGGAGGGGGGGAAGGCTCGCCGCCCGTCAAAGAGGGGGAACGGCCCCGGGCGCGCTCGGTCATGAGCGTGGACGAAATCGTCGAACGCTTCGAGCCTATCGACGACGGCACCGGGAAATACGTCTTCGACCGCTGGACCCGCAAGGTCGCCCACAAAGACCAGATGATCGCCCTGCTGCCGGCCGGGGGGCGGGCGGACGACATCAAGCGGCATGCCGTGTGGCAGATGCGCGGCGCCGTCTACCTGGACGAAATCGGCTTCGACCCCACCGAGAAAGACCCCGCCGTCCGCCTCAACACCTGGCGCGGCTGGCCCATGCAACCCCAGGCCGGCGCCTGCCAATCCCTCCTCGACCTGCTCGAATACCTCTGCAGCGGCGAAGCCAACCGGGACGAACTGTTCCTGTGGGTGCTGCGCTGGATGGCCTACCCGCTGCAACATCCCGGCGCCAAGATGTCCAGCGCCCTCATCGTCCACGGCCCCCAGGGCACCGGCAAAAGCACCATCTTCCAGACCCTGGCCAAGATTTACGGCGACTATTCCACCGTCCTCAACCAGCGCGGCCTGGAAG
>MVZH01000529.1 GCA_002068325.1 Lentisphaerae bacterium ADurb.BinA184 | reverse complement strand
GCCCTTGACCCGGTTGTAGAACACGGCCGAGCGGGCGCTGGCCCCCATGGCGCTGACCACTCCCAGATGCGTAGCACCTGATGACCGCGCGGCGAGGGCTACGGCCACAACCGCGTCAAAATCGATGGCGCGAAAGGCCGGCTGGCTGCCCGCCACCTTGATCGTGGTGCCCAGCGCAATGAAAACGTCGTCGACCTTGGGCAGCCGGGGCAGGCCTGCAAAGTCGACGACGTGGGAATGAAGCTTGGGGTGGCGCTGGGCCAGGGCCCGGCGGCCCACACAGTGAACCGCCGAATAGGCTTTATCGGCCAGAAGAACGCGGAGGATTTCCCGACCCACGAGACCCGAAGCCCCCGCCACCAGAGCGGTTCTGCCCGCCGCCGAAGCCGCGGCCGCCGCCGTTGCGCCCGCCGCGTCCGCGGTCGGCCATGCTGTCGATGCTGGTTCGCATCGGGTCGGGTTGGCCGGAGGCGTCCTGGCGGGGTCTGCGCGTGTCATGACGCACATTGTGCAGGTTGGTGCGCAGCGGGTCCACGTTGCGGGGGATTTCGTCCCCGAAATCGGCGCGTTCGCGGCGCTCGGCCGGCGGGCGCTGACCCGGGTTCGGGTTGCCACGCCCGGCGTTCACGCCGCCGTGGCGCTGGCCGTGGGGGGCGTGTGCGGGTTTCGGCGCGCCACCCTGGCGCTCGCCGGATCGACCGCCGGCGCCCTGGTTGCCGCCACGCCCGGCTGGCGCGGCCTTGCCTTCGCGCATGCGCTGCATCATCTCGGTGCGCGCCGCCTTGGCGGCGGCCTGCATCACGTCGCGGCTGGGCGGCTTGCCGGCACCGCCCCAGATGGTCTGGCGGCCCATGGCGATGGGTTCGGCCTTTTCACCCGGCTCCGGGCCGAAGCCTTCGACGTGCTCGACGGCGATCTGCTGCTTGGTGAAGCGTTCGATGTCCATCATGAAGCCTTCCTCGTCCAGGCAGACCAGGCTGACGGCCTGGCCGTCGGCGCCGGCGCGCCCGGTGCGGCCGATGCGGTGCACGTAGTCTTCGCTGACGTTGGGGATTTCGTAGTTCACCACGTGCGGCAGGTCTTCGATGTCGATGCCGCGGGCCGCGATGTCGGTGGCCACCAGCGCGCGGATGTCGCCGCTCTTGAAGCCGGCCAGGGCCTGGGTGCGCGCGGACTGGCTCTTGTTGCCGTGCAGGGCCATGGCCTGGATGCCGTTCTTGGTCAGGAACTCGGCCACGTTGTTGGCGCCGAACTTGGTGCGGGTGAACACCAGCACCTGGCTCCAGTTGTG
>MVZH01000528.1 GCA_002068325.1 Lentisphaerae bacterium ADurb.BinA184 | reverse complement strand
ACCTACCAGGCGATGACCATCCCCGACACCTTCAAGGTGGTCTACGAGGGCAAGGTGATCGCCAACACCGGCTCGGTGAGCGGAAGCGGCACCCTGACCGCCAAAGGCACGGGCTCGTCGCCGCGGGTCACGATCCGCGTGGTTTCCTCGGACGACCAGGGCACGGCCTGGAACTGGTCGGCCACGGCCACGTTCTTTACGGAGGACGAGGAAAAGACGCCGGCTGGCGGTGGCGGGAAGGGCGGCGGGGGGGCCGCGCCCGCCGGATCCAAGGGCGGCGGCGGAACGGGCGGCGGGACCGCGGCGCCGAAGCCGTGAGCCACGGGACCGGGAAAGAAGACAGGGAGGCATGATGCTTGCGAAAACGGGGTTGGGGTTGGCGCTTCTGGCGGCGGCGTTCGGGATTGGCTGCGCGTCCGGCGGCGGCGCGGATCCCTATTTGCGCCCCTCGGGTCCGGCCGGCATCGAGGTCTACGTGGCGCCCGGCGCCGGCGCCGTGAAAACGGTGGCCGTGCTGCCGTTCAAGGCGGAAACGGAACTGATTGGCAACTCGGTGGCCGACATGGTCATGACCCAGTTGCTCCGGTCGGGCAAGTATGCGGTCATGGAGCGGAGCCGGTTGAACCAGGTGCTTGGCGAAACGGAACTGGCCGTGGCCGGACTTGCCGACAGCAAGCTGGCCGACCTGGGCGCCATGGCGGGTGCGGATGCGATTGTGACCGGCACGGTTGAGGAGTACGGCACCGTGGCGGTTCGGGGCAAGGCCCTGCCGAACGTGGCCCTGTCGGTCCGGCTGGTCGACGGCGCGAGCGGCAAAATTCTCTGGAGCGTGGAGGGCACCGCCCGCGCCGGGTCGGGCGGCGCGACGGTGTCGCAGCAGGCGCGGGACCTGGTGCGGCGGATGATGGTGGAACTGTATCAACGGCTGCCCTGAACCGCAGGCGGAGCCGAACGAGGAGCGAATGCGATGAACAGGCGGTTATGGACGGCGGCGGGAATTCTCGGACTGGCCGCGGCGCTCGCCGGCCAGGCGGCGCCTCGGGTGATGGTGCTGGTGGACGAGCAGAACCTGGGCTCCATCGCCACCTCGGAAATCGAGACCATGGCCGTGGCCAAGCTGCTGGAGCACGGCTGCCGGTCGATCGACGCGGACATGATCCGGAGCAAAGTCAAGCGGAACCAGCAGTTGCTCAAATCCGTCGGCGACAACCGCGGCGCCGCGGCCCTGGGACTGGAGTTTGGCTCGGACATTGTGCTCGTCGGCGAGGCCGTGGCCAAGCCGTCGGCGCGGCGG
>MVZH01000527.1 GCA_002068325.1 Lentisphaerae bacterium ADurb.BinA184 | reverse complement strand
GGCGAAACGCTCTTCCGCTACTTCGCGTACCTCGGTGGCAGCTACCCCGCGGAATGGATGAGCTACATCCCGCCGAAGGAGCCGTTCCCCTTGACGGCCTCCCTCAACCCCATCCGCTCCAACCTGTCCATCAGCGGCGATCGCTACTACCTCCCCGACCCCGCGCAGGCCGTCGCCCTTGAGTACGCCCTGCGCCCGAAGGCCGGCGGCCCGGCCTTGGCCGAGGGCCGCCTTGAGACGGCGCGGCTGGACTACTTCACCGACTTCCGCCAGCTCGAACCGCTGGCCGCCGGCGAGTATGTCCTCGAAGCCGTGCTGCGGCTGCGCGACGGCAGCCGCCTCGGGCCGGTCAGCCGCGAGTTTCGCAAGCTCGACGAGGCCAAGGAGTTCGCCGAATGGTGGGGCACGGAGCTTGGGAACATCGAGCGGGTGATTCCGCCGTTCACGCCGATGAGTGTTGCGCGGGACCGGGTGTCGCCGTGGGGCCGCACCTATGACCTGGGCGAGCTGGGTTTGCCGGACGCGGTCGAGTCCCAGGGCGAGGCACTGCTGGCCGGGCCGGTGCGGATTGTCGCGGTGGTCGGCGGGCGCGAGCAGACGATCGCGCTTGAAGGCCGCCCGGACATCACCGAGCGCAAGGACTGGCGGGTGCGTTTCGAAGGCCGCGCCAAGGGCGCCGGACTGCGGCTCTCGGCCACCGGCTGGGTCGAGCAGGACGGGCTGTGCTACCTTGAGCTGACCTACGGCCCGGACGGGCGCCGGCCGGTGACGCTGGACGCCCTGCGCATCGAGTGGCCGTTCCGCGCCGAGGCTGCCGAGTGCCTGCTTTGCTACGGTCCCGGCGGCAACTTCTCGACGCGCACCACCAAGGTGTTGCCGGCCGGCGAAGGCCGCCTGTGGTCCACCCTTGACATGGGCCGCATGGGCGCGTCCATGACCGTCGGCAGCTTCTACCCCGTGGTCTGGCTGGGCAACGAACAGCGCGGCCTGCTGTGGTGGGCGGACAGCGACCGCGGCTGGGTGCCGGACAACGACGTCCCGGCCCACGAGGTGGTGCGCACGCGAAATGCGGAACACGGAATGCGGAACTCCGCCGGGGCGGGGACGCAGGTTGTCCTGCGCAACAACCTGATTGGCAAGCCGTTCGAACTCAGCGCACCGCGCACGGTGGCGCTCAGCTACATGGCTTCGCCCTTCCGTCCGCTGGCGAAGAACTGGCGGGCGGTGAGCGCGTCCTTCGACGGGACGTTCACCGGCGGCGCCGATTGGGACGGCATCGGATACAAGGCGCGCAAAGACCCCGAC
>MVZH01000526.1 GCA_002068325.1 Lentisphaerae bacterium ADurb.BinA184 | reverse complement strand
CCGCCGTGCCGATCAGCGGCACGAACGACTTGAGGAGACTCGCCGCCATCAGGACCGACTTGTACCCGGCCACCGTGCTCATCGAGGTCAGCGCATCCATGGTCTGCGCCCGCGAGATGCGCGGGATCCCGTCCAGCGTCAGGGCCGTGACCCCCTGCGCCGCCAGTTTCCGGATCATGGCGTGGTTCCCGGGCGCGGCCGGATGCAGGAAGGTGATCAGCACCTGCCCGGCATGCATCATCTCGACCTCGTGCCGACCCGCCGCCTGGTTGAACTGCGGCTCCTTAACCTTAAGGATAACGTCGGCCGCCGCGTAGATCGCCGCCGGGTCGGACACCACCGCCGCATCCGCCGCCGCGTAGTCGGCGTCGGCGACGTCGCAGCCGACACCGGCACCCGCTTCGACCAACACCCGCGCCCCCTCGCCCACCATGCTGCGCACCGTCTCGGGCAGGGCCGCCACACGCGCTTCCTGAGGCATGATCTCGCGCGGAACACCCAGCGTCAACCCGGAGAACTTCATGGCCGACTCCTTCCTGTCGTCTCGACCGGGGACGGCGGCAACGGGAACATCTTCTCCGCCGCCACCCAGAAATCGAGGCTCTTCAGCACCACCGAGGTCTCGGAATCCAGAACCCCCGGCACCCCCGAGAGTTCGTTGGTCACAAAATCCACCAGGGTCTGCCGGGAGGGCGCCAGGATGATCGCCATCAGGTCGTGACGACCCGTGACGATCATCGTGGTCAGGACCGACGGCAGACGGGCAATGCGCTCGGCACAGTCGGTCAGACGCCGGCCGTCAATCTTCACACCCACAATCGCCAGAAAGGCCTCGGGCTGCTGCTCGAGGTTGGCCTGTGCCGCAATCTTCAGGGCACCCGATGACAGCAGGCGCCCCAGACGCTGGCGAACACTCCCCTCGGAGATGCCCAGGCGACGCGCCAACTCGCGGTTGGAGAGCCGGCCATCCTCGCCGAGCATATGCGCAATGCGCATGTCTGTGTCATCAAAACTACGCGATGTGTTCATAGAGTGGTCTTGTAATACACAATCGCGCGGAATGCAAGCCGCGCAGACGCTGCCGGTCGTGTTTTTGGGCGCCACCATCGACCGGGCGGCGCAGCCAAGTGTGGCGGGGGGGCAGACGGGGCAGACAGGGCAGACGGGGCAGACGGGGCAGACGGATGAGGCCGGGCAGGCGGTATGGCGGCCGCAGCGGGGCCAGGGCCGGGCGATGCGGACGGAGACGCGGCGGCGGCTTGCCCGTGCCGCGCCGGGAGCGCCGGCGGCGGCGGATCGGTCAGGCG
>MVZH01000525.1 GCA_002068325.1 Lentisphaerae bacterium ADurb.BinA184 | reverse complement strand
CCGGTGAAGATCGAAAGCCCGCCGTACCTGACCAGCGCCCGCACGTTGTCCCCGCCCGCCCACACCACGACGCGGAGCCGTACGGGTTCGGGCCGGTCGTTGGTCTGTATCCGCCACGCCAGCGCCGCAGGGCACCTGTTGTCCGCCTCCGCCAGCGCCTCGAACCCAACCCCCCGCGTCAGCCCGAGGAAGAACGGGTAGCCGGGCCGGCCGCCCGCCAGCCCCGCCGCCAGCACGACGCGCAGTTCCGGCCGCTCGCCGCACATGGCCCGCACGGCCGTGGGGAAGCGTGAGGGGTGCGGGGCGTCACAACCCGCCCCGTCGTCCTTTGGGGTGCCGTCGGGGAGGCTGGAGAAGGTAAGCAGGAGTGTCACGTCCTCGCCGTCGGGAAGGCGGACAAGCCGCAGCTCGTCAACCGTCACGAGGCACACCCGGCCGGGCTGGGGAGTGAACGGGTCATCCATACGACCGTGGGGCCGGTAACAGTCCGCCTTCGCGTAGGTGTCGGCCGCACGCACCAGCTCAACGGTGTCGCGGGCGACCAGTACGGTAGTCCCTTGGCAGTTCCAGAGCTGGAGGGGGCCGAGGACGGTGAGGTTTTCCGGGTCGCGCATGGCGGTAGGCACGGACGGCAGCGCCTGGAGGGCGGCCCGGACTTCGCCGATCCCGGGAATATGCCCCTCGCAGTCATCCCACATTGTCCAGCGGCCCGGATCGTCGGCGGACGATACCCCGGAGAGCCGCCTGACGGCCGCGACCGCCTCACGCGCCGCGTTCTCCGCCCGAGTCTCCAGGATGTGCATGAGGAGGTTACGCAGCTTGGGCGAGGTGATGCACCTGCGCCCGGCCCGCCGCATCAGCCGCGCCTCCGCCGCGTCTACGCATACCAGCAGCCCGGATGGGTCTGAGGTGGGCGTGGCTTCATCGTTGAAGGGTCGGGCGTCACAACCCGCCCCGTCGGCCTTTGGGGTGTCAGTGTTCATGTGTGCGGCTCCTCGCATGGAAAAAAAGGGCGGCGCCGGCTTTCGCCCCGCGCTGCCCTGACGGATTCCCGATGCCACAGCGCCCTTGGGTTTCCCCAAGGGCCGGGTTTCCGCCAAACTCCGAAGATGTATATGCCTGCGGCATGGGCGTAGTATCTTACCTGCGGATGGGGTATGTCAAGGGGATTTCGTTTTCCTTGCGATTTTCACAAGCTCGGCCAACTGCCTCGCACGCTCAGCTTGCTGGTCGGCGTGCGCCCATGCCGCCGCCCACGCCGCCCGCGCCGCCCACGTCTCCGTCGCCCACGCCGCCCGCCCGCGCCGCCGCCCGCGC
>MVZH01000524.1 GCA_002068325.1 Lentisphaerae bacterium ADurb.BinA184 | reverse complement strand
CGCCGCAACCCGCCACCCTGCCACCGCCAGTCTGATCCTCGTCATGCGTGCACCCTTTCCTGACAATCGTCGCCAAGCATTCCAGAACCTTCGCCAACCTGAGTCGCTCGCCGCCAAGCCGCCAAGCCCATTCAGGCACGATCCAGCGGACCCCGCCGGTATCGTCTCCTGGAGCCGGCGGACCCCGCCGGTACGTCTTCGCGTCCAGACAATTGTGGGACGATCAGTCACCTCAGTTGCCAGCCTGCGCGGGCGGCCCCGAATCACTCCACCACGTGGGATGGCGAGACGGGCCGCGTCACGCGCGCCGACGCAGGACGGCCAGACCGCCGAGGGCGAGCACGGCGAGCGAGGCCGGCTCGGGAATCGGGGCCGGCACCCGTGACACGAACACCGCGGCAGTCATGCCCGCGTCAAACCCCGTCGTCAAGATGTAGAACGTCTGGGTGACCGCATCGGCCACAAACGTGCCGGCGACATACCCACCGATGGGGTCACCAACGTTCTGGTAACTGAAACGCTGGCTGGCGGAGAGACTGCCCTGGAGTTCGTTGGCGCCGTCCCGGCCGTCGGCCGCCTGCATGTAGAGTTCTGAACCGAAGGGCAGGCTGCTAGTCCAGGCGTTGAGGAGCAGAACTTCGTACTGCTGGCCGATCGTGAGCGCCTTGAGCTGAAGGCTCTTGGCCCGGCCGCCATTCTCGTCCATGATGTACGTGCCCAGCACGGTGTCGAAGGCGGCGTCGCCGGTGCTTCGCGCCAGCCCCGGGCTGCGGGCCCGCCAGGTCTCCCATCCCATGACCGCGCCATCGTTGTAGTCGTTATACTCGAAATGCTGGTACAGGGTGATCCCCGTGACCGGCCCGGTGTATTCTCCACCGGCATTGACGCCGTACTCGACGTCTGCCGCGGCCGGCAGGACGCCGGTGTCGGAGAACGTCCCGTTCGTCCAGGTGATGGAGGCCGCCCCTGCGGACACCGTCACCCCGGCCACGACCGCCGCCGTCAGCCTGAACAGACACTCGCTTGAAATACGCATGGGTCTTTCCTTTCCGTCCTGGCTCCCCGCGAGACTCCCCGGCAGCCGGCACCGTGCCGGCCCCGGGCCATCTGACTGACTCTGCCAGCGGGACGGGCCTCCGTCCGTCAGCCGCACTCACCTCCGTGTCTGCCGCCCGGACACCGCCGGCGCCGGCCGGCGGCCGCGGCCTGCAATCTACGGTGTCCACGTCGCCGTGCCCCACATCTGCGGGGTCGCCATGATCTCGCCGGGGATGTCGGCGACCAGTCCGGTGGCCTGGTTGGCCCAGTAGACGCGGGC
>MVZH01000523.1 GCA_002068325.1 Lentisphaerae bacterium ADurb.BinA184 | reverse complement strand
CTCGGCGGCGTGCAAGTAGAGGCTCTGTACGGCCTCGCTGCCATGCCCGACTAAAGCCCTCACTTCATGCAGCGGCGTACCTTGCCGGGCCAGGGCGGTGATCAGGGAGTGCCGCAACGAATGAAACGACGCCACGGCGGCGGCCCGCTTGCCACCTTCGCGCTCTTCGCGGGTCTGGATGCCGACGCTCTCGAAAAGCAGGCGGACGTCCTTGGACACTCCCGCCCAATCCTGGCGGTATCGCTCCGCCGTCTGGGGCAGTACATAACCTTTGCGCTTCGACGGGGGCGTCTGCCCGATAAGGTCGCGTAGAACGGGGTGCATCGGCACTACAACGGCCCGCGCGGTGCGGCTCCTGACCTTCGACGGGACGCGGGTGATCTTGCCGGTCACCATATCCACTTCGGCCCAGCGCAGCAGGCAGGCGTCGGCAAGGCGAAACCCGGCGAACATGCCCAGGGCCAGCAGGGTTTTCATCTCGCCCTGGGCGGCCTCGAATACGGCCCGCAGTTCCTCGACGGTCAGCGGGCGGTGTCCTACCGTCTCGACGGCCCGGCGGGGGATGCGCTTGAACGGGTCAACCTCTGCCGGGGCGTGCCGGCGGGTCAGTACGCGCATGGCCAGGCTCAGGGCTTGCCGTATGGCATTGAACCGGCGCCCGGTCAGGCCGGCGGCCTCGACGCTCGCCATGTAGGACTCGGCAACCTCGGGCGTCACGTCTTCGATGCTCACGGCGCCGGGCCGGTTCTCGGCAATCCAGCGGGCGAACGCGCGCCAGATGCAGCCGTAATCCGTGAGGGTGCGCTCGCCAGACCGGGGGCGGCTCGCGTCGGCCTCGTATGCCGCCCACGCGTCGGCCAGGGCCAGCCGCGGGCGGACGGCCTCGACGGCGACGGCCAGGTCGGCCTCGGTGGTCTGCACCGCGGCGCCTACGGCCGCGCGCCGGTCGCGCTCGTTCTCCAGGTGCAGCGCCGACAGCAGCGGCGCAGCCTTCGCCCGCGCCTCGGCTTTGTTGGCCGTCCCGAGGGTATGGCGGATGCGCTTGCCGTTGTGCGTGCAGTCAATCCACCACGCGCCGCCCGGTGCCTTGAATATCCGGCCAGTTGTCCGCCGTCCGCTTTTCTCGCTGCCCATGGGGCGCCTCCTGTCGGTTGGCAAGCCTTGACACCGAGAGGCAAGATAACCCGGTTTTGGGGCATGGCAAGCCGTTTTCCCGTCATTTTCTGGCCGATTTGCGGCCCGCTCATAGGGGCGACACCGGATTTCTAATCCGACGGTCGGGGGTTCGAGTCCCCCCCGGAGTGCCACCTCTTTTCCCCTCTTTCCCCTCTGT
>MVZH01000522.1 GCA_002068325.1 Lentisphaerae bacterium ADurb.BinA184 | reverse complement strand
GGCGGGGTGGACCAAAAAGCAGCCCGACGGGAAAACCCATACCGAGCAAGCCGGCGCGCTGATTCTGGATTTCCTGCGGAAGTCGCGGGCATCGCTGGGCAGCAGCAAGTCGCTCGTGGACCTGGGCTCGGAGGGCCACGCCGTGCTTCCCTTCCTGACGCACATGAACCAGGTCGGGCAGACCGGATCCACGCCGCGCCACCCCAAGGGACTGGCCACCTGCTGCCACGGGGAGGAGCCGCACGTCGTGGGTTGGAGGTTTGTCAACGAACGCCGCGCCGTGAACCTGGATCCCAACTGCGGCTGGGCGCAGGGCAAGGCGGACGTCCTGTACGTGGCTGACGCCTTCACGGTGATGGCCAAAGTGGACGAGTTGCTGGGTTAGCGTCCTGGTTCGCCGTACTTCCGGACGCGGCTAAGGGAGCGGAGCGAATGGGAGAACCGAAACGCATCGTGGTCGTTGGCAGCGCGAACATGGACATCGTCCTGCCCGTGGCGCGTCTGGCTGCGCCGGGCGAGACGATTCTGGGCGGCGACGTGGCGTTCTTCCCGGGGGGCAAGGGCGCCAACCAGGCGGCGGCAGCGGCCAAACTGGGGGGCGTGGTCTGGCTGGTTGCCGAGGTCGGTCCCGATCCCTTCGGCGCGGCGCTGGTCTCAAGCCTCCAGCAAGCCGGCGTGTTGACGGAGCACGTGGGTGTCTCAAGCCGGCCCACGGGTTGCGCCTGCATCTACGTGCTGCCGGAAGGCGAGAATTCGATTGTCGTATCGCCCGGCGCGAACGCCGCGCTCGATCCGCGGACCGCCACGGCGAGGCTGGAGGCGGTGGGCGACGTGGGTTTCGTGCTCTCGCAACTGGAGACGCCGCTCGACACCGTCACGGCGGTCTTTGCGTCGGCGCGCGCCCGGGGGGCTACGACGGTGCTCGACCCGGCGCCGGCACAGGAACTCCCCGCGGCCCTGTTGCAGTCGGTGGACTTCCTGACTCCGAATCAGCCGGAAGCCGCCACCCTGCTGGGGGACGCGAGGCCGGTGATCCGGGACTTCGCCGATGCCGAAGAAGCCGCCGTCCGTCTTCTTTCGCTGGGGCCGAAGGCGGTGGTGATGAAACTGGGCGCGCTGGGTTGCCTGGTGGTGGACCGGCAAGAGCGGCACAGGGCCAAGGCGCACCAGGTTCAGGCGGTTGACACCACGGCGGCCGGCGATGCCTTCAACGGGGCCTTTGCCGTGGCGCTGGCCGAGGGCCGGACGGTGGCCGAGGCCGCCGCGTTCGCCAACGCCGCCGCCGGAATCTCGGTGACGCGGCCGGGGGCTCAGTCCTCGCTCGCCGGCCGCG
>MVZH01000521.1 GCA_002068325.1 Lentisphaerae bacterium ADurb.BinA184 | reverse complement strand
CCGGCAGCAGCTGGCCGTACGTCATCAAGGTCCACGAGCCGCAGCATTTCGCGCGCGAGCCGCAGAAGTGGGCGGATCACCCCGACATGTTCCAGCGCAATGAAGACGGCACCCCGAACCTGCGCATGCTCTGCTACAGTTCCCAGAAGGCGCTGGATTACTTGCTGCAGGGTTGCGTGGACTCTTGGGACAACGGCAAGCCGGTCTCGTGGGTCACGACCACCTGCGTCACCGTCTCGCCCGGCGACTATCGCGTGCATTGCCACTGTGAGGCGTGCGCCCCGCTGTTCGAGCCTGACCGCGCGCCCTACGGCACGGCCTCCAAGGTGATGGGATTGTTTGTGAAGCGGATGTGCGAAGAAGTCAAGAGGCGTTGGCCCGGAAAGGCGGTGCTCTATCTCCCATACTGGAATTACACCGACTGCCCCGAGGAGATCGAGTTCCCGGACAACCTGCAGATCCAGATGTGCACCATGGCGTTCGGGCTGATGCGCCAGCCCGAGGCGCGTGGCCGGATGGAGAGGAGCCTGCGGGCCTGGAGCCGCAAGGTCGGCGGCCCGGTGACCACCTGGGAGTACTCGCACCGCCTGCCGGAGTGGACGTGCGCCCCGGTGCAGTACCCGCACCTGGTGCAGGACTACTACCGCGCCAACCGTGACGTGCTGGCGGGTTCCTTCCTCAACGGCGGCATGATCGGCGAGTGGTCCGCCGCCGCGCCCACCGACTACGTCTGGATGAAAGTGCTGTGGAACCCGGATGTGGACGTGGACGCCATCCTCGACGCCCTCTGCACCCGCCTGTTCGGCAAGGCCTCCGCCACCTCTCGCGAATTCCTGCGCCTGGCCGCGGACCGCTGGGAAAAGGCGCCCTGGCCGCAGGGCCTTGGCGACGCCGGGAAAGTTGACCCTCCAGTGTTCGCCGCCACCTGGCCGCCCGAGGTGGTGACGCGGCTGACCCAGCTGCGCGACCAGGCCCGGGCCGAGATCGGCGACGACGCGCTGTCCCGCCGACGGTTCGACTACCTGACGTGGACCTTCGACGGGTTCCTCAAGGAGGCCGCCGGCGTGGCCGCGGCCGCCCAGCCGGAATGACGGGCGCGGCGCGGCGGCGACGCCGGACGTCACGGGGCCCCGACAACTAGCGACAACCACCGACTCCAGACGACTCTTCCGATGTTTCCCACCCCTTGACACCTGAGCCCTTCCACTGTCAAGTCCTGACTTCCGTTTGACACTTGCTGTATGACGATACCCTTCTTCAAACGCCTCTCCATGCCTGCCGGTTGCGGGGGCGGCTTGGCCGCCCCCCGCGCGGGGGCTCGCGGGGCTCGCCCCGG
>MVZH01000520.1 GCA_002068325.1 Lentisphaerae bacterium ADurb.BinA184 | reverse complement strand
TTGGTGAGTTGGGCGCTAGAGCGGGACATTCTCGACAAGGCTGAGGAAACCGGCGTGATTTATCTGGAGAACTTCTTGCGTTCACTAGGATTTACCCAGATTCGCGTTGAGGTGCGTTCCCTTGAAAACCAATAAGCGCAGAATCCGTATGCGTCCCCAGACCTGGCGGCTGCTGCGACAGGGTGTGCAAATTCTCTCCTTCCTGCTCTTCATCTACCTCTTTGTCTTCGCTACCTTTATGAGTCCCAACAGTGCCTGGGCCGACCTTTTCTATCGCCTCAACCCGCTCGTGGCACTCACGGCGATGCTGGCCGGGCGCTTGGTGATTGCCGGATTGGGCTACGCCGGATTGACGTTGTTGCTGACGTTGGTCTTTGGGCGGGTGTGGTGTGGCTGGCTGTGCCCCTTTGGGACGGTGCTGGAATGGCTCACGCCGCGCCGCGTTAAGCATGCCGCGCGGCGCAAGGGGCCGCCGGAGAAGTGGCGCACCGACCTCGCCAGCTTCCGCGCCGCCGTCGAGGCCACAACCGGGCGGGCTGGCCACAATCCCGGCGAGCCGGCCGAGATCGTCGCCTGGCACCTGCATCTGCACACCCCCCCAGACGGCGGGGCGCCGCTGCAACTGCACTCGATCTGGCCGCAAGTCCGCAAGCGCAGCCGGAGGGCGGGGTGGACCCATGGCCGGTCCGCGGATCCGCTTCACATCGCCGAAGGCAGGCAGGACGCGGCCACGGCGCAGGACCGGATGGCCGCCAGCGCCCTGGCCGGGCAGGCGCCCGGCATGTCCGGCTACCAGCCGACCGCCACCCGGCAGGCGGCGGCCCTGGCCTGCCTGGCCGGACACCCGCACGTGTATCTGAACGGCGATCTCCATGCCGCCGTCGAGGTCGAGTGCGCCACGCCCGTCCTCGTGCGCTCGCGCCATGGCCGGGAGATCCGCGTGGCGTTCCGGCCCCTGCTGGCGACCTCCGGGGCGGGGGCCGTCCACGTCGAGCAACTCGGCCCCCGGCGGCTGCGCGTCACCACCTACAGCCCCGAGCAACTCCGCCTCGCCGCCAGCCTGGGCAGCGACGGCATCCGGCTGCCGCCCGAGGCGGAACCGGAGATCGAACCCCTCCTGTCCGCCCTGCACGCGATCGTCCCCATCGAGTCCGACGGCGAAATCGGCGGCGCCGAACCGGTGGCCGCCGACCCGGTTCCGCACGTGCGCATGACGCCGTGGCGCGAAGGCATCCACGTCGAAATCGTCGCCGTCCCCGTGCCGGGCGGACGGCGCGCCGTGGAACCCGGAAGCGGCGCCGCCGTGGTTGTCGAGACGGTCGGCGGCACGCTGCGGCAGGCCC
>MVZH01000519.1 GCA_002068325.1 Lentisphaerae bacterium ADurb.BinA184 | reverse complement strand
ACCCAGCGGCGCCCCCCGCTTCATCTCCGCCGGCCAGGACTCGGGGCCGATGCGGCAGTCCTGGAACACGGAGGCCACAAACAGGCCGTCGGTGGTGAACAGAAACAGCCGGCCCATGTTCGAGTTCAGCGCGAACACCTTCCCGAAAGGGGTGTTGGCCGTGCCGATGCAGCTCAGCGTGCCCACCAGTTGATCGTCGCGTCCGGGGATGGGCGCGTGGTGCGAACCGTGCACGTCCGGCCAGTTGTCGGCGTAGGTCCAGCGCACCGTCCCGTCGGCGGCCAGCGCGGCCAGCGGGGAGCCGACGATGATCAGGCCGTCGGCCGCCAGGAACAGCTTGTTCGGCCCGGGGGACTCACGCTCCGCAACCAGGCGCTGCCCCGCCACGTCCCAGACCGGGGCGCCGCCTGCGGTGAAGCCTTTCAACGGCACCAGGCTGACCGTCTGCCGCCCGTAGCCGCCCGGCGCGCTCACCAGGTTGAAGCCCTCATCGAGCCAGTACCCGCCCCAGTAGCCGGTGTCCAGGCCGTGCTTTGCGGACGTCGCAAACTCGGCGGCCTGCATCGCGCCGTCGTCGTTGCCGTCGCTCCACAGGTAGGTGAACGCCTCCCCGGCCCCCTCCGGCGGCGTGACCGGCAGCCCGCTCTTCGCCAACTCCTGAACACGGATCTGGCCGAAGCGCGCCACCGGCACCAGCGCATCGCCGCGGCGAAGATACAGCTCGTTGCGCTTGACCATGAAATACTCGCGCCCGCCGAACTTCACAAGGTCGCCCACCAGGCTCCCGGCGAGCACGTTGGCCGCCACGCTTGCCTGGTTGGTCTCGTAGTCCAGCCGGTACTCACACCCGTTGCCGAAGAGCCGCGTCTTGTCGGCCGGGTCGGCCGCCGCCCCCATGCCGCCGTAGGTCGCCGGACCGATGAAGTCCCTGACCAACTGGCCGTCCGCCGTCCACACGCTCACACGCTTCGGCCACATGTCCTCCTCGACCACCCACACCCGCCCCTGCACGTCTACCGTGACACCGCGCGGATTCCGCAACGCATCCGCGACCCAGGCCCCCGGCTGCGGACGGCCCCCCTTCGCCCCGATCGCATGCGAGAAGGCGCCGTCCTTCGCGAACACCTTGACCTGCTGGGAACCGCGGTCGGTGACAAACAGCCGCCCCCCGGCGTCCAGCGCCACGTCCACCGGCTGCTCAAGCCCGGTCTCGATCAGCGGCGCGGCAGCCCCGCCGGAAATCCTCAGCACCTGCGTGCCCGAGACGACCATCAGCGCGCCGTCCGCCGCGTAGGCCAGCCCACCCGGTTGCGGAACGGCAACCTGCCCGGTGCGCGCCCCCGTCTCCCG
>MVZH01000518.1 GCA_002068325.1 Lentisphaerae bacterium ADurb.BinA184 | reverse complement strand
GGTTTCCTTTCCTTGGTGTCTACGGGGGGACGGTTGGCGGTTGCCTGCCGCCGGCATCCCGCCGATGCGGTATTCCGCGGATCGCACGGCAGGCATGAACTGTACAGCAAACGGGGCGGCCGGCGGGTTTATTGTGCGGCCGGCGCGCAGTTCTCGGTTAGACGGCGGGGTACGGTCTGCCGGCTCTGGAGGGCGGACCTCTGTGTCCGCCAAGTCGTCCCGGAAAACCCGATCTGTCAGGTACGACCCGGACGGCACGGAGGCCGTCCCTCCATTGCCATGTCCGCCAAGTCTTCCTGGAAGGCCAGGCCTGTCAGGCACCATCGGGACGGCACGGAGGCCGTCCCTCGATTGGCCCTTCCAAGGGATCACCGAGTACGTTCAAAGCCCGTCCCCCGCTTGCACCGGGGGTGGAGGGCCAGTATAGTTCAGCCGTGTCCGGTGACAAGCCGTGGTGACGGCCGGGGCAGGCCCCGGGGTCGACCAGACCTTCGCCGCCTGGCGGCGGGATCCCAGCCCAGAGGAGTCCATGCCATGAAGCGCTACGAATGCCTGGCCTGCGGGTACATCTACGACCCCAAGAAGGGCGACCCCGATGCGGGGATCAAGCCCGGCACCGCCTTCGAAGACCTGCCCGAGGACTGGGTATGCCCCGAGTGCGGCGCGGACAAGGACGAGTTCGAGCCCGTCGAGTAACCTCCCCTGCCTCCTTCCGCGGACAACGCCGGCGCCCTGGTTGCCGGCAGGCCCGTCCGCCCGTCCGCCCAGGCGGCGGCGGGCGTGGCCGATGCCGGTGTGGACGGTTATGGCCCGGCGGCGGGCTGTGTCACGTTGCGGTTCTACGCGGAGCTGAACGAGTTTCTGCCGAAGCCGTTGCGGGGGCGGCCGTGCGAGGTGCCGTATCCGGCGCCGCGTTCCGTCAAGGATCTGATTGAGGCGCAGGGGGTTCCGCACACCGAGGTTGATCTCATTCTTGTCAATGGCGAGCCGTCGGGTTTCGAGGTGACGCCGTCGCCGGGCGCCCTTGTCAGCGTCTATCCTGTCTTCGAGAGTTTTGACTTGGCCGGGCTGGCCCGGCTGGGCCGTCCACCGCTGCGGATCGCGCAGTTTGTCGCCGATGTGCATCTGGGCAAGCTGGTCCGGCGGCTGCGGTTGCTGGGTTTCGACTGCCTGGCCAGTCCGGCTTGGGACGATGCGCGCCTGGCCGACATCAGCTCCCGCGACCGGCGGGTACTGCTGACGCGCGACCGCGGCCTGCTGATGCGCGCGGCGGTGAGCCGGGGCATCTACCTGCACTCCGACCAGCCGACGGAGCAGCTGCGCCAGGTGTTCGGCTACGACGATCTGTACATCGCCG
>MVZH01000517.1 GCA_002068325.1 Lentisphaerae bacterium ADurb.BinA184 | reverse complement strand
CGGGGGCTGCGTGGCGCCGCCCCGGCCCCGCCGCGGCTCGCGGCTGACCGGCGGCAGGCCGTCCTGCAGCATCAAGGCCGCCCGCTCGTCGGCGCTCTCCCATTCCTCCTCGGTCGCCCTGCCGATCTGCGAGTCCATGGCCATGTCGCGGCCGGGCGGGTAGCGACGCGCGATGTCGTCAACCGTCACCACGCTGCCGTCCTGCAGCTTATCGACAACCACCTCGGTCTCGCCGCTGTCCGGCCCGGTGATGACGTCTCGAACGGCAAGCTCCCTGGCCTTCCTGACCGGCTCCTCCTCCATTTTGATTTCCGCGCGTCCGCGCAGCAGCCTTCCAACCGCCTCAAAGGGGTCTTCGTCCTTGCTGGCGAGGTTTAGCTCAACCGCCCGCTGCAACCACTGGTCAACGCTGCTTGCTGAGTCCCTGGCTGGCCCCCTGGCCTGCCACCGACGAAGCCCGGCGGTTACAAACTCCTCGCTCAGCCGGCGTTTGACTTTCCGCTCACCGCCTTTGGAAAACTCAACGTAGCGATGGTAGTCCGGGGCAATCCCGGCCGACCTGACCTCGTCCCTGAAAACCTCGAGGTTACTCGGCGACCCATACTTCGTCCGTCGCTTTTGCCGCGGAGCTGCTTGCGGCCCAGCCTGGCCGGGCAGGGGCGGGGGCAAGCCCGCGGCCGGCGGCGGCTGACCGACCGCTGGAGGTGGAAGGCCGGCCTCGGGCGGCGCGGGCGGCAAGGGGGGCGGCCCTACTTCCGTTCCCGGCGGGGGCGCCACCCGGTTTTCCGCATCGTCCCGTAGACGTACCGGTCCCGCGCTTGGCGGCTCAGCCCCAGGGCCTTGGCCCGGCGCTTGAGTTTCCGTTCCAGTTCCTTCGGCATCGGGAGGCCCTTTCTTTTCCTCGGGCGGCTTGCCGGCGGCAGTCAGCCTCGAGAAGTCCGTCCACCCCGTGCGGCCGTTGGCCAGCACATGCTGCTTCCAGCCGCCGATCAGCGCCTTGATGTCCCCGTCCGTCCATTGGCTGACCAGCCCACGCTTCCCGATCCGCACCTGCCGCAGACGGTTGCGCAGGCCGCCGATCACCGCCTCGTAGGCATCCGGGAAGTTCTCCTGGTGCTCAGCCAGGTGGGCCGTCCATTCCTCGACCGCCAGCCGGGCCGCCGTCTCCGGGTCTTCCGGGTAGGCATCCTGGTACTTGCGCACCAGCGGGCCGACGTCAAGCTCCCGGTGTTTCCCGATGTCGTCCAACGTATCCTCAAGGTCGGCCACCGAGAGCGTGCCGCGGCTGCCGACGTGGCCGGCGAACTCGTGTGAAAGAACCGGCAGGATCCGGCCAGGGATCAGGTTGCCGCGCACCAGGTGGA
>MVZH01000516.1 GCA_002068325.1 Lentisphaerae bacterium ADurb.BinA184 | reverse complement strand
GGGGTTGTCGCCGCCGCATCCGACCAGCACTACGTCGGCGCCGTGGCGCGCCCGGATCCACTCGGCGAGGGTCTTCTGCGCCAGGTAGGTCTCTTCGGGCAGCAGGTAGTGCCACCCGCAGTCGTTCGCGCCGAACTCGACGAGGACCAGGTGCGGGTTCAGCAGGCCGAGCCAGTCCAGGCGGCCGAGCCCTTCGTAGCTGTTGTGGCCGCCGACCCCGAAGTGCACAACGTCTATACGGCTGCGCGGATGGGCGGCTGCCATCCGCCGGCCGAACTGGTGGCCCCAGTTGCCCTCCGCCGTGGTGGCGCCCCCGTACCATCCGGGGGACCGTCCGACTTCGCTGATCGAGTCCCCGTAACACACAGTACGGACCGCCTTGTTTTCGGCAAGCAACTGGCAGGTCTTCGGCAACATGGATGCTCCTTTCCGCGCGGTGCGGACTCCGCAGGCCCCGCGCCGCCGACGCAGAAGATAGACAGCGATCGCCGCGGCGCAAGGCGTCCCCGCGCGGGCGGTTGCCCGGCAGGCGCGAGGTGCTTGCTTTCCGCAACTCCGCATGATATACTCGCCTCTAGGCTTTGGAACGGAATAGGCTTGGCGTGCCCCGGCGAGGGGGTACGTATGCCTTGGTTTTTTTGAGGCGTGTGCCATCCACGGGTGTTGCATGCCTGTGCCCTCCGAAACCAGCAAGCGCTTCGAGCTGGAGGCGCTCGAACCGAGGGTTCTGCTCTCGGGGGAGGTGGTCGTCGCGCCGACCGCCGGGCTGGACGCGCTGGCCGGGGTTGCCGGCCAGGTCACCACGGCGGCCGCCGCGACCGAAATACCGCTGCTCGCCGGCGGCCTTGCGAACCTCTATGACCCCGGCACCCAGCTCGAAAGCGTCTTCGCGGGGTTGAGCGCGGACGACACCCAGACGCCCGCCGCCCTGGCCGCCGCCCTCGATGCCGCCCCTGACGTCGAAGCCCACCTTGACCAGACCGACGACGGCCAGGCGGTCATCGCCCTCACCCTCACGTCGCCCTTGGCCGGACGCCTCCCCATCCGCTTGACCCCCGAGGCGACCGGTCTCGATGAGCTGACACTGGACGGGACGGCGGAGGCCTCGGGAAGCGGCACGTTGCGGCTCGGGCTGGTCTGCGGACTCCGCAACGACGGCGGTCTCCTCCTCGGCCTCGATCCGGCGCGGTCATCCGTCATGGTTGAGCTTGATGCGCACGCCCCGGCCGAGCTGCGGGGCGTCTGCGGCGGCGAGGCGGTGACCTACGCGGCCACGCGCCTGGACCTCGAGACCCGCTGGGACGTGGCATTCACTGCGCCCGGCGGCCAGGACAGCATCCCCCTGGACGCCCTGCCGGCGGGCG
>MVZH01000515.1 GCA_002068325.1 Lentisphaerae bacterium ADurb.BinA184 | reverse complement strand
GCTGGCCGAGGGGTGGGGCGAGGCGGGGCCGCCGGCGCTCTGGTCGGTCGAACTCGGCGAGGGGCACGCCGGTCCGGCCGTGGCCGACAGCCGGGTCTACGTTCTGGACTACGATGAGGCGCGCGGCGCCGACATGCTGCGCTGCTTCGCCCTGGCCGACGGGCGCGAGCTGTGGCAGCGGGGGTACCGGGTTGAGATCAAGCGCAACCACGGGCGTTCGCGCACCGTGCCGGCGGTTGCCGGCGGGTATGTTGTCACGGTCGGGCCGCGGTGCCATGTGATGTGCGTCGAGGCGGTGTCGGGCGAGCTGAAGTGGGGGCTGGATTTGGTGCGCGAGTATGGCGGTGCCGAGCCGTTGTGGTACACGGGGCAGTGTCCGCTGATCGATGAGGGTGTCGCGGTGCTGGCGCCCGGCGGCCGGGCCCTGATGATCGGGGTCGAGTGCGCCGGCGGCCGGGTTCTGTGGGAGGTTGCCAACCCGTCCGGCTGGCAGATGTCGCACTCCTCGATTGTTCCGATGACGCTGCTGGGGCGGCGGATGTACGTGTACTGCGCCGTCGGCGGCATGGTCGGCGTCTCGGCCGAGGCCGGGGACCGCGGCGCGCTGCTGTGGTCGTCCACGGCGTGGACCCAGGCGGTGATCGCCCCCTCGCCCGTGGCGGTCGGCCCCGAGCACATCTACGTGACGGCCGGCTACGGCGCGGGGGCGGCGTTGCTGCGGTTGCGGCGTGACGACGACGGGTATGCGCTCGACCTGGTCAGCCGGGTCAAAGTCACTGAAGGGCTGTGCAGCGAGCAGCAGACGCCGATCCTCCACGACGGGTTCCTCTACGCTGTGCTGCCCAAGGACGCCGGCCCCCTGCGCAAGCAGTTCGTCTGCGCCCGGCCCGAGCGGCTGGACGGGTTCGCGTGGACCAGCGGCAAGGCGGCGCGCTTCGGACTCGGACCCTGCCTGCTGGCCGACGGCAAGTTCTTCATCCTCGACGACGAGGGAGTCCTGACCGTCGTCCGCGCCTCGGCTTCTGCCTACGAGCCGCTTTGGCAGGGCCGCGTGTTGCCCGGCCCCGACTCGTGGGGGCCGATGGCCCTGGCTGGCGGCCGCCTCCTCGTGCGCGACGCCTGGCGTCTGCGCTGCCTCGATGTCCGCGCAACGGGCGCATCCAAACCTTGACAACCGCCTCCCACGCAATCGGAGCCCTCCATGACTGCCGTCAAGACGTCGCCTCCGCCGCCCCCCCCGCCGTCACCGTCGCCGGACGGCCTGAGCCAGCGTGAACGGTTCCTGCGCACACTGCGCTACGAGCCGGTGGACCGGCGGCCGATCCATCTGGCCGGGCCGTGGGGCGAGACGGTCGAGCGCTGGCACCGCGAAGGCCTTCCCGCCGGGG
>MVZH01000514.1 GCA_002068325.1 Lentisphaerae bacterium ADurb.BinA184 | reverse complement strand
GAACCAGGGGGTGGGGTAGCGGGGGTTGTCGGGGTGGTCCGCGACCGTGATCTTGGCCTGCGCGCCTGAGGCGGCGGCGGTGGCGATGACGGTCATGGTGGCGCTCTTCTCGCCGCAGGTCTTGACGTCGCGCAGGCCGGCGTCGTTGGTGAAGGTGTAGGTGAAGCCGGGGCTGTCGGCGAAGCGCAGCATGAGGCCGGCGTAGCCGCCGGTGGCCCAGTTACCGTCCTTGCCTTTCTTGGAGGGGGTGCAGGAGAAGACGGCGTCGGCACCGACGGCGGTGAAGGTGCTGTCCCACGTGATCGTGTAGCTGCCGTCGGGGCGGGTGGCGGCGCTGACGGCGCGTGTCTCGCGGACGGCCTCGACGCCTTTGGCGAGGTAGGCGAGGGTGGTCTGGGAGGTGAGGGCGTGGGGCGCGCCGGGCGTGGTGGTCTGGCTGACGATGCGGGTGACGCCGTTGGTGTCGGGCTCCCAGAAGTTGCAGCCGTTGATGTACTTCCAGGAGAACCAGAGGCCGAGGTGCCAGTTGTGGTCGGGCGGGCGGAAGGAGGTGAAGACGTCGGCGGTGCCGGGGATCGCGAGCGGGTGGAAGTAGGGCTTGCCTTCCGGGCTCTGGGGGACATAGGTCCAGCCGGGCGCGTCGGCGGCGCGGAGGGCGGCGGCGGTCAGGAGGGCGAGCAGGGCGGCGGGGAGCGGGTGTGCGTTCATCGGGTTTCTCCAAGGTAGGGGGCGAGGACGGTCTCGTCGATGACGGCGGCGCCGGTCTCGGCCTGGATGCGGGCGAGGTCGAGGCCTTTCTCCAGGGCGAGGCGGCGGGCGCGCGGTGTGGCGCGTATGCGGGTGCCGCGGTCGCGGGCGGGCTCGGCGTCGGCGGGGGTGGCGGGCTCGGCGGCGCCGCGGTAGGCGGCGGTCTGGGCCTCGTTGACGGCGGCGGAGTCGGTGTCGACCTCGCCGGGCTGGCCGATGACGCCGACGGTGAAGCCGGTGGGCACGACGCTCTTCTCGGCGGCGTAGACCGCGAGGAGGGTGCCGTCGGCGGGGGCCTCGAGTTCGTAGACCGCCTTGTCGGTGGTCAGCTCGGCGAGGCCCTCGCCGGCCTTGACGGTGTCGCCGGGGCGTTTATGCCAGCGGGTGACGGTGACGTCGACGACGTTGGCATCCAGTTGGGGTATGGTGATGGGGGTCATAAGAGGTAAGTAAGAAGTAAGAGGTAAGAAGTAAGAGGTAAGAGGTAAGAAGGGAGGGGGGTTAGAAGGGGGCGAGTTCGAGGCCGGGGAGGGCGGGCTTGGTGTTTTTGGAGCCGGGGGGTATGGGGAGCATCCAGGTGCCGGTGAGGTTGCCGCTGCGGTCGGCGACACGGTAGCGGAACCAGTGGGGGTCGGCGGGGGG
>MVZH01000513.1 GCA_002068325.1 Lentisphaerae bacterium ADurb.BinA184 | reverse complement strand
GCCACTCCCTGTTGGCCCCTCACCCCCCAGAAAGGAGACCCGTCCATGCACCCGACTCTCACACGCGCGTTCAAGACCTTGGTAGCGGCTGGCGTCCTGGCGGTCATCAACCTGACGCGGCCGGACGCGGCGGCCGCCCCCTACCTGGGCACCTACGACTGGCTCTCGTTCTACCATGTCGCCTCCCTTACGCAGAGTGCCACGTACTTTGCTGGCCCCACCGAGAGCTGGGGCTGGCTGGCCGCGCGGGGCACCGACAACACCGACGACCGCTGGCGCCAGATCACCTGGGACAACGACGTGACCCTGAACGGCGTCTACGTGCAGGAGTTCGACCAGTTCTCGGGCGGAACGATCGGCGACTATGAGGTCGAATACTCCGCCGATGGAACCAGCGGCTGGACGGCGGTGCCCACGACCTACAACTTCACCGGAACCGGCGCGCACAGCGTCAACTTCGACAGCACGGTCACGGCGCGCGCCCTGCGCGTGCGCTTCCCCGGCGGGACGTACGACCAGGGCACCGGCGGCAACGGACCCGGCGTCTTCCAGCTGCTGGCGCGCGGCAACTACGCCGGCGGCATTGACCCGGCCGACCCGCAGTTCAACGCCCTGCGCGCCCCCGGCTACGAGGGCATGCTGCCGGCGATCACTTTCCCGGGCGAGGTCCCCCAGGAAAACGGCGCCCAGCAGTACCTCCGCGACGGGATCATCACGGGCGACCCCGAAGGCAATGAACTGATCCAGGTTGACCTGGGGCTGGCCACCGGCGGCAAGCTCTGGAACATCCAGAACGTCCGCCTCTATGCCGGGACGTTCTACACCTACATGCCATCGGCCCCCAGCGTCACAGTCTCGCCGGACGGGGTGACGTGGTCGCCCCCGCAGTCGATGGGCCTGGTGAACGGGGTGATGACCCTGACTGGCATGGCCGAAGTCGGGCGCTACGTGCGACTGCTCGCCCCGCCGGCCCCCTGGCCGAATACCTATTACCTGGTTCACGAGGTCGGCGTCGGCGCCTTCCCGGTCCCGGAACCCGCGGGGCCTTGCTGTCGGGGCGGCGGGGGCAGCGTCGGGGGCGGGGCGTCAAGGCGGCTGCGGCCGTGGCGGTGCTGGTGATGTCGGTCTCGGGCCTGGCCGTCGGCGCGGGCCCGGTCAGCGTCACGGACTACAACTGGCTGCAACTGGCCCCAGGCAGTGTGACCGTGCAGGTCGGCGGGGCGGCGGGCGGCGGCTCGGGCTACGGCGAACCGGCCGACTTCCGCTGGGGCGACCACGTCTGGATTCCGAACGGCACGCTGACTCAGAACGGCGAGGGCGCGTACTGGGCGGGCCTGCGGCTCGACGAGCCGCGCGAGATCGAGACGGTCACGGTGCAGTGGTGGACGGGCGAG
>MVZH01000512.1 GCA_002068325.1 Lentisphaerae bacterium ADurb.BinA184 | reverse complement strand
AAGTAGAGGGGGGCGGGGGTGTCATCGACGAGCACCTGGATGCCGGCCAGTTCGGTGGGCAGTGGGACAGGGTTGGGCAGGTCGGTGAAGACGGCGGTTTCCGATCCGAAGGGGTCGCCGAGGGGGAAGATGGAGGCGATGGCGCCGGGCGCGAGGGCGCGGTTGACGAGGAAGTGGGCGCCGTTGACGGCGGCCAAGCCGGGGTAGTGGATGGCCACGCGATTCGAGCCGTCGGCGACGTAGAGGTCGCCGTAGTGGTCCTGGACGACGGCCAGGGCGGCGCTGCCGGCGGGGATGGAGCCGTCGGCCTTGAAGTCTCCCTGCAAGAAGAGGTGGTCGAAGCGGGGGTAGCGGAAGACGCGGTTGTTGTTGGTGTCGGTGGCCCAGATCTCCCCGGTGACGGGGCTGACGTAGACGCCGCGCACGGAGCTGATGGATTTCAGGGTAAGGACCGCGCGGGCGTTGACAGGTTCGTTGTTGAGCACCTGGTCGAAGACGAGGACGCGGTTGTGGCGGGTGTCGGCGACGTAGATGCGGGCGTCGGTATCGGCGGCGATGTGGTGGGGGCTGCCCATGCGGTTGTCCTCGGGGTTTTGGGCGGAGGCAAGCAGGGCGGAGGTGAAGTCGGGCTGGCCGAAGACCTTGGCGGCGGACATGCCGGTGGTGTAGCCGCCGCCGGTTTTGGGGAAGAACAGGACGCGGTTGTGGACCTGGTCGGAGACCAGCAGGCCGTTGTCGCCGGCGAAGGCCAGGCCGTAGGGAGAGGCCATGGTGCGGGCGGTAGGATCGGTGATTTTGGAGGTGAAGCCGGTCTGGCCGATGACCAGGTCGGCGCGGGGCAGGGAGCTCGGGTGATCGAAGGGCTTGGGGAAGCGCAGGACGCGGCCGTTGCCGCTGTCGGCGACCCAGAGGTTGCCGTGATCGTCCACGGCCAGGCCGGTGGGATTGCAGAGGCCGCTCTGGTTGGGCAGGTTGGCGTCGTTGGAGGGGTAGTTGCACTGAGCGCGGAACATGTCGGGCTGGCCGATGACCAGGTCGGCGGGATCGCCGGTGCGCATCCTGCGGAGGTCGCGGTAGCCCAGCACGCGGTGGTTATAGGGGTCGGCGATGTAGAAATGCGGGGGATCGGAGCGGGTATCCACGGCCATGCCGGCGTCGGCGTAGCTGCCCTGGCGGAACTGGAAGCCGCGGCTCTCGACGCGATTGACGCCGTTCAGGTTGTAGTCGTGCTGGCCGGCGACGCGGATGGCGCCTCCGAAGGAGCTGCCCTGTTGGGGGAGGACCAGGACGCGGTTGTTGGCGGCGTCGGCAAGGTAGAGTTCGCCGTTGGCGGCGACGCCGGCGACGGGGCCGGAGAGGGTGTCGGCGGCGGGCTCGGGAGCGCCGTGGTTGGGCTCGCGGCGGGTAAAGT
>MVZH01000511.1 GCA_002068325.1 Lentisphaerae bacterium ADurb.BinA184 | reverse complement strand
GCGGCCGACGTGGCAGTGACCTCGCCCTCGGGCTCCGCGGTGGCGGTGGCGGTGGGGTCGGTGACCGACAGCGGGAACCATACGACCTTTACGGTCACGCTGACCTCGCCGCAGGGGCTGGCCGGGCAGTACGGCATCAGCGTCGGGCCTACGGTGTCGGACGCAAACGGCAACGATGTCATGGACCAGAACAAGGACGGCATCCCGGGCGACGCCTGGACCGGACTCTTCAGCATTACCCCATCGTTTGCCGCCCTGCCGTTTTTTGAGGATTTCGAGGCGGGCAGCGTGGAGGCCTTGCGTTCGTGCTGGTCGTTCACGACCGACGGTGGCGCGGTGGCGGTTGCGGGCCACGCGCGGGAAGGGACCTACGGTCTGGACCTGTCGGCGCCGTACCAGGCGGACACGCGCAACCAAGACGCGGTGCTGCACGTGGACCTGACGGGCCAGAGCGGCGTGGTGCTGGACTTCTGGGCGCTGGAGTTTGCGAAGGGCGGCACCTTTGAGGTGTCCCTCAGTACGGACGGCGCGGCGTGGCACACGCTGAAGAGCATCACCGGGCCGGGCGGCGGCTGGCGGCGGCACTGGATCGATCTGGACCGGGCGCGCGATGCGGCGGGCTTGGCGTATTCTCCTGACGTGCGCCTCCGCTTCCGGCTGACCGGCTCGAATGCCGGATTCGCGCTGGACTCCGTGCGGGTCGAAGCGGGATCGGCGATGCCGGTCATGAGCGCGGCGGTGCCGTACACCGAGGGCTTCGAGGAGACGGGCATCGCGGATTTGGGGCCCTGGTGGAACTTTGTGGACGGCCAGAAGGCTTCAACCTCGGTTTCCTCGGCGCGCGCCCACGGCGGGAGCCGCTCGCTGGAACTGGCCGTGACCAACTCTGACTACTACCCCACTGCAGACGGCCTGGTGACGGTGGATCTGGCGCCGGGCGGCGTGCCGCTGTCGGACGTTACGCTGGATTTCTGGGCGCAGCAAGTAAGTTCATATGCGCAACTGGGGGTTTCCTGGAGCGTGGACGGAACGAACTGGCGGGCGCTGCTGCCGACCGTGTCGGGCACCGGCGGCGGCTGGCGGCACCTCTCGGCGGACGTGGACGCGGACCGTGTGAAGGCCGGATGGAGTTACGGGCGCCGCATGCTGCTGCGGTTCCAGATGAGCACAACCAGTTCCTCCTACGCAACCGGATTCGCCGTCGACGACATCCGCGTGGCCACGGGGCTGGACGTGTTCGGGCCGAAAGTCCAGAGCTGCTCGCTGGCCGCCCAGGACGTGGCCGGGCCGGTGGCCGACTTCACCGTCACCTTCGACGAGCCCCTCGATCCGAGCACCTTCACCGCGGCCGACGTGGCAGTGACCTCGCCCTCGGGCTCCGCGGTGGCGGTGGCGGTGGGGTCGGTGACCGACAGCGGG
>MVZH01000510.1 GCA_002068325.1 Lentisphaerae bacterium ADurb.BinA184 | reverse complement strand
GGGGTCGAGCAGCCGGCCGCGGCCGCCGCGGACCTCGAACACGGCGCGCGGGCGCACGCCGATGAACGAGTAGCGGCCCCAGCGCTCGCCGCCCTCGACGCTCTCGAGCAGGAAGACATGATCCTCGTCGGCGAACCGGCTGAGCACCGAGACCGGGGTCTGCAGGTCGGCCAAGTGCTCGCGGTAGACGGGGACCAGCCCGGCCCCGGCGGCGAGCCGGCGGAAGTCGTCAAAGGTTGGCGTCAGCACAGTCTCACCTCAACGTTCCGGAAAACGAGAGCCGCGGGAGCCTCAGTTTCCTGCGGTTCCCGCGGCCGGTGGGGGAGTCGCCTGCGAGCCGGGGGCCGTTCATGCGCCCCGGCTGCCGGGAGGCCGCGGCAACCGCGGCCGTCGCCACCCCCCCGCCTGCACGTCCCTGCTTGTCCTGGCCGGTCTCACCGCCGTCCGCGCTCCGCTGCTTCAGTGTTGCGAAACAATAGAACAATAGGCCGGGTCGGGCAGGATGCAAACCGCCCGCGGGGAAAAAAAACCGGCCGGCCGCGGCCGGATTGCATCTTGCGGTCGGGCGGCTATAGTTCGCTTTTCGCGTGGCGTGGATGGCCTCTGCCTTCGCGGACACCGGCCGGCTGGCGGCCGGGGGAGGCAGGCGGCTGGCAAGCGTAAGGATCGTTCGATGGAATCAGGACCGAAGCACAAGCTGTGTCGGCGTCTGGGCAGTTGTGTGTGGGGCAGTCCAAAGTGCCCGAGCGTCAAGCGGCCGTACGCGGCCGGGGCCAACGCCAAGACCCGCCGCAAGAAGCTGTCCATCTACGGCGAGCTGATGCAGGAGAAGCAGCGGTTGCGCGCGCACTACGCGCTGACCGAGCGCCAGTTGCGCTTCATCTACCAGAAGGCCAAGAAGGCGGTCGGTTCGACGCCGGAGAAGCTGTTGCGCGACATCGAGTGCCGGCTGGCCAGCTTGGTGTACCGCTCGGGCCTGGCGCCGTCAATTTTCGCGGCCAAGCAGGCGGTCGCCCACCGCCACGTCCTGGTTGACGGCAAGGTGGTGAACCGCATCGGTTACCGCGTCAAGCCGGGCCAGGTGATCACCATCAGCGCCGAACGTTCGCCGTCGCTGGCCACGATCGCCCAGAACACCGACGTAGTCCCCCCGCCCTACCTCGAAGTGGATCGCGCCAACTGCAAGGCCACCCTGGCCCGTGAACCGTTGGCCGAAGAGATCCCCGCCAACGTCGAGATCATGCGCGTGGTCGAGTATTACGCCCGCTGACCAAGGCGAAACACCGTGTTGCCCCGACCCAAGGCCGGCCCCCTGCCGGCCTTTTTTCTGCACTCGAACCCAGGCCTTCCACGCCGCCACGGGAGCGGCCTTCCGGCGCGGCGGATTCGGCCCTCAGCGCCTGCCGCGGGGCGGCGGCGGCGGCC
>MVZH01000509.1 GCA_002068325.1 Lentisphaerae bacterium ADurb.BinA184 | reverse complement strand
CGGCGTCGGCGTCGTCGAACTCGAACTCCCACCGGCCGTTCAGGTTGAGCCACTGCTCCCGCTGAAACTGCGGCTGCGGGTGCTCGGGTCGCGGTTGGTCCTGGCCGAATGCAGCGGCGGCCAGCAAGATTGAGAGAAGAAGTGTCCGGTCCATGGGTGCGCCCACCATTCTACGATCAGCGTTCACGGTTCCGCACCCCCGTTTCGGGCCTGCCGTCCGGGGCGCGCCGGACGGCATGGAGTCCGGCCCCGCGGCGAGGCGGGCGTTTTCTCTTTCGCTGTTGCGGGAGATTTTCTCGAACTGCAAGAATCAGGCGTGGTCTGGAAGAGGTTTATTCTGGCCGCCGCGCTCTCCGGCGGAGCAGCGTGCGCCGCGGTGATCCAGGGGCACGTGATCGAGAAGCAGACCGGCCGCCCGCTGGCCCGTGCCCGGGTGGCGCTGCTGCCCCTGCGCGCGGAGGGCCGCGGCCCGGCTCCCGTGTTCACCAATTCCGCCGGGTACTTCGCTTTCCCCAACGCACCGGCCGGGGCGGTGGTGCTGACCGCCGAGAGGCGCGGTTACGCCGCCGCCACCTACGGCCAGAAGCGCTGGAACGGCCCCGGAACGCCGATCGTGCTCGAGCGGGATGGGGTGTTCACGGCCGAACTGCGGCTCAGCCGGCTTGGGGCGCTCTCGGGCGCCGTCGTGGACGAAAACGGCGTCGGCGTGGAGGCGGTCCAGGTTTCGGCTTACAAGGACGGACGGCCGTTGCGGCTGGCCGGCCATGCCACCAGCGACGACCGCGGCGTGTTCCGTATCTCCGGACTTGAACCGGGCACATACCGCGTGCGCACCGGCGCCAAGCAATTGGCGGACGAGACGGGGCTGCTGCCGACGTTCTTCGGCGACTCGCCCGGGTCCGCCGGCTCGACGCCCGTGACGGTGAATCTCGATGACGAGGCCACGGGGTTGCTGATTCAGCCGGCTCCGGGCAAGCTGCTGCGCCTGAGCGGGCGCGTCAACGCCGCGGGAATCCCCACGGTCGCCCTCTATGCGGACTTGGGCCGATGGCTGGCCGCCGTGGACGGAGACGGCCGTTTCTCGTTCAATGAGCTTACGCCGGGCAACGTCGAGCTGATCGCGGAGTCCGCCGGCGGCGGGCGCGGACAGGTGGCCTACGCGAGGCTCCCGCTGGACTCCGACCAGGACAACATCGTGCTTGAACCAGCGCCCTGGCCGCAGGTTCAGTTTCGCTGCGAGGGCGCGGACGGCAAGCCGCTGCGCGAGAAGGACGTCATACTCAGGCTCGCGCGCACTTCCCCGGCGGAGGACCCGCGGACGGAGCAGGTCGAGTGCGGAGTTGCCTCGGCGGTGGGCGTCGGGACCTGGCAACTGTCGGTGGCGACGCCGGCCAGGTTTGCCTTGTCCGGCGTCAGGATCCAGCAGAGGCCCTC
>MVZH01000508.1 GCA_002068325.1 Lentisphaerae bacterium ADurb.BinA184 | reverse complement strand
CCGGCCGGCTGGAACGGCCTCGACGGGCTGGCTCGGCGGCCGCCGGACTGGGAACGGCTCCACGCCATGACCCATGCCTACGGACTGAAGTCGCTGGCCGCCGCCCTCGACAAACGCCGCCTGGCGGCGCGCAGTCCGACGCTGTTCTGACCGGCCCCGCCGGCAAGGCCTACCCGGCATGATTCACCACAAACGAACGAAGGCTCAAGAGTTGCTTCCGTGTGGACGTTGTAGCCTGTCGAAGCCGCAGACTCCCGGCGGACGGGCCGGCCGGCGGCCCCCGGCGAAGCTGCCGCTGCCCGCAGAACCCCAAGCGGCCGGACGCCTTCGAGTCATCGAGCCTTTGAGGGGTGATGGATTGACCACGCCAGGGCACTGAAATGATCCCACCGAACACCCGCATCCTCGGCATTGACATCGGCGGCAGCAAGATCGCCGTCTGCGTCGGCGACGCCGCTGGCAGCATCCTGGCCGCCGAACGCATCCACGGCGGCACCCAACAACCCTACGAGACCGTCCTGCCACGCGTTGTCGAAACCGCCCACCGGCTCCTGGCGCGCGTCGGCGCCAAACCGGCCGACGTCCCCGTCTGCGGGGTCAGCTCCCCGGGGCCGATCGATCTGGCCAACGGCGGCATCGGATGCTCACCCAACATGGTCTGGGCCAACGTGCCGTTGTGCCGCGACCTGGCGACCGGACTCGGCATCCCCACCGCCCTCCAGAATGACGCCAACGCCGGCGCCCTCGCCGAGTGGTTCTTCGGGGCCGCCCGCGGACGCCGCGACTTCATCTACCTGACCATGAGCACCGGCATCGGCGGCGGCCTCGTCGCCGCCGGCCGCCTCATCGAGGGCCTCAGCGGCAACGCCGGCGAAGTCGGACACGTCATCATTGACCGCGACGGACCGGTCTGCGGCTGCGGCATGCGCGGATGCTTCGAGGCCTTCTGCGGAGGCCGCAGCGTCGGCCGACGCCTCCAAGCCCTGGTCGCCGAGCAGCCCGACAACCCGCTGCTGCGACTGCCCGGCGTCGATGGCGACCCCGCCAAGCTCGGCTACGAAACCCTGCGCGAGGGCGTGCGCGCCGGCATCCCCTTCGCCGTCTCCTTCTGGGACGATCTCTGCCTCCGCATGGCCCAGGGACTGGGCATGTATATGATGATCTTCAACCCCGAGATGATCATCGTCGGAACCGTCTTCGTGCACTCCGGCGAGATGCTGATGGCGCCGGTGCGGCGCCTGCTCCCCCGCTTCGTCTGGCCGGAAATGCGCGACGCCTGCCGCCTCGAGCTGCCCGGCCTCGGAACCCAGGTCGGCGAAATGGCCGGCGTCTGCGCCGGCCTCTACGCCCTCTACCAGAAGGGCGACTGGCGGCCGCCGCAGCCATGAGTCCCCGGCCGCGGACACCGACCCGGCTGACACGGCAGAAAGGCAGACCCCATGGCCCGCCC
>MVZH01000507.1 GCA_002068325.1 Lentisphaerae bacterium ADurb.BinA184 | reverse complement strand
ACCAAAAAAGTCTGGCAGATCGACCCTGCCGACATGTCTAAGGTCGCTGAGTCGGCAGGCTATGGGGGCACGATCTATGCCCTCACCGCCGACGCCAGTCACATCTACTGTAGTGGGGCGACAACCCAAAAAGTCTGGAAGATCGACCCCGCCGACATGTCCAAGGTCGCTGCGTCGGCAGGCTATGGGGGCACGATCCGTGCCCTCGCCGTCGATCCGGCGGCGGGCGGGCCTACACCCATCACCGGCACCGGGGCTGTAGCCACACAACCGGCTGCGGTGGCCGCGACGGGGGCACAGACCTTCACCGGCACTATCGCCGTTGCGGTTCTGGCGGCGGCGCTCGCGGCTACGGGCGCACTGGGGTTCTCTGGCGCGGCTGCTGTCGCCACACAACCAGTGGCGATAGCGGCTGAGGGCACCTACACCCCACAGGCCATCACGGGGACGGGGGCGGTGGCGGCGCAACCCGTACAAATCGCCGCTGAGGGCGCTTACACTCCCCCCGCCATCACCGGCACGGGGGCGGTCGCCGTGCAGCCGCCCCTCATCGGTTGCGATGGTGGGCTAGAGTTCCTTGGCGCAGGCACGCTCACGACGCCGCAGGCCACCATCTCGGCCACGGGCCAGATCGTCTTTGGCGGGACGGGCAGCGTCATCGCCCCCGTGCCGCAGATCAGTGGGGATGGCACGTACACGCCGCTCGCCATCACGGGAACGGGCACCGTCAGTGTTCCGGCGGCAAGCATCGCGGGCGCGGGAAGCGCGCTGCTGGCGATCACCGGCACGGGGGCGGTGAGCACACAGCCAGCAGAAGTGGCGGCAACGGGGCACTACCTGCCCCCGCTGGCCTTGCCCTTACGCGCCGACTACGCCGACGTGCGCGCCGGCGCGGAGTACACCACCTCAGAAGCCCAGGCCACCTACGCCAACGCCGGCGCACATCGGGCCACGTACACCGCCGTGGCCGCTCACGCGGACTATAAGGAGTAGCGATGGCAACCATCAGGCGCAAGCAGAGCGACACCTACCCTCCCATCGAGGCGACGCTAGAGAACAAGGACGGCACCGCCATCAACCTTACCGGCGCCACCGTGGCCTTTCATACCAAGCGAGCGGGCACGGTGGTGACGAACGCCGCCGCTACCGTGACGGACGCGACGGGGGGCGAGGTATCATACACCCTCGTCGCGGCGGACACGGCCGCGGCGGGGGAATACGAAATCGAGTGGGAGATCACGTTTTCCGATGGCAGCACTCAGAGCGTGCCCACCGATCGCAACGACATCCTCATCGTGGCACCGCAGATTGCCTAACCGCAACGCCCCCTCCCACGCGCCCGACCCGCCAAGACCGAGACGCGCAGGAGAGGGTAGACGGGATGATAGTCAGGTGACGTGTGTCAGTCCAGGTCTTGGCGCACTATCGGCCAGGAGGAACCTATGGCGCCCCCCCG
>MVZH01000506.1 GCA_002068325.1 Lentisphaerae bacterium ADurb.BinA184 | reverse complement strand
CCCCGCCGAGATCGAAGCCATCCTGCTCGACCACCCGCGGCTCTTCCCGGGGTTCCGCAAGGGCGACGTTGATCCGGCCAGGATTGTCTTCCCGCCCGAGCTGCGGGCCAATCAGCCTTACACCGACGGCTGGGGCTGCGTGTGGGAGACCCCGCGCGACGGGATGTACCCGGCCGTCATCCGCCATGCCCTCGCCTCGTGGGAGGCATGGCCCGCCCTGCGCCCGCCCAACCCCGCGAACGGCGACGGCATGCACCCCCTCGACTGGACGGCCATCGCCGCGTCCGTCGCCGCCGCCCGCCGCGACGGCCACCTGGTCTGGCTCAGCCTGCCCCACGGCCACACTTTCCTGCGCCTGCAAGACCTGCGCGGCTACCAGAACCTGGTCTTCGACATGGCCGACGACGAGCCGCGCCTGGCCGAACTCATCGCCATGGTTGAAGGCTTCAACGCCGCGCTGATGGGCCGCATCCTCGACCTGCAGCCCGATGTCGTCGGCATCCCCGAGGATCTTGGCATGCAACACACGCCGATGCTCTCGCCCGCGCAGTTCCGCCGTTACATCAAGCCGTCCTACCAGCGGCTCACCGAGCCCTGCCGCCGCGCCGGCATCCTCATCCACGAACACTGCGACGGCTGCGTCATGGACCTGGCCGAGGACCTCGTCGAGTGCGGCGGCAACGTCCTCAACCTGCAGGATCGCGTCAACGGCCTGGACAACATCCGCCGCGCGCTGAAGGGCCGCGTCGCCATTGACCTGGACATAGACCGCCAGCACGTCACCATGCACGGCTCGGCCCGGGACATTGATGATCTCATCCGCGAGCCGGTGGAGAAACTGGCGACTCCGGCCGGCGGTCTTTCCCTGATGTACCACGCCTGGTATCCCACCCCTGCGCGCAATATCGCCGCCGTCTGCACCGCCATCGAGCGGTACTGCTTCCCACGGTGAACGCCCCCAGCCCTGCCGCCGCCGGGCGCACACGGGGCACATTCCGGCCCGAATTGCGGAGTCCGCAAATCCCGCACCGGCGGATCACGCGAAGTGCACGGCGTACAGCTCCGCGCAGCGGAGGCGGAAGCGCAGCGCGAAGGGCTGTCCCGGCTCGATGCCGGCGCCGCTCTCGCCGTGCCAAGTGACAGGCCGGTGCAGGAAGTCGCCGGCGATGGCGTCGCAGTCCTCCAGCCCGCGCCCGTTCACCACCTTGCCGTCGGGGCCCACGACCTCGACTTGGATCATCCCGCTGGCGGGCGTGCGGCAGTTGAGGAAGACATGAGCGCCGCGCGTCCTGAGCGGGAAGGTCGCGAAGCTGCCGTGTTCGGCGGCGCGCAGGGCGACGAGGCGTCCGCGTGGCCAAGTGGCCCAGCCGAGGGCGCCGTAGGGGGGCCGGCGCGGGTGCTTGTGCGGCGTCCGGCAGCCGCACACCAGCACGCCGGTGCGCTCGCCGGGCAGGTTGACCAGCCCCAGCC
>MVZH01000505.1 GCA_002068325.1 Lentisphaerae bacterium ADurb.BinA184 | reverse complement strand
CCCGCCGCGGCGGGCGGCGTGAGCGCGGCCAGCGCCGCGCAGACCAGGTAAAGGCCCTTCATAGGCGGAATTCTAGCATGGAAGCGGGTCAGGTGTCACCGCGACGGCCGCCGGAACCGCGACTGTGACTTTTATGCTATTGACACCGCCGCGCCATAACTGGTATTATTGCCTGTCTTTAACCGGTATTTCGGAGGTGGTCCGCATTATGAAATCGCTCTCCATGTTCGCCGTGGCGGTGTTCTTTTCCGCTGGCGCCGCGTTCGCGCAGACCGATACCCCGGCTCCCGCCGCCCCGTCCTCGGCCGTCACAGGGTTCAGGATAACGAGGATAACCGGCACCGTGAACATCATCAAAGACGGCAAGGTGCTCGTGACGCTCAACCCCGGCGACGCCGTTCCGGCCATCGAGGGGGGATGGATAACCTTCGCCGTGGTCGAGGGCACCCTGGAGCTCGAGGCCGCCGGCAAGACCATCACCGCCGCCACCGGTTCCAATTTCACCGTCGGCTCCGTAGACGGCCGGATGGATATCTCCGTCGCCGCCGGCACCCCGGCCGCCGCCGCCCCGCCGGAACCTGGGCAAGGCCGCCTCAGCGTCACGGTGCGTGAAGGCGACGCAGGCCTGGCGGTCAACCCGACGGTCACCGTCTGTGCCTTGGATCGTCCGGATGCCGCCCCCTTGAGCCTGAGCGACAATCCTTGCCTCTTCTCCTTGGTTCCCGGGCGCTATCGGGCCTCCGCCCATGTCGGGCAAGGGGCCGAGACTCCGCCCACGGTGGTCGAGGTCGTCGCCGGCCAGACCGTCGAGGTCGTCCTCAACACCGGCACCGGCACCTTGGTGCTGACGCTGGCGGCGGGCGGACAGCCGGTCTTCCCGGCCCCCCAGATCCAGATCCTGAGCGGGGGGCAGATGGTCGCCGCGCTCAACGAGTCGCCGGCCCGTTTCCAGTTGCCGGCCGGCTCCTATCGTGCCCGCATCCAGCTTTCCGCCGCGCAGGCCTTCGAGGTTCCCGGGGATCTCGTGGTCACGCCTGGCGGCACCCTCGCCCCGACGGTCGAGGTGCCTTGCGCCCATGTTTCCGTCACGGTCAACGGGGGCGGCCACGCCCCGGGCTCGGGCCGCTTCCCCTATGTCGAAATCACCCAGGCCGGGCGCATGGTGGCGGCCCTCTCCGACAATCCCGCCCGGTTCCTCCTGCTCGCCGGCCAGTACGAGATGGCCGTCGTTGAGAATGGGCAAAGGATTGGCGTCCAGCCCCTTGCCGTCTCGGCTGGCCCCGCCCAGGCGGTAACCCTCTCCCTGCCTTAAGGTCTCGGCTGAATTTGTCCGTTCTCATGTCGGCGGCCCATCGATCAACCCGGAGGACGTGGTCATGACGTGGCGCATGGTGGCGGCGGGATTCGCAGGCTGTCTCTTGGCAGGCGTGGCATGGGCGATCGATCCGCCGGCGCCGCCACGGATGGCGGCGACCGGGC
>MVZH01000504.1 GCA_002068325.1 Lentisphaerae bacterium ADurb.BinA184 | reverse complement strand
CGGCCGTTATCACCGCCACCGCCACCACCAGAAGTTGAGTTCGTGTCGATTTCATGCCGCCGCCGACCGCTGCCGCCCGGAGAGCGAAGGACACAACATACAGGAGAGAAACAAAAAAAACTGGCGGAGGGGGAGGGATTCGAACCCCCGGTGCTCTCGCGAGCACAGCGGTTTTCAAGACCGCCGCCATAGACCACTCGGCCACCCCTCCGCCTTTTGTCAGAGTCCGCATTATCGCCTGCATTCCCCGTATTTACAAGGGTTTCCCGCTCGCCGGCGCTGTCGCGTCTGTGTTCACTGGCGTTCACTGTAGTAAGCTCTGAACCGCTTCCACGCGCCAAGCAATGCGGCAAGACAGCCATAGACGGCGTGCCATGCGTGCATTCGTGCAGCTTGCCGGCCAGCGCCGCACTTTCGACGCGGGCCGCGCCAGCATCGCCGACGGAAGCGCCGTCAACGGCGGCCGTCATGGGCTGCGCCGTCGGGCCACCGTCGCCCGCTGGCGTTGCGCCACGCCGCGCGGACGGCTTCGGACGATACATGGCCCGGCCGGAATCGCCCGCGCCATTCCTGGGGCATCCTACGGCGTCGGCCGTCGCGGGGCGGTTGTCCGTCGCCTGCATCTTGGCCGACTCGGCAACGGGGCAGGCCAAGTCGGGCAGTGCCGCCACGGCGTCCGCCTCTTGCCCCGCGAACACGTGGGTATAGCGACTCATGGTCAGTTCAATCGTCGAGTGCCGCATGATGCTCTGCGCCACCTTCGGATGCGCACCGCTGGCCGCCAGCAAACTCCCGGCGGTGTGGCGCAGGGCGTGGAAGTCCGCCACGCGCCCGGCGCTGTCGGCGTAGCAGAGGAAGCGGGATTCGTCGCGCCGCCGGTGTTCCGCCGGATTGCCTTCGGCTTCTTTCAGCCACGCCACGCGCGCCGCGGCCAGGTCCGCCCGGAGCATGTCGGCCGTAGCGCCGGGCTTGGGCGACACGTTGAAGGCGGGGGCGTCAGGCAGCTTGCGGGCCAGGAAGTCCCGCAGATCGGCCGCGGTGTCGGCTCGCAAGGGCAAGGTGTCCTCTCGCCGGTGCTTGCTGTAGGCGGCGTCAACCGTCACCGTCGGCGCATCGCCGGCCAGGTGAAAGCTTGCCCGCGTCAGGCTTGCCAGTTCCGCCGCGCGCAGGCCGGTTTCCAGGGCCAGCCGGTAGAGCATGGCCCGTTCCGGCCCCGTCATTCCGTGGCGCTCGGCAGCGCCGGCCCCGCCGGTCACAGTCAGCAGCCAACGGATTTCCTCAACCGACAGCGCCCGTCGATCATGCCGCCGGTCGGTCTTGACGTTCAGGCCGTCTAGGTACGCCACGGGGCTTTCCGTGGCCCGGCCATCGCGGACCATGAACCGACACAAGCCCTTGAACGCGGCCAGATAGAAATTGAACGTCTGCGCCGACTTGCCCCGCCGCGTGATCGGCTCGCCCGACCCCTACCTGCAGCAGTTCAT
>MVZH01000503.1 GCA_002068325.1 Lentisphaerae bacterium ADurb.BinA184 | reverse complement strand
AGGCTGCCGGCCCCGCTGCCGCGGCCGGGGCCGACGGGGATGCCGGCCCGATGGGCGAACCGGATGAAGTCCCAGACCACCAGGAAGTAACTGGTGAAGTGCATCCGCCCGATGACCTGCAGCTCGAAGTCCATGCGCCGCACGATCTCGCGCCGGGGTTCGTCCAGCGACGGACTGTCGGCGTCGAAGCCGTAGCGTTCGCGGACCCCCTCGACGCAGACCGAGCGCAGGTACTGTTCCCGGGAGACGCCGTCGGGGACCTGGTAGACCGGGTAGTGGTTGTGCATCGGGTCGTTCAAGGTCAGCCGGAGACGGCACTGTTCGGCGATCCGCAGGGTGTTGCGGAGGGCGTCCGGACGCTCGGCGAAGAGCGCGGCCATCTCGTCGGGACTCTTGAGGTAGAACTCCGTGCCCGGGAAGCGCATCCGGTTGGCGTCGCCCAGCGTCTTGCCGGTGCCGATGCACAGCAGCACGTCGTGGGCGGGGGCGTGCTCTTTCCTCAGATAATGCGCGTCGTTGGTGGCGACCAGCCCGAGGCCGTACTCGTCGGCCAGCCCCACCAGCCTGGGGTTGACGGCCTTCTCCTCGGCCATGCCGTGGTCCTGCACCTCGATGTAGAAGCGCTCGCGCCCGAACAGATCAAGATACCGCCGCAGGGCCGCGGCCGCGGCCGCGGCGTCGCCTTCGAGCAGCCGGGCGGGGACTTCGCCGCCGATGCAGGCCGTGAGCGCAATCAGCCCCTCGTGGCACTGGGACAGCAGGTCGAAGTCAATGCGGGGCTTGTGGTAGAAGCCCTCCAGCCAGGCCGCCGAGTTCAGGCGGCAGAGGTTGGCATACCCGGCTTCATTCTGCGCGAGCAGGACGAGGTGGAAGCCCTGGGCGTGCGGGTCGCGGGGGTCGCGCGTCAGGCGGCTGCCGTTGGCGAGGTAGAACTCGCACCCCACGACCGGGTTGACGCCGGCCTTCCCCATCGCCTCGTAGAACTCGACGGCGCCGTACATGTTGCCGTGGTCGGTGCAGGCCACGGCCGGCATGCGGCCTTCCTTCACCTGCGCGGCCAGGTCCGTGATGCGGCAGGCCCCGTCCAGCAGACTGTAGTCGGTATGGACGTGAAGGTGGACAAACTCGGCACTCATCGACCGCCGGCTACAGGACGTGCGCCATGACCTGAACCACCAGGAAGTACGTCAGCGCCGCCATGGCCAGCAACGAGGCGGCCGCGGCCAGGGTGAAACCCACTCCGGGTTCCTCGCGCGAGACCTGCGCCCGCGGCATCGTCCGCGCCACAACCGGCGCCGTCCCCAGCTCGCGCGCCGCCTTCCCCTTCAGCTTCATCAGCTTGCGCTCGCCGGCCGGCTCCTCGACCTTGACCGTATCCGCCGCCTCGCCCTGGGCCTCCGGCGGCACCGCCACCGTGCCCCCGGTCTCCTTCCGGCCGCCGGCCTGAACCTTGATCGTCTTGCTGGTCTTGGCGCCGCCGCGCA
>MVZH01000502.1 GCA_002068325.1 Lentisphaerae bacterium ADurb.BinA184 | reverse complement strand
GAGCAGGTCGGTCAGTTCGTCCTCGCCGCCCTTGGTGAACGTGACGAGGAGGGCGCGGGTCGCGCAGTTGGGCGGTGCCGCCGCGATGTCCCAGGGCAGCTCGGCCTGTCTCTCGAAATCGACCCAGTCCTCGCGGCGGTTGGGGTTGGGCGGGTAGGCGGCATCCGGCTTGAGGGCGCTGAGCCTGACGGTGTAGGGGACGTCCTGCGGCACCGGCACGACGCAGCTGCCCACCTGCACCGGGGCGTTGAAGGCCAGCATGATGTGCTGCCGGCGCTGCGGCCCACGCGTCGACTCCAGCCAGGTCAGTCCGTGCCCCTGGGCGTAGCCGGGCGGAACGCCCTTGAGGCGGAAGAGCCGGATGAAATCGTCGCGCGGGTTGGGCACGATCTCGTAGGGGCGCTTGGGCGGGCGCTGCTCCTTGTAGGCGGGCAAGCAGTTGAGGATGTCCACCGCCGCATCACCGGTGGCATTGACCAGCCAGCGATCCTCGGCGCGGATGGCCAGGTAGAGCCGGCCCCCGCCCGCCGCCATGCCGACGACGCCGACCTTGCGCCGCTCGTCGCTGCGCCGGGCCACCACGTCGGTGTATTTCTGCGTCTCGGCATCCACCATCCACACATGCTCGATGCCGACATCGTCATAGGCAATGCCCATGTTCTCGACGAAGACGCGGTCGCCGTCCGCCGCCATGCGTCGCGCCCCGCTGAACGGCCCGAAGCCGTGGATCCCCCACAGCTTGCGCCCCGAGACGTCGCAGGCCGCAAACCCCACCCCCGCCTCCGGACACGGCGCGCCCACGTAGACCCGGTCGCCCGCCGCGCAGACCCCGTACGGCGGCGAGTGGTCCGCCAGCCAGCCACCCGACCCCGACATCCCGTTCAGCCACGCCGTGTTCTCGGGATGCAACTGCGAGACGTTCGGGTAGACCGTGAACTCGTAGCGCAGCCGCAGCCCCGGGTGGGAGAGGCTCTGCCAGTGATAGGCCCCGGGGGCGACATACGTGCCGGCGTCGTCGCGCAGATCCCAGGCCGCGCTGAACTCGCCGGCGACGACATCGGCCCGCGCAAGCAGGTTGCGCACCCGGCGCCCCTTCGCGTCGTTGATCACCACCGTCAGCAGACCGTCACTCTCAACCGGCGTACGGATGACGTAGGGCGCCGCCGTCGGGCCTTCGACGGGCGGCGGCACGGGGGCGTCGCCCAAGTCGGTGAAGACGAGCATCGCCGCGATCTCGGCGGCCTGCAGCCGCTTGCCGTGCGGATCAACCACCTTGTCGGTGTAGAACCGGATGCCGCGGGCGGCGAGCGGCTCGGACAGGCTGACCCAGCGTCCATTGCGCAGGTACGACTCGACCGCGTCTTTGGGCAGGGGCTTCCATTCCTTCTCGGTGGCCAGCAGCGGCGTCATCGTGTCGGGGCCGCGGTAGGCGTCCAGACGGAATGCGGAGAAGTTGTCCTCGGTCCAGATTCCGACGAGGGGGACCGGC
>MVZH01000501.1 GCA_002068325.1 Lentisphaerae bacterium ADurb.BinA184 | reverse complement strand
GGCCTGGACAAGCCGGTGGCCATCCGGGTCGCCGGAACGCTGTACCTGGCCAGTGAACAGAACCTGACTGTCTACCGGCTGGATGCCACGGGCAACCGCTGGTGGCGTTCGGCCGGCCTCATCCGGCAGGACAAGGCCAGCTTCCTGTGGAACGACGCCAACGGCAACGGCGAGACCGATGACGAAGAGCTCCGGCCCACCGAACTGCCAGGCTGGGTGATGACCTACCACGGCCAGAAATGGCTGCCGGACCTCTCCTACCTGGCCCTCGCCCAGGGCGGCCGCGACCTCTGGCGCCTGGCCCCCTCGTCGTTCGACAGCCACCGCAACCCGGTCTTCACCGCTTGGCAGAAGGTGCTGACCGATCCCGTCTTCGTGGCCCGCGCCGAGGGCACTGCGGATGCCGTGCACGGCGGCAACGAAATGGCCGAGACCTTCAGCAGCGACTGGATGCAGGCCGATGGCTCGGTGAGAGACGGATTCTATGTCCAGGCCCGCGGGGGCCGCAACTTCACCGCCAACTTCGGCGCCCAGCACAAGATCTCCCGGTATGTCCCCGACGGCAAGGGTGGCTACCGGCTGGTCTGGCGCGTCGGCCGGACGAAACTGCGGGGCGGCAACCCGCGAGGCGAGATCGAGGGCGGCATGCGCCTGTTCCAGCCGATCAACGGGCTGCTGACCGTGATCGACCAGTCGCGCAGTGGTCTTTTCCTTTACACCGACGACGGTCTCTATGTCGATACCCTCTTCCCGCCTGGGGCGACGCGCGACGAGATCGGCGTCTACCGGCAGCCCGGGGAGTTCTTCGCCGGCACGGTCTACACCCATGGCGCCAGCGGCAAGATCTACTATGCCTCCGGGAAGTACACCCCCATGCTCTACGAGATGGAGGGATGGTCGCTCGACAGGAACCCGGTGCAGCGCCTCGATGGGTTGCCGCGCCGGATCACCATCGCCGCCGCCCAGATCGCCGACCCGCCGGAGATCGCCATCAGCCTGCGGGGCGGCGCGGGAACGACGAGGGTGGCCCGCTTCGCCCCTGCCCTGGGCGGCGTCGAGCTGGACGGCTCGCTGACCGGCTGGGAGGCCGCCGAGCCGGTCCGCTATGGCACCGCCGACAAGGAGCGCGTCGAAGTCCGCTGCCTGTACAATCCCGAACACCTCTTCCTGCGCTGGCACGTCCGCCTGGGTTCGGACTTCCGGGCCACGCCGCTACCGCCGCTGGAACGCATCTTCACCCACGACCAGGGGTCGGACACCGTCAGTTTCTACCTCCAGGGCGACGTCAACGCCCCTCCCAAGGGGCCGCTGACCGGCCGCCCGGGCGACGTCCGCATGGTCTTCGGGATCTTCAGCCAGGGCGACAAGGCGTTCCCCGTCGCCGTCGGGCTCTACCCCGACTGGCGGGGGCCGGGTACGGCGCAGCCCCAAGTCTACCGGACGCCCGTCAACGAGGCGATCTTCGGGCACGTCGGGGCGGTGGCCGGCGCCCGCCTT
>MVZH01000500.1 GCA_002068325.1 Lentisphaerae bacterium ADurb.BinA184 | reverse complement strand
GCAGCCGTGGTCGTTGCGTCGCGGGCGGGACGGCGTGTGCACGTTCAGCTTGAGGTCACGGAGCGTGAGCAACTGGCGCCGCCGCTCCGGCCGCTGCACCTGTACGTCGCGCCGCCGCGGGCCAAGCAGATGGCGCACGTCGTGCGGTCGTGCACGGAACTGGGCGTCTGGGCGGTGCAGCCGATCCTGTGCCGGTTCAGCGTGGCGCGCCCGGAGGGGGCCGAGACCTGGCAACCGGAGGCCGTCGCCGCCCTCAAGCAGTCCGGCAATCCGTTCCTGCCGCGGATCGCCGCGCCGTTGCCGTTTGCCGACGCCCTCGCCGCCTGTTCGATGCCGGGCTGGTTTGGCAGTTCGCGGGCGGCGGCCTCCGAGGAGGGCGGTTTCGCGCGGGCCGGCGCTGACGCCCTTTCCCTGTGGATCGGCCCCGAGGGCGGCTTCAGCCAGGATGAGACCGAGGCGTTGCAGGGCCGCGGGCTGCGGCCGCTGAGGGTGGGGGCCTTCACTCTCCGGGTGGAGACAGCCGTGGCCGCTGCGGTCGGTTGCCTGTACGGAAGGGGTTGCCTGGCATGAACCCGCTCGCCCTCGCCATCCCGGAAGACAACGCCGAGGCCTGGCTGGCGGTGGTCGCCGACCTGCGCGTCCTGCGCGACGTCGCCATGCCGGCGTCCCTTGTCCTGGATGGCGGGTTGGCGGCGGTCGCCGGCCTCCGGCGGCGAGGCGTGGTCGTCGCCTGTGTCCACGACTTGCTCCCGGAGGCCCTGGGACGTTATTTGGAGACCCTCGCCCCGCCGGCCTTGGACGCCGCGGTAGATACCGTTGTGCGCCGGCTGAGGGCGTGCCACACCCTCGGCCTTCACACCGCCGGGCTGCCCTTGGGAATGGACCGGCTCGAAGCCGCCCCCGACGCCGCCACCGAGTCCCGTTCGGCCTTCCTCCGGCGCGTCATCCCCATGGCCGGCGACTGCACCGTTGACCTCTGCCTGCCGGTCCGTTGTCCCTTGCCGTTCCCCCACTCCCGCCAGTGGAACGTCGCCGCCAATCTGCTCCATGACATCATGCACCCCAGCCTCCGGCTCGCGCTCGACGTCCTGCCGTTCGAGTTGCCCGCCGACTTCGATCCGGCCGCCTTCGTGCGGCGCTTCTGTTTCCAGGCTGGCATCGTGCGGTTCCACCACGATGCGGAGGCCGGCGAGATGCCGTCGCGTGAGATGCTGCTGCCGTGGTGGCTGGCGTTGCGGCGGCACAACTTCCGCGGCGTGGTCGTGCTCAAGCCCCGCGTGGTGTCGGCGGAACGCATTGAACCGGTCTGCCGCCGGCTCGACCAGCTGGCCGGCGAGATTGCGCCGCCAGCGCCGCCCGCGGCGCCGTGAAACGCGGCGCGCCCCGGGCGGACAGGAGTCACCCATGAGGCGGGGCTGGATTGCAGGGGGCATACTGGCAGTCGTGCTGACGCGCGGGCTGCCCGAACTGGCGACGGCGGATGCCGGCGAGGATCGG
>MVZH01000499.1 GCA_002068325.1 Lentisphaerae bacterium ADurb.BinA184 | reverse complement strand
CACGTCTACAACTTCGCCGACTGTGACCCCGGCCTTTCGCCGACCCTTGCGGAAGCCCTCGCCATGCTCGCCAACGCCCAGGACCGGCCCGACTGGCGGCACGTCGCACGGCTCGCCCCGGCCGCGTCCCCCCTCTACCTGAGCTGCGAAGACGGCACCGCCCCGGCCGCCCCCAGCCCCCGCCGCGCTGCAGTCTTCCCGACAACCGGCGTCGCCACTCTCCGCAGCGGCTGGCAGACCGAGGATCTCTTCGCCGGCCTGAAGTCCGGCCCCTCCACCGTCGGCCACAGCCATCTCGACGCCAACAGCTTCGTCCTCGAAGCCGCCGGACAACCCCTCGTCATCGAACACCCCTACTGGCCCCAGGCGCACTTCCTCGGATTCTTCGACCCGGCCGCCTTGCGCTGGAACTTCGACGGCCCCGCCACCGTCGGCCACAGCACCCTGCTCGTTGACGGGCAGGGCCAGACTTGGGGCGACGGCCGCGACGGCCGCATCCTCGGCGCCGAGGCGGGCGCCGCCTGGGCCATGGCCGTCGGCGAGGCCGCCGACTGCTACCCCGGACTCCTGCGGCAGTTCACCCGGACCCTGCTCATCGCCGGCCGCGACACGGTCGTCATCCGCGACGTCATCCGGTGCGAGGGCGAACGCCACATCGAGTGGCTCCTCCACTACGCCGGCGACATCCGTTCCGACGGCATCCTCTCCGTCATTGAGAACGCCGGGGTGCGCCTCACGGTGCAGCCGCTCCTGCCTGACCGCGGCCAGGGCTGGCGTTGGAGCGATGTCACCCGCACCAGCCTCTACGAGTGTTCAGACACCCGCCAGCCTGTCACCCGCCAGGTACGATACCGGAGCTTCTCGCCATTCCGTCGGGCCGCGCAGGTCGAGTTCCTTTTCCTCTTGCGTGTCAACCCGTCCGGGGGGGACGATGGCATGGCGTTCAGCGGGGAGGCGGGCGCATGGCGTCTGGCCGTGCCTGGCAGCGGTTGCACCGTCGCCCCTTGTGGCGACCGACTCGTCTGCACCCCCATGCCCTGATTCGCACGCCCGGCCCAGGCCCGGCCTGGCGACGGCGCCCCGCAGTTCGTGAAAACGCTGGTGTTTTCACGCACAAGTTGGCCGGCGGCGGTACCCAAGAGTTCGTGAAAACGGTGGTGTTTTCACGCACAAGTTGGCCGGCGGCGGTGCCCAAGAGTTCGTGAAGACGGTGGTGTTTTCGTGCACAACATGGCCTGGCGGCGGCGCCCCGCAGTTCGTGAAAACATCGGTGTTTTCGCGCACACCCCCGGCCCGCGTCGTCGTCGTCAGTTCGTGAAAACGCTGGTGTTTTCACGCACTACCCGGCCGGCGGCTACCCCCCCCCGCCAATTCGTGAAAACGGTGGTGTTTTCGTGCACAATATGGCCTGGCGGCGGTGCCCAAGAGTTCGTGAAAACGCTGGTGTTTTCACGCACAAGCCGGCCTGGTGACGGCACCGCCAGTTCGTGAAAACGGCGG
>MVZH01000498.1 GCA_002068325.1 Lentisphaerae bacterium ADurb.BinA184 | reverse complement strand
AGGGGACCGTCGGCCACGACCTGCCGGTCCCCATAGGCCCGTTGGCGCGCCTGCAGGGCAAGCCGCTCGCCGACCGGCTGTTTGCGCGGCGGATGGATGTCGAACTTCTCGCCCAGGTCGAGGATGACGGCCAGGCCGACGCCCGGCACCTCGCGGCTCACCCGGAGTTGCGCCTCGCGGATGTAGCAGTACGGATGATCGGCGTTCTTGCTGTCGAACGCCTTCAGCATCTCCGCCGGCATATCGAGGGGGTGGCGGGGATGGTTGCCGTCGCCGCTGCCCATGTAGCCGGGCAGTTGCACCACCAGGAAGGGCAGCTCAGGGCGTTCCCAGGCCCGGCGCCAGCTCGCAATCACCGTCTTGAGCCCGTGGTAGTAATCGCGGGAGCGGCTCCCGTTCATCTCGCCCTGGTAGTAGATCCCGCCGCGCATGGCGTAGGGCGCCAGCGGCGCAATGTTCGCCGCGAATCCGCACCCCGTGGCGTGGGGATACCCCTTGCCCAGCAGGTGTTCGAGTTCCGGAACGGCGGCGGCCAGCTCCGGATCCACCCATGTCTCAACGGGCAGGATCTGGGTCACTTCGAGCATGCCGACCGGCACCTTGCCGCCCAACTCTTGCGTGAGGGCGCGGGCGAAGAAGTAGCTGACTCCGGAAGACGCGCCGGGGACGTCGCGCCCGCTGTCCCGCGTCACGGTCCAACTGGCCTCCTCCCACTTGGCGGGGCCCCAGTAGCCCGAAGTCTCCTCCTGAGGTGCGGTCACCATGTGGGTGTCGCGCCGGCCCATCAGGGCGACGCGGATCAGGGGGTATTCCAGCCGGTGCGCGATGGCATCGTCGCGCTCGGCACAGGCATTCATGGGGAACATGGCGTTGGACTGGCCGCAGACCAGCCAGACCTCGCCGATGAGCACGTTGGAGAACAGGCGCAGCTCCTCGCGGCCCTTCTCGGGACCCTTGGCGCTGATCAGCAGCGTGTGGCGGTCCGGGCCGCCGGCCAGCGGCGGCAGGTTGACGCGCCAGCGGCCGCCATCGCCGGCCGCCGTCGCGGTCGCCTCGGCCACCGTGTCCCCGCCCTTGTAGACGGTGGCGGTCACGGCCGCGCCGGGCGCGGCCCGGCCCCACACCGGAACCGCCAGCTCCCGCTGCAGCACCATGCCCTCCGAAAAGACGCTGGGCAGCCAGAGGGCGTCGGCGGCGTGCCCGGCCGCTGTCGTGACTGACATGGCAAGAACCCCCATGAGAAAATGGACTGTCCGACTCGTCTTCATCATCACCGCGCCGCCTCCGGATCCTCTGAGGGCCAACATCGTCAGCAGGGATTTGGCTGACAGGTCACGAACATCTTTCACCCGCGGGTCGCCGCGGCCCAGTCCGGCCGAACTGGCCCCGGTGCCGTCACGCTCGTCGTCTGCCCGGGTTCCAGGCGGCAGGCGTGCCGCCACACGCGCAGGGAGATCCCGGCCGCGCCGCCATTCTCGACCGTGCACCCGCCGGCGGTGATGGCGATCC
>MVZH01000497.1 GCA_002068325.1 Lentisphaerae bacterium ADurb.BinA184 | reverse complement strand
GCGGGTTGCGCCGGTACGGAATCCGCGCGGGTGATCCGCACGGGCTTGGGTGAATCGTTGCTGCGGCCGATGCCCACGCTGGGATCGGCGGGGATGGTGACGATGGAGACTTCCAGGGGCTCCCAGTCGGTGGCCGTGAAGCGGTTTTTCTTGGTTTCTTCTTCCATGGCGTGGATCTCGTAGCCGATGGAGACGTTGCGCAGGCCGCCTTCCAGCATGGCCTTGACCTCGCGGGCGCGCTCGGTGTCGAAGAAGTGGGCGTCCACCATGAGGCGGCCGTCTTCCAGGCGGCCGGCGTCGATCATGCCGATGGGGTCGTCCCAGTTGTGGTTGAACAGCAGGGGCGCGGCGCCGCCGTCGATGCGGCCCATGCGCACGGCGCCCTTGTCGTGGGCCAGGACTTCGGTGCCCCACCAGCGTTCCACCTCGATGCCGCTGGAGGCGGCGAAGGTGATGCCGTTCTCGGTTTCGGCGCGCGCGTCGATGCGGGTGCCGAACAGGTCGCGCGCCAGGCGCGGCAGTTTCAGGGGGTCTTGCTTGCGCTCGCTCATTCGTGGTCCCTCTTGAATGCGAAGACGCGGGCGGGCTGGCCGCCGGCGTCCGGGTCGTCGTCTTCCTCGTCCTCGTTGTCGGGTTCCGGCGCGGGGGCGGGCGCCGTGGCGGGCGCGGGTTCGGCGGGGTGGGTGGTGTCGGTTTCCAGGTCGGCGTCGTCGAGCATGTCCAGCTCGCGCCGGCGTTCGCGGATGACGTCTTCCAGGTCGGCGCCGCCGCCGGTCATGGCGATGACCTGGGTCTTGGTGATGTAGCCGGCCAGTTCGGCTTCCTTGTAGGCGGCCACTTCCTTGGTGGGGTCCACCCAGGACCAGCCGCGCGCCTTGAACTTGCAGGCTTCGTAGCGGGCGCGGTCGTTGGCGTAGGCCATCATGTCGATGGGCACGGCGCGGGACAACACGGCGGCTTGAAGCCATTGGGCGTGCAGGGGTTCGCGGAAGGCGCGAATCCACCAGGCTTGCAGGGTGCGCCACAGGTCCCGGTCATCCAGCAGGGCCAGGCGGCTGCTGCTGTAGTTGCTCTGGCTGTAGTCGCGCGACAGGCTCTCATAGCTGACGCCCACGCCGGCGGCGATGCCGCGCAGGATGCTGCGGGTGAAGGGGTCGAACACCTCGTTGGGGTAGTTCGGGTCCCAACTGCTGAACTTGTAGCCGGGGGGCAGGCTGGTGAACTCGCCGGCCTCGACGGTGGCGCTGGGGGTGCCGTTTTCGTCGCCGTCGGCCAGGGCGCTCAGGTCACCTTCCGGGTTCTCGAAGAATCCGACCTTGGACGCGCCGATGCGGGCGGCCACCACGGCGGCTTCCTCGAACTCGCCCAACTGGTTGAGGCGGGTGATGGCGGCATGCAGCCAGGGCACGCCGCGGGTCTGGGGCCAGCGTTCGGTGATCTTGAGGTGGATGATGTCGGCGGCCGGTACGCGCAGGATTTCATCCAGCTGGCGGCCGGGGGTCAGGCGCATCT
>MVZH01000496.1 GCA_002068325.1 Lentisphaerae bacterium ADurb.BinA184 | reverse complement strand
CCCGCCGCTCGCGGACCGCCGGGAACAGCTTCAGGTGCGTCTTGTCCAGCCCCGTCACCCCCATGTCGTACATCTCGTCGTACAGCATCATCCCCGAGAGGGCGGGCGAGTGGCGCATGGCCAGCATCTCGCGCGTGATCCAGCGCTCGCTGGCGGCGATGTAGCCTTCGACGTAGCGGGGAAGATGGAAGTCGTTGTAGCTCAGGAAGACATCGCTGAAGTCGAGTCCGTGGCGGACGCAGGCGTTGAGCAGCTGGTTGCGCGGCGTCGGCTGGTAGACGCTGGCCGGCGCCATCAGCCGCTCGTCGGCGGCGGCGAGGCGTTCGCGCTCGGTGAACGGGCGCACGTGCAGCTCGGTGTCGTAGGTCATCAGGTCGAGGCGGTTGTAACCGCACTCGGCGAGGGTGCGGACGGCGCGGTCAAGGTGGATCGCCTCGAAGTCGGCATTGCGATGGCTGGGGATGAGCGCGTTCATCGACTTGGTGTATTTCGACGGCTTGATGATGGCGTAGAGGCTGGTCTTCTCGGCGCCGGCCAGGTCGAAACCGAACGGCAGCCCGGCCACGTCGGACGGCAGTCCCTCGAAACGCAACTCGTACGCGCCCGGCATCAAGTTCCGCGTGCCCTCGCCCGGTATCTCAAACGGCTGCGCATGCCAGGCCGCGCCAGGATCGCTGAAGGGGAAACCTTCCGTCTGCCCGTCGGGATGGACCAGCACGATCCGGCGCTCCCCGGCCGGCCGTTCGGCCGCCGACCGCAGGACGGCCTGCAGCCGGATCGTCTCGCCGGCGACAAAGGCGTTGCGGCCCTTGTTGCTGACGAAAGCCGCCGTCCCCCGCTGCCCCGCGCGCAGCACGGCGACCAGCATCTCGGCGGACAGCGGCGACCACGCCTCGGCCGAGTCCCCCGCCGCCACCCCGAAGCGGACGTGGCAGAACGGCGCCGGCGCGTCGGCCGGCAGGGTGAAGCGGACGGTCTGCCCGTCCCACACCGCCCCCTCGACCGGCCGCCAGTGCCGCTCGTCAGGGCTGCGCTCGAAGTGCGGCGAGACCGCCACCCGCACCCCCGGGGAGGCCAAGGTCGCCTTGCCCGGAGTCTCGAGCAGACGCAACTGCACGCTCGCCGCTTCGCCGGCGGTCAGGACGGGGTGGCCCCATTCCAGTGCCAGCAGCCGCACGGCGTGCGGATCGGCGGTCAGGTTGTCGGCCAGGAAGAACTTGTTGGGGTTCACCGAGAGGTCGGGGGCAATGGGCAGGCTGAAGTCGGGGACGGGTTCGCCGAAGCCGGCCGTGAAGGCCAGCCGTTCGAGGGTTGGGCTGACCAGCATCTCGCGCCGCAAGGCGTTGTTCCCGAGACCGCCCTGCAGGCTGCTGCGCGTGCGGATCTGCCCGCCGAAGGTGCGGTAGGCGATCACAATGCGCCCGCCGTCGGCCTCGACCCCCGGCACCTGCGGCGTCCCCGCGGCGCCCAGGTCAACCTCGCCGCCCGGCTTCACCCGGAAGGCCTGGAAACTCGGGTACAGCA
>MVZH01000495.1 GCA_002068325.1 Lentisphaerae bacterium ADurb.BinA184 | reverse complement strand
TCTCGCAGGGGGCCGACCACAACACCGGCCTGGCGGAGGCGCTGCCCGTGCGCATCGCCAAGTTCCGCGACGTGGTGGCCGACAACCGCGGCCTGCCGCTGAAGCCGGCCGCCGCCGGGGCCTTCCCTGGCGTTGACTGGTCGGTGCCGGCCTGTGCCTACAGCGTGGACGTGTCGCCGCTCAAGGACGGCGCCACCGTGCTCGCCACCGCCGGCGACCATCCGGCTATCGTCTCCTACACCTGCGGCAAGGGCCGTGTGATCGCGGTGCTGATCAACCCGCACGGCGTCCCCGCCGACGGCACGCGCCCGTACTGGGAGTGGTCGCAGTGGCCGCGTGTGCTGGCGGCCTGCCTGGGCTGGGTGGGCGCCGGCTTCGAGGCGGAGACCGGGGGCATGGTCAAGAAGGTGGCGGTCGATCCGGCCAAGATGACGCCCGAGCGGCTGTTCATGGAGGGCTTCGACCTGCCCGGCAAGCAGTTCACGGCCATGTTGCGCGAGGCCATGGGCAACGTGGTTGACGCCGAGAGCGCCCGCATGCTGCTGGAGGCCGCGGTTGACAACGTGGACAAGGTCGAGGACACCGAGCTGCTGAGCGAGGTGGCCGAGCTGGCCTCGCCCTACCTTGGCCGCGACGACGCCGAGCTGGGGGAGAAGCTGACGCGCAGCAACCTGGACTTCATCCGTGGCGCCGGCTACCGCTGCCTGGGGCTGGCCGGCGACCCCAAGTACCGTGCCGTGCTCGAGAAGGGCCTGGCCGAGGACAACCCGGTTGTGGCCCGCGAAGCGCTTCTCAGCCTCGGCCGGCTCGGCCAGCGCGAGTCGGCCCCGGCGGTTGAGAAGATCCTCGCCTCGCCCGAGAACCGTCTCCTCGCCGCCGCAGTCCTGCTGCGGATCGGGCGCACGGACATGCTGTCGGACGCGCTGGCCGTCTACGAACAGGGCCTGGTGCGCCGCATCCGCCTGAAGAGCGGCAAGGGCGCGGCCATCGACAACCTCTACGGCGGTGTCTCCTTCAAGCTGACCCCGGCGCAGCGCAAGCGCGGCCTGGCCGAGCTGCGCAAGGTCGAACGGCTCGAACGCAACGCCATTGACGACATCCGGGTCTTCAACGAGGCCGTCTTGGCCCTGCCGCCCGCCGACGCCGGCCGCACGCTCGATCTCCTCAGCCAGTCCACCACCCGCGAGATCCTCCCCCTCGCCTACGCGCTCTACAACCGGCTGCCCGCCGAGGCCGCCCAGGCGGTCAAGCCCAAGCTGCTCGCCGCCCAGCTCACTGAGCTTCGTCTGCTGGCCGAATAGCCGCGCCTGGCATTCCGCCGGACACGTCGTATCTTACGCACTCTCCCGCACGCCGTGTGCCGGCGTTGCGGCCGTCCGCCAACAGCACAGAAAGCAGGTTGCCCATGACCCCCCGTGTTGCCGAACGTCTGATCGGGTGCGCGCTTGTGTCGGCCGGGCTGCTCGCCGTCCCGGCGGCTGAAACCGCGTCGGCGCAGGAGGCGGCTGCGCCGGCCGCCGTCGCGGCGGCGGTCGAGGCGG
>MVZH01000494.1 GCA_002068325.1 Lentisphaerae bacterium ADurb.BinA184 | reverse complement strand
CCCCCGCCGCGAATGCCCCGGCCACGGCGACGCCCCCGGGACAGGGGACTCCGGCGCCGTCGGAGGGCGCGGGGCCGACTGTCCCCTGATCCACGCCCGGCAGACGGGAGGGGGATGACGCGGCGGGGCGGCGCCGGTGTGCCGGGGGCGGCCTCCCCCAGCCCTGTCGCGGCCCCCGGTTCAAGTATATGAGGCGCTTGCAGAACCCCGCGGACGACAACGTCCTCATGCGATGGAGGGCGGACCTCCGTGTCCGCCAAGTCATACGCGAAGACCCGGTTTGCCGCGGACGAACCCGGACGACACGGAGGTCGTCCCTCCATCCCGGCACACAGCAATCCTTGCCGAGGCCGATGGAGGCCGGGGCTTTGTCCCAGCCACTCACGCCCGGATTCTGCAAGCGGCTCATCGGGTTGTCCGACAGGAGACGCGCCAACGGTGCGGCCGTTCATCCTACGACTGTCGCGGGGGGCGCTGGTGGCCCTCGTCCTCCTCCTGCCGCTGAAGTTCGGCACGGTGCTGAACGTCGGCGAGATTGCCTTTTTCCCGGTCTCCGGGCTGGAGTGGGTTCTGACCGCCTGGCCGCCCTCGCTGTTCCCGGTGTTTGCCGGCGGGCTGTTGCTGCTGGCCGTCGTCAGTGGCGGGGAGTGGCCGTCCGGGCGGGAATGGCTGGGCGGCTGGGGGGTCTGGCTGGCTCTCCTCGGGGGCGCCCTGCCAGGCCTGATCCGCACGACGGAATGGGACCACGCCCTCCTGTTTGTCTGGCATCTGCTGGGCCTGTTCTGCCTGGCGGCGGCTGCCGGGATCTTGCTGCGGGGGGCGCCCCGCCTGCGCGGGGGGGTGTTGGCGGCGGTGGCGGCCGGCAGCCTGCTGGCCGCGCTCAGCGCGTGGCACCAGGTGGTTGGCGGCGGCTATGACGAGGTCCTGGCCTTCGCCGAACGGGCCGCCCGCGAACAGGGCACCGTGGTCTCGGAGCAGATGCGGATGCGCCTGACCCAGGGGCGGGCCTCCGGCCCGTTCGTCTATCCGAACAGCCTGGCGGCCCATCTGATCCTGACCAGCCCCGTGGTACTGCTCCTGCTGTGGCGGGCGGGGGAGCGTTTCCGGCCGCCGGCCCTGAGCTGTGCCGTCCTGACCCTCGCCGGCGGCCTCGCCCTGGGCGGCGCGCTCCTGCTCAGCGGCAGCCGGGCGGCGTTGGTCGGCCTGGCCGGCGGCGTGGGGCTCGCCGCGTGGCTGGCCCCGATTGGCCGGCGCTGGCGGCTGGCGATCGCGGCCGCGGGGCTGGTCTTCCTGACTGCCGCCCTGGCGGTCGTGAACCGCGGGCGGACACTGTCGTCGCTCGGCGCCCGCCTGGAGTACAACCGGGCCAGTGTCGCGATGTTCCTTGCCCATCCCGCCACCGGCGTGGGGCTGGGCGAGTTCTTCCCCTGGTACATGCGCCTCAAGCCGCCGGCCGCCGAAGAGACGCGGCTGCCGCACAACGCCTTCCTGCTGTTCCTCGGGCAGGCGGGGATTGCCGGCGGGCTGGCCGCGGCACTCTGGTA
>MVZH01000493.1 GCA_002068325.1 Lentisphaerae bacterium ADurb.BinA184 | reverse complement strand
TCGCGGCCATCGCCGGCAAGGGGTGGCGGCAGGCGCTCACGGACGATGTCCACCTGCGCCACGGCCTGAACGTGGTCGCCGGCAAGATCGTTCACCCGGCCGTGGCCGCGTCCTTGGCGCAGCCGCTGACCCCGATTGAGGAGGCGATGGCGGCGGCATGAGAAGACGGGCCAACACCTTTTCCATCTGTGCGGTCGACCCGGTGCGCGGTGAGGCGGGCGTGGCCGTGGCCTCGTATTGCCTGTCGGTGGGGGGGCTGGTGCCGTATGCCGAGCCAGGGGTCGGGGCGATCGCGACCCAGGCGATGGTCAATCCGGCCTATGGCAGCCGCGGCCTTGAGCTGCTGCGCTCCGGGCTGGACGCGTTCAAGACCGTGCACGCCCTGACGCACGACGACGTGATGGTCACGGCGAACTCCGCCACGGCGCGGGCGGCCTATGCGGCCGAAGGCCTGACGGAGGAGGGAAAGGACTTCCATGTCCTGCCGCCGCACGGGCGGATCCTGTGGTGGACGAGCCGGATGCGGCAGGTCGGGGTGGTGGACCGCAACGGCAAGGCCTTCGCCTTCACCGGCGCCCGGGCCAAGGCGTGGGCCGGCCATGTCGTTGGCGAGGGATATTGCTGCCAAGGCAACTTCCTGGCGGGCGAGGGGGTCCTGCGCGCCATGGCCATGGCCTTCGAGGCAGCCCGCGGCAAGTCGGACGACCTGGTCGCGCCCCTCTATCTGGCCCTGCGGGCGGGCGAGTCGGCGGGAGGTGACCAACGGGGCAAGTTGGCGGCCTCGGTGCTGGTGACGCGCCGCCAGGCGCACTGGTCGGGCAGCGACCGGTACTGCGATGTGCGCGTCGACTCGCATCCCGATGCCGTGCGCGAGCTGGGCAGGATTTTGGCCATTCCATGAGCAAGGAGCCGGGGTCGTCCCGGATCAGGGAAAGCGTCGCAACCATGAAGCATGCAGCCGTTGTCCATGCCCGCCTGGCGGTCGCCCTGGCGGTGTGCCGGGTCCGCGTCACGGGCCTTTTCGTGGGCACCCTTGCCCTGGCGGCATGCGCCCTGTCGGCGCTGGGCGCCGGGCCCGGCCCGGTCGCCGCAGTCGACGGCCGCACCGTGATCACCGTCAAGGTCTTCGGCGACTGCCTGCCCAATCCGAACCGCACGGACACGGCCGGGCGCGCCGACCTGGCGGTGGCACGGCGCTTTCGCGAACGCTTTCCCGAGATCTTCGCCGAGCGCTACCGCGAGAAGTACCGGGCGCACCCGGAGATCTATGGCAGGCACGACTGGGAGCATGTCGAGATCCGGCTGGAGCCCTTCTCCGGCATCAAGGTCGAGGGGGTGGAGACCGACCTGCTGTCGATCGCCGGGGGCATGCCGCCGGACATCCTCTACCTAAATTTTCGCAAGTCAGACAACTACATCGCCAACGGATTTCTTCATCCGTTGGACGACTATCTGGCGACGATGACACAGGCGGAGTTGGACTTCCGCATCCATGGCAAGCTTTGGCCGGTCATCCGGCGGAAGGGTCCGGGGGGCGAGCTGCGG
>MVZH01000492.1 GCA_002068325.1 Lentisphaerae bacterium ADurb.BinA184 | reverse complement strand
GGGCGAAGGCAAGGACGGCGCGGGTGAGAAGCCGGCCAAGGTGAAGCCGCCCGCCGAGATGAAGAAGCATGCCCCCGCTCAGCCGCTCGAACCGATGACCTTGACCGGCCGACTCGGCAAGGGCGAGCGCACCAAGAAGGACAAGGAAGGCAAGGAGGTCACCGTCGGGTTCCTCACCCTGACCTTGGATGACGGCACGGTCGTCCACCTCCCGCAGGGCAAGGTCAAGAATGCCGACGGGACGGTGACGCAGCTCGACCCGTGGATCGGCAAGCAGGTGACGGTGACCGGCCGGGGCCGCACGTTCGAGAAGAAGGGCAAGAAGGGGACCCTGCTGGCCAAGATCGAGTCGGCGGCCCTGGCGGCGGAGTGACGTCGCCGCAGGCGGGCACGGAAGCGTGAGGCGGCGGGGCGGGCGGCGCGCCAGAGCCCGGCGTTGCCGCCGTCGGCCTGGTGCAACGGTTCAGGGCGTCCTGTCGTCGCCCCCAAAGGGAAGTCACATGAACATCATCCTCCTGATTTCTGACACCTTCCGCTACGACAACTTAGCCGGCCGCGCGGCCATGCCCGTGCGCACCCCGCGGCTAGACGCATTCAGCCGCCGCGCCGTCAGCATGGAACAGTTCTACACCGGCAGTTTCCCGACCATCCCGCAACGCACCGACATGACGTCCGGCCGCTACGGCTGGCCATGGTTTGGCTGGCAACCCCTCGAGCTGAGCACCCGCAACGCCATGCCCCGGATCCTCGGCCGCGCCGGCTACGTCTCACAACTGCTCTGCGACTGCCCCCACCTCTTCAACGCCCGGTTCCAGCACACCTTCACTGCCGCCGAAGCCCTGCGCGGACAGGAGGGCGACCTCCACCGCCTGGCGATGAACCATCCGATTGAGGCCGCCATGCCGCCGGCCAAAACCCGCGCGGGCAAGCACTTCCAGGGACGCAACCTCGTGGACCTGCACCGCTGGCAGAACCGCAACTGGAAGGGCGAGGAGGACCGCTTCCCGCCGCGTACCGCGCGCGCCGCCGTCGAATGGCTCGAGGACAACTGCCGCTACAGCCCCTTCTTCCTATGGGTTGACTTTTTCGACCCGCACGAGCCGTGGGATCCCCCCGAGTACATGGTGCGGCGCTACGACCCCGACTACGCCGGCGACCCCATGCTCCACCCCAACTACGGCTGCGCCGACGACTACACCCCCGAGGAGCTGCGCAACCTGCGCGCCCACTACTGCGCCGAGGCGGAACTGGTCGACCGCTGGGTGGGGCGTGTCCTCGAAAAGATTGACGACCTCGGGCTGTGGGACAACTCGATCGTGGTTTTCACCAGCGACCATGGGATGAGCCTGGGCGAGCACAACCGCACTGGGAAGACGAACATCAATGACGGCGACGCCCGCCTCTGGCCGATCTACCCGGAGATCGCCCACATCCCGTTCCTGATCGCGGCGCCGGGGCTGGAAGGCGGGCGCGGCGTCAAGGGCTTTGCCCAGCCGGCCGACATCCTCCCCACGCTGCTCGAAATGGCCGGCGTCGGCGAAGCCCCGCCCG
>MVZH01000491.1 GCA_002068325.1 Lentisphaerae bacterium ADurb.BinA184 | reverse complement strand
GAAATATAGGTAAACTTTCCGTTGTTTTCCGGAGCCGTGCCACCGGCGTTGTTTGCGATGATACGCGGGGTTGCCGCGCCTGCCTGATCAATCCGGATAACGGAACCGGCCAGTTTGACCATACCCGGCGCGCCATAGCCGCCTGCGCCGCCGCCACCGCCGGTGCCGCCGCCCGCGCTGTTGCCGCCACGTCCGCCGCCGCCGCCATCACCACCATTACCGCCGGAACCGCCGGTCAGGATATCCAGGAGCCATTGGGGAACTACACCTTCAAACAACGTTCCTCCGGAAGCGCCACCCGCACCGCCTGGGCTCGGGTCATCCCCTTCCGTTCCCTCGCGCGAACCACCACCGGAGGCGCCGCCTGCACCGGAACCCGGAACCGCAGCTGAAATATTGAACTGGGCCCCTTCCTTTACCTCTAGCAATCCCTTTGCGGCAAGCACGATACATCCGCCGCCGGCCGCACCGATACCGCCCTGGCCGCCCTGGCCACCCGCGCCACCGGGGCCGCCGGCACCGCCCGTGCCGCCCGCGCCGCCGGAACCCGGGTCACCGCCCTGGCCAAAAAATCCTCCCAAGTCCAATTGTCCGCTACCGCCGACCTCTCCGATACTGCCGACGGCAGAGATTCCCTGAACACCCTGTTGTCCCGCCGCACCGCTCATGCCGCCGCCGCCGCCGCCGCCGCCACCCGCGCCGCCGACACCGGTACTGCCACCGGCGGCGCCACCGCCACCGCCGCCGCCGAACGCCATGGCCGGAACGGAGATACCAAGAATTGTGAAAGCGTCAAAGGCGGTACTGCCGCCGCCACCGCCACCGTTACCGCCCTGACCGCCGCCGCCACCACCACCACCGCCGCCACCACCACCACCCGCACCGCCGCCGCCACCACCGCCACCGGGACCACCCGCCAACGCCAGAGAAGCAGGGTCAATCGCAAAAATTGGTGCCTGACCTTGTTCGCCCGTCACACCCGTACCGCCGGCGGTTGCGTTGGTGTACACATAGTTGAAAATATTACCTGTTCTCGCCGGATTGCCACCATCACCGTCATTGCCACCCGAACCGGGAAGGCCATATGTCAGGGTTACCGGCCAGGTGATCGAAAAAATATCGCCGCCACGTCCGTCAAGCAATAAAGCGCGTTCCTTGTTCGGGCGTGCTTCACCAATAATGGTCGAACCTGTGCCCGCGGCGCCACCCGTCTGGCCGGATTGGCCTCCTGCACCACCATATTCCGCGGGATTACCGAATCCAGCACCGCCCCGTTGTCCCGGACTTCCAGCCACACCGCCTGTGGAGCCCGGTGCTCCCGGAAGCCCGGCGCCGCTGCCCAAACCCAGGCCGCTGTCTTCGCCGGGGGCGGATTCAGGATTGGCGTCGCCGCCCTTGCCGCCGGCACCACCGGCGCCGCCCGCGCCACCCGCACCACCGGGGCCGCCGGTACCCCCGGCGCCCGCTGGGCCACCCACACCGCCGGAGCCCCCCCCCGCGACACCGGCAGACACATCAAAAGACGCGCCCACCGTCATGTCACCCTTGGCGGAAATGAC
>MVZH01000490.1 GCA_002068325.1 Lentisphaerae bacterium ADurb.BinA184 | reverse complement strand
GGTGGAGGTTCTCCGCGTCGGACACGCGGCCGCTGACTCCGAGCCCGTCCACGTTGAGCAGCCCGATGCGGCGGCCCGGGAAGGCCAGCACGCCCTGCACCCAGCAGCTGGCGTAGACGTGCTCACCCCAGTGCCCGTAGTGCCCGACATCAATGCAGTTGCGGTAGGTGTGCGCGGACTTGCCGAGGAAGGGGTTGCCCATGGCAGTGGCCACGCAGGTCATGAGGAAACCGTCCGCGGGCAGGTACCCGCGGATCGTCCCCAGCAGCCAGTCGCGCCACTGCACGCCGGTGCCGGTGTGGAAACGGATGCGGCTGGATTCGACGCTCTGGCTCCAGAAGTCCATCTTCATCGCCTCGTAGCCCCACTCGCGGAAGATGACGGTGAAGATGTGGTTGAAGTACTCCTGGACCGGGGGCAGCGAGTAGTCGAGGTAGCCGGAGTTGCCGAGGCGGTAGGGGGCGCCGTCGGCGTCCTTGGCCAGCCAGCCCGGGTTTTCGCGGGCCAGTTTTGAGGCGAGGTTGACGGAGGGGGTCCACCACAGGGCCGGGGCGAGGCCGAGCGCCCGCAGCTTGTCGGCCATGGCCTTCATGCCGTTGGGGAAACGCGCCCGGTGGCAGCGTTCGGCCTCGGGCAGGTAGAAGTTCGAGCAGTCCGGGGTGGCCACGGCCTCCTGGCTCTGCCAGCCGCCATCAATGAGGAAATGCCGGATGCCGGGCAGCTCTTTGCGGATGCAGCGGGCGGTGCGCAGGAGCGAGTCCTCGCTGATGTCCTGCATGATGCCGTAGTTCCACGAGCAGTAGAAGGCGCGGCGGTGCAGGATGTTGCCCTCTTGGGCGAGGCGGTTGCGCGCGGTCACTTCGCGGAAGTAGCCGTCGAGGGCGTCCTGCGGATGTGTGGCGGCGAGGATCTCGTAGTAGAGCGGCTCCAAGTCGAGCGCCTCGCCGGGCTGGAGCACGACCCCACCCGTGTGGAACTGCCAGTCAACCGCGTAGTCGGCGAACAACTCATTGTCGTGGGCGGCGGCCAGGCGCCAGCGCATGCGGGTGCGCTCCTGCCCAAGCTGCCCCTCGACAAGGGTCTCCGTGTAACGGTCGTTGGTGAATAGGATGCAGGGTGCGGCCTGGCTCTCCTGGTCGCCGAACCACGCCGACGCCGTCGGCAGGGTCCGCACGAGCGGGGCCTCGGGGCGGCACCAGGGGTAACGCTCGGTGCGCAAGTTGTCCAGATGCCAGAACCGCGCCCGCCACACCGAGTTGTCGGCAAACACCGGCCGCCCGTCGCCGCCCGGCAGGCGCCCCGCCCACGCCGCATGCAACGTGACCGACGTGTTGCCGGCGTTGGTCAAACGCCGGGTGATGACCAGCGCGCAAGCCGCCGCCGGCGACAGCGCCACCTCCTCACGCAGTCCCGCGCGCATGTATGACCCGCGCAACCGCAGGCCGCCGTCGGCCTCGGTGACGCGAACCGCCGCCAGGCTCTCCGCCCCACGCGGGGTGGAGACCATGAAACCGATGTTGCGCCAGCCGGTGCGGCCGTTGGCGGCCAGAAACGACATCAGCCCCCCGGACACCCC
>MVZH01000489.1 GCA_002068325.1 Lentisphaerae bacterium ADurb.BinA184 | reverse complement strand
CGGGGCCTGCCGGGGAGAGGGGGGCGTCGGGGCAGGCGGCCGCGGGCGCCTGGCGGTTGGGCTGGCATCTGGTCGTGGCGGCGGCCCCGCCGCGCGCCCTGGCTTGCCTGGCGTCGTTCAAGGCGTACTGCGACCGGCAGCTGTTCGTCTCCGATGACGCGGTGCTGAAGGCGCGCTTCGAGGTGGATCTCGAGCGGCCGGAGCTGGCCTCGATTGCGGGCGCGTTCCAAGTCTCCGACATCGGCGTGCGCGGCGTCCAGGTCCGCCGCTGCAAAGGGCGGTTCCGGGCGGGGGAACACACCGTCCGGCTGGACAATGCCACGGCCTACATCGGGATGGACCATGTCGTCAACGGGGAACTCACCCTCAATCTTCAGACGCGTGAGATCCGGGGCCGGGCGAGCGGGACGCTCGAGCCCTCGTTGCTCTTCCGCGCCCTGGACCAGCCCATGCCGGCGTGGCTGGCGGCCACGCAGTTTGCCGTGCCCCCGTTCTTTGACGTCGAGCTGGAGCCGTCGCCATCCGCCCGCCCGGCCGACTGGCACGGCCGCTGTACGGTCAAGGCCGACCATGTCCTGTACGGCGCGAACCATCTCCGGCACCTCTCCGCCACCGTAACGCGGAAGCCCGGCCGGGTGGACATCGAGGGGCTGGCCGCGGCGTGGACCGACGGGCAGCAGCAGCTGTCCGGTGCGCTGGCCTTCGATGAGCAGACCCGGCGGCTGAGCGGCGGCCTGGCCGGCGCCATCTACCCGACCGTCATCCTCCGCAGCCTCCCCGAGCTGCCCGTCGCCTGGCGGCAGGCGGTCGAGTCCGTTCATTTCACCGGCCCCCCCGCCAAGATCGCCCTCACGCTCGACGGGTGCGGGCTGGCCGTCGAGCAGTGGCACGGAACGCTGGCGATTGACGCCTCGTCCATCCGCTGGCGTGACTGGCCGCTCGACCTCGCCTCCTGCACCGTGGTCTGCCGGCCCGGCCGGGTGAACATCGAGAACTTGGCGATCGCCGCCAGCGACCAGCTGCAACGGCTGGCCGGAGCCATCGGGTACGACGAACAAAGCCGGCGGCTGAGCGGGCGTCTCGAAGGCACCGTCGCCCCGGCGGCCGTCCTCCGCAATCTTCCCGAGCTCCCGCCCGCCTGGCAGGACGCGCTCGCCGCGGTCCGTTTCACCGGGCCGCCGGCCCGCTTCGACCTCTCGCTGGACGAGTGCGGGCTGGCCTTCGAGGAGTGGAACGGCACTCTGGCGGTCGAACTCTACGACGTCGGCTGCCGCGGCCTGGCCCTCGACCGTGTCTCCTGTCCGCTCCGCCTCGAAAACGGGGTGTTGCACTCGGTGCCGGCCCTTGAAGTGCGCGACGACGACGGCGGCCTGCGAGGCGCAACCTGCGAGGTGACCCTCGACACCCGCACGCGCCGGCTCGCCGCCAGCGGCGCCCTCGAAGTCTTCCTGGGGCCGCTCTGCCGTGAACTCGGCCTGCCCGACAGCCGCCTGCTGGCCGAGCTGGCCTTCCACGGGCCGCCCACCCGGGTTCAGTTCACCCTCGAGGAAGGGCCCCTCACGCCGGCCGACTGGCGGGT
>MVZH01000488.1 GCA_002068325.1 Lentisphaerae bacterium ADurb.BinA184 | reverse complement strand
GCGGGCACCGGCCCGGCCGCCCGCCGGCCCGCCTGCGAGCCATCCACCATAGCCGAACTATGCGCGATGTCACGTCCCAGGACACAACAAGGTGCCAGGGGAAGCCTGCGTCGGGGGCGGAGGCTTGCATCCCACCCTCCGCGCCTGTATTTTCCCGGGTTGCGACCGTCGGCGACGTGTCCCTTCCCGGGCCGACGGATTCAGACGGGAGCGATGGTACCTGTGCTGTGGGAAGGCCACGGCGCGATGGCCATCCGGGCCGGATGAGACTTCCATGAGCATTGCGGCAGGCGCCTGGGTTCACACACCGGCGGCACCCGAACAGACCGATGCCCTCATCGCCGAACTGGCGGAGCGCGGCATCCGGCGGGTCTGCGCCATTGCCAAGGGGCCGTCCGGCACCACCTTCTACCCGTCCGGACTCGCGTACACCGAGAAAGGGTATGAGGACGCCGCAGTCTACGGCCGCCTGGTCGAACGATGCCGCCGGGCGGGGATCGCGGTCGAGGTCTGGATCTGCACCTTCACCGAGGGGGGAAGATCGCGCTTCCTCGACGAACATCCTGAGTGCCGCGGCCGGTCGGCCGGCGACTCGACGGTCCGGGAGGACTGCGAGGCCTTCGTCTGCCCCGCGCAGGAACGGGTCCACGAGCACGAGCTGGCGCTCTGCCGTGAAGCGCTCGGCCGTTTCCCCGGTGTCGCCCGGCTGCACCTCGACTACATCCGCTACCCGTGGAGCAACGGCACCGTCTGCCGCTGCCGCCACTGCTGTGACGAGTTCCGCCGGAAGACGGGGTTCGACCTGACGCGGGACGTGATCGAGGGCGGCGACCGCGAGAACCCGGGCTTCGAGGCCTTTGTGGCCTGGCGCTGCGAGCACATCCGGCGTTTCGTCGAGCGGGCGCGGGCGTTGGCAAAGGACTGCGGGGTCGGCCTCAGCGCGGCCGTGTTCCCCTTCTACCCTTCGATCATGTTCGACCTCGGGCAGGACTGGGTGGAGTGGTGCCGGGCCGGTCTCCTTGACGCCGTCTACCCGATGACCTACAACTCGTCGCCCCTGATGGTGGGGCGGTACACGTCCGTGCACGTCTCCCTCCTGTCGGGGCTCCCCGTGCAATTGTGCGAAGGGCTGTGGATCCGCGACTGGATGGACGAGGCCAGGGCCGGCCACCTGGTGCACGCGGCCCTCGACGCCGGGGCGCCGGGGATCATGTTCTTCACCGGGCAGTCGCTGGCCCGGCTCTCGCCGGGGTTCCTGCCGCCGCTGACAGAAGGGCCTCGTGCGGAACCCCTGCACAAGTGAGTGGCCGGGACGGAGCCCGCCCCCTCCATCAGCGTCGTTTGGCGCAGGCAGGTGTCGTCCGGCGGGGTTTGCAGTCGCTACAAGGGTCTGGACCGGCGGGCGTGCGTGTGCGCCCGGTCGCGGCACGGCGAGGTGTGCGTCCCGGTGCCGGGGCCTGCGTCTGAGCGGAATGACGGTTACAGCAATCGAGGCATGCCATGAGTCTACTTGCGGTGATGGGCGGGGTGGCGGCGATACTCGCCGTCGCTTACTGGCTTTACGGCGGGCTTCTCAAACAGTTC
>MVZH01000487.1 GCA_002068325.1 Lentisphaerae bacterium ADurb.BinA184 | reverse complement strand
GGTCTGGCCGACCGGCGAGGCCACCTTCCAGCGCTTGTCCTCCGGCGTGCCGGGGACAACCATGTCATAGAGCACGGCCTGCGGGCCGTCCGCGCTCACGGTGAGCAGCAGGCGGCGGTCGCCGGCGACCGGCGCCTGGCGGCCGGGCTCGGCCGTCTCGTCGGCGCCGATCAGCAGGTCTATGGCGGCGCCGGTCTTGAAGAGAAGATCCCAGCGGTTGCCGGTGTTGCGGAACGGGCCAACGCCCAGCGCCTCGACCGCGAGGAAGAGGTTGGCGTCGTCAAACGCGACGCGGAAGCGCGACCCGCCGTCCCCCACCGGGTAGGCGGGCAGCTCGTTCCACTCGTCCAGCCGCCCGTCAACTTTGACCGGCAGCGTGCCGCGGTAGCAGTCGGCGACCCGGACCGTCTCGGCGATCCGGCGCTTGGCGTCGGCCCGTTCCCACTCTTCGGCCTGCCGGAGATCGTCGGGCTTGACCTCGGCCACCCCGCGGTGGCGGCGGAACGCGTCCAGCCCGAGCACCTCGACGATGCTGGCCTCGGCCTTGCCGGCGACCACGTAGCAACGGTTGTCGTCGCGCATCCGCACGAAGCAGCCGTTGAAGGTCTCTTCGAGTTGGCTGAGGTCGTCGAGAACCATCCCGCGCCCGTGCTCCGGCATCTGCCAGAAGACGCGTTTCGGGTCGCGATTGTCGCGGAAGATGCGCCCGGCGAGCATTCCGTCGGCGCTCCACACGTACCACTGCCCGAGGTTGCTGTGGATGACGAAGAACTCGCCGAGGTCGCCGCCGGGGGCGGTGTCGTGGCCGATGATGCCGAACTCGCACAGCAGCTGGGCGGGGTGGTAGGGGGGCGCCGAGCGGTTCGGGCCGACGCCACTGCCCAGGCTGGGATAGGTCCACAGCAGCGTGCCGTCGGGGGCGTGCCAGGTATCAACCGTGCCGCCGGTGGCCATGCTGTAGAAGTTGCCGTTGCCCAGCTGGTAGTAGGCGCCGCTGTTGCCGGCGACCGGCGGCGGCAGGGCGGTGCGTTGCTTCTCGTAGACGGGCACGCCGCCGGGCAGGAACTTGGTGACCACGAACCGCCACGGGCCGGCCTGCACCGAGAGATCGTCGCGGAAACGCGTGAAAGGCCCGATCTGCCTGTCCTCGAAGACGATCTCCTCGAACTGGGCGACGCCGTCCTCGTTGGCATCGGTCCACAGGAACTGCAGTGACGGCAACGTCCTCTTCCCCAGGCGGTTGCGGATCTCCGGCCGGTGCAGCGGACGCCACTGTTCGGCGGCCCCCATCGCCGCGGCCGGGCGCAGGCGCTGGTTCTCGTAGAGGTAGACGATGGCGACGGGCATGCCGTTGCCGGCCGCCTGGATGCGGCTGACGAAGTAGACGCGGTCGTTGAGGTGGATCGGATGGTCGCCGGCGGCCCAGCCGTCCTCGGGCGGCCAGGTCAGGCTCTTGAGGGTCGAGGTGCCGGCCTTCCAGTCGAGGTTGAATTCGAGCGGCCCGTAGAGCAGCCGGGTGCGGTCCCAGGGGTCGAGCATGCCACCGCCGCCGTACTCGGTGGGTCCGAGGTACTCGCGGAGGAACTTGCCCTCGCGCGTCCACAC
>MVZH01000486.1 GCA_002068325.1 Lentisphaerae bacterium ADurb.BinA184 | reverse complement strand
GTCAAAGGCGCCGGCCGCCTCGGCCGTCGCCCCCGTGACCTCGATCAGGTACAGCCCGGCGGCCTCGACGGTGAACAACCCCAGCCCGCGCGCCGCCTCCACCGCCGTGTACCCCGCCGGACACCCGGCCAGCCCCGGCGCCGCCGGCGCCAGCGAGAGATCCCCCCGGGCCCGCACCTCGACCCCCAGGGTCACACTCCCCGTCGTCGCGGTTGCGAACTCCGCAACCCCCAGGACAAACGCATAGCGCCGCGTCTCGCCCGCGGTCAGCACGCCGCCCTGCACCTCGCCAGACGCCTGCCGCAGACCGCCGAGGAAACCGTCAACCGGATCCGTGCCCAGCAACGCACCCACCGCGCTCGAACGGATGCGCACGCTCGCCCCGGCGTCCGGGCTGATCACCATGCCGAGGAAGTGCGCCGGAGTCCCGACGTAGCCATACCACGTCCGCCGGCCATCGCCGAGATCGTTGACCGCCTCCAGCTCGCCCGCGCCATTGTACGCATATTGAACCCGGCTGCCGTCGGGCGCCGTCACCGCCGCCAGACGCCCGGCCCGATCCCACTCGAAGCCGAGCCGCGTACCGTCGTCGGCGATCAGGCCGCTGTCGGACCAGGTGAGCCGGCCGCCGGCCGCCGCGATCTCGGTCAGCGCCTGGTTGCGGTCGTAGCGGTAGACGGTTCCGTCCGCCAAGGTGAGGCTGTAGGCGGGGCCGGCAAAACGGTCGCTGGCCGGATTGTAGGCCGCCCCCGTGCCCTGCTGGACGTAGGCGTCCCCGGCGCGTTCGAGCCGGGCCGGCGCCGTCGCCAGCACCACCGTCACCCCGGCCTCCGCCACCCAGGCCGGCGTGTAGTACACCAGGCCGCCAGTCTGGTGCGACACCGGGCTGAACGTGTACTGGACACGGTTGCCGTCGGGCAGCGTGACGTACAGGTGCGCGCCCTCGTGCAACGCCGTGAACAGCCCGGCCGCCTCAAGACCGGTCTGCGGCACGTTGGTGGCAATGCTCGGCTCGGCCCCGGCCAAATGCCAGCCGTAGCCCAGCAGCCCGTCCAAGTTCGCCGCCCGGCCGTCGTAACGCCGCGTCAGCGCAAACGGGATGCCGCCGAGCATGACCTCGAGGTCGGTGGCCGCGGTGCGGTAGACCGCCGTGCGCGCCGCCTGGAAATTCAGCTCGACGGTCTGGGTCACCACGGTCTCCCGTCCGGCCATGTCGGTGGCGGTCAGGCGGAGGACATAGGCGCCGTCCAGCCATTGCTCGGGGTCGAGGGTGGCCAGCACGGCGTGGTCAACCGTCGCCGTACCCGCGGCCAGGCGCACCGCGGTGCCCACGGCGAGGCTGGCGCCGGACGACAACAGCGGCGTGATCTCAAGCACATACGCATCGAGGTTGGCGTCGGCGATGGTGGCGATGATCGCGGTCGGCTCGACAATCACGGCACCGGCCGCCGGCGTGTTCAGGGCCACGGCCGGGGCGTCGCGGTCGGCAAGGTCGCGGACCTTCAGATCGAGGGTGTAGGTGCCGACGTGGCCGTCCACGTCGGTGGCGGTGGCGACCACGGCGAAGTGTCCGGCCCGCGTGGCGGTGTAGCTGGCGCGGCCGAGCAGGTC
>MVZH01000485.1 GCA_002068325.1 Lentisphaerae bacterium ADurb.BinA184 | reverse complement strand
AGGCTGAGGCGGTGGCGGGGGCAGACTCAGAGGAGAGGCGCGGCGAGACGCTCAGCGCCATCGCGGCCGGCACCAACAGGGCACAAAACAGGGCGAAATGGTTGCGGTTGACGAAGGGGCCGAGAGGGCGGCCGTGCAGAGCGGGGATCATCCACAGCAGCGTCTTGCCCTGCGGGAACACGTACCGGCCCAGGATGCCGCAGAAGGCGACGGCACTCCCCGCTGCGACCAGCAGCAGGAGAAGACTGCGACGTCGGGCCGGCGGCACGCAGGCGCCAAGCAAGAAGGCTCCCCAGCCAGCAGCGGCAAGCAGAAAGAAACGGATCGAGCCGCTCGAACTGAGGCTGAGCCGGGGGTGGAGCGGGGCCGGTGGCGAGGCACCGGCGGCGCCGGCTTCGGGGCCGGTGGCCACACCGCCGCCCTCATCGGTCGGCGGCAGGCCGGCCTCGGCAAGCCCCTGTTCGAGACGTTCGACGGCGGCGAAGGCGGCGGCGCGGGCACGTCCCACCAGGGCATTGGGCAACGGCAGGAGCGTGACCCACGTCAGGAGCAGGATCGCGGGGCCGCCCAGGAAAAGTGCCCGGGAGAATCGGCCGTGCGGGAAAGGACGGGCCAAGGCTGCCGCAGCCAGAGCCGTCACCGCAAAAACGGGCAACGCACCTTGCACCTCCCCGGCTCCGGCCAGAGCCAGCAGGAGGAGTAATGCCGGGGCGAGCGCCACCATGCGGTCAGGCTTTCTCCTCCGTCTCTTCCTCGCGCTTGCCCTCTTCGACAGCCTCGCCTTCCTTGGCCTCCTTGGTCTCCTCGGCCGGTTCGCCCGCCGTGGCCTTCTTCTTGGCCGTTTCGGCGTCCTTGGTGGCATAGTAGTCGTCGTAGCCGTAGCCATAGAGGGAGTTGCTGTAGTAATAGTAGTACGAGTAGAGACCATAGCGCCACTTGTAGCCGTAGGATCCACCGTAGTAGTAGCCGTGGCCTCTAGGCATATCGATGGCGTTCAGGCAGAAACCGAGGACATTGCAGCCTTCGAGCCGGCGGAGGGCGTGCCGGATCGCGGGCACGCTGGACTTGCCATGCAGAGACACCAGGAGGACGCCGTCGCAGCCGCGGGCGATCATGGCGGTATCGACGATTCGGCCGACCGGGGCGCTGTCGAGGATGATCAGGTCATACTGCTCGGCCCAGCTCTGCATGAGGCGGCGCAGCACGGAGGCCGAGCACAGCTCGGTCGCCTCGTAGACGAAGCGGCCGGCCGGGATGAAGTCCACGTTCTCGTAGGCCGTTGGCCGCACGATTTCGCGCCAGTCGGTGACCTCGCCGAGGAAGAACTGGGTCAGCCCCTTGGCGGCATTCTTCTCTCCCAAGGCAGTGTGGAGGTTGGGGCGGCGGAGGTCGGCGTCGATGAGGAGGACCCGCTTGCCGGTCCACGAGAAGGCGATTCCGAGGTTGGCGGTTGTGCATGACTTGCCTTCGCCGGCGTCGGCCGAGGTCAGCAGGAGGGAGTAGCCCTTCTTGTCGGCGATGAACCGTTCGAGGCTGGTGCGGAGGCTGCGGTAGGCTTCCGAGGCCGCATTGGGCTTGTCGCGGTCCATGACGATGGACTGATCCGGGGCGATCTGCTTCA
>MVZH01000484.1 GCA_002068325.1 Lentisphaerae bacterium ADurb.BinA184 | reverse complement strand
TCGGCTGGACCTCCGCCAGGGTGAGGTTGGTCCGCACCAGCCGCATTCCGCAGTTGATGTCAAAGCCGATCCCGCCCGGCGAGATCACCCCGCTCTCCGGATCCATGGCCGCCATGCCGCCGATCGGAAAGCCGTACCCCCAATGCCCGTCCGCCATGCACACGGCCGCCCTCTCGATGCCCGGCAGGGCGGCGACGTGGGTGATCTGCTCGAAGACCCCGGCGTCCATCGCGTCGAGCAGCTTGCGCGTGGCGTACAAGCGTGCCGGAACCCGCATCCCGGACTGGCTGGCGGCGGGGATCTCCCAAACGGCCTCCGAAACCTGGCGGATCGCTTTCGGTGGGGGCATGGTCACTGCCTCCGGTTTGCAGTGCCAGGCAGTGTAACCCGTGCGGGGCGTGTCGTCAAGCCCGACGGCGGACGGCCGAGGTGAGGGCCTGAGTCCGGCCCTTGGGTGAGCACCGTCGGTCTGCTTGCCGCGTTCCGGCGTCACGGTGGTCCTGTGGCAGCCGCCGCCAAGCCGGCCGTCGCCGGGCCCAACCGCCGCTCGGATGCGGGCGGGGGCGCCTTCGGTTCTCCCCCGGGGCCGTGCGTGGCGGTCGGGGGATCCCCCCGGCGGACCTTGCGGCAACGGGTGCCGAGTCAACGACCAGGTAACACGACGGCGCGTCGAAGGATCAGGACGCAAAAGGAAAGGCGGGCGGCGGAGGCGGGGGGGTATGGTACCAGAGGTGGGACTCGAACCCACACGACTGTGAAGTCACTGCGACCTGAACGCAGCGCGTCTGCCAATTCCGCCACTCTGGTGCGGGACGGCGTTACTATACAACCCTGCCGGGGCGATGCAAACCGCGCCGGAAGAAAAGGCTAGCCCGACACCTGGCGGGGAAGGCTGGCCCCATGGCAGGGCGGGCCGCCTACGCCTGCCTGCCGTAGCTCTCGGTGATCCAGAGGGACAGCGTCTTGTCCGGCCTGTCCACGGCAACCTTGCCGATGGTGAAGGTCGTGCGCCCGGTGTTGCGGGCAATGAGCTTGAGGCCGTAGGGGAAGTCCTTGAAGCGATCCTCGCAGATTGCGCGCGCCGTCCGTCCTTCCTTCCGGCTCAGCTCGATGAGGGCGGTGACGGCGGCGGCCCGGAAGTCGAGCCTGAGGCCGTGCTCCTTCTCGAAACGGTCGGCGAACTGCTGGACCTCGCCGCGCATCACGCTGAGGTGTGCCTCCTGCCCGGCCGCCAGCATCGTGGCCAGGGCGCCGGCGGGGTCGCGGAGAACCGGCAGCGTCAGGCGGAACTCGCGGATGCCGGCCGACGGCAGCTCAAACTTGAAGTCGCGGAAAACCCGTTCGAACACGGTGAGCAGTCCGCGCGCCCCCGTCTTCTCCGTGGCGGCCCGGGCGGCGACCTCGGTGATGGCGTCGCGGTCGGCCTCGAGGTGGATGCCGTAGCCGTCGAACTCGGTGCGGTACTGGTCGAGGATGTTGCCCTCGGAGTGCAGCAGGATCTGTTCGAGGTCCGCCGCCGACAGCAGGCTGAGCGCGACGCGGATGGGCAGGCGTCCGATGAACTCCGGTTCAAAGCCGAACTGGATGAAGTCGTTGGTCTCGGCCAGCTTGAGGTACTCGCTGCTGTCC
>MVZH01000483.1 GCA_002068325.1 Lentisphaerae bacterium ADurb.BinA184 | reverse complement strand
CGGTGCCGGTATGCACGAGCTGGTCGAGGCCGCTGTCGTAACGGCCGCGGTCGCCGCCGGGGGCGTCGGCCCAGATGTCCTCGCCGGGATCGTAGGCGCCGTTGGCATTGGCATCGTGGAAGGCGAGGCGCGCGGAGCTGCCGAGGGTGTCCAGGGCGGGAACGCTGCCGGTCAGGATGATGGTGCTGGCGGCGGTGTAGGTGCCGGGCACGAGCCGGGGCGTGCCGGCGCCCTGGGCGGGGCCGGCATGGGTGGTGAAGAAGTAATGCTCGGGGTGCAGTTTCGGGTCGGCGTTCAGGCTGTTGCCCTCGCCGTCCGGGCCGGCGGCGGGATAGTAGCAGTTCCAGTCCGAGTCCAGGGCTGCGCCGGTGGCGGTCCAACCGGGGGTGATGCCGTTGTTCCAGAAGATGTTGTTGCGGCTGAGGGCGCCGGTGGCGTTGATAAAGCTCAGGCGCGGGCCGGTGGTGCGGGAATCGAAGGTGTTGCCTGCCGCCAGCGGTTCGAGGCAGTTGTCAAAGGTGACGGTACCGGTGACCACGCAACTGGCGAGCTGGGCGCCGGGCACGGCGGCGAACAGGACGCTGCCGGTGGGGGTGACGGTGAGGCTCTGAACGCGCACATTTGCCTGGTCGCGGACAATGAGTTCGTGCCGGAGTTCGGCGGCACAGCCGCGGCCGCTGCGGATGATCAGGGGGGCGGCGGCGGTCGGCTGTAAGCCGCCGAGGCCCAGGTCGTCGGTGATCAGGCTGCAACTGCCGCCGGTGACTGAGATCAGGCCCAGGTTGAGGTTGTTGAAGACCAGGCCGCCAGTGTTCGGAGCCGGGACGGTGCCGCCGGGGGTATTGTCCAGCCACCAGCGGAAGCTTCCGGCATTGACGCCGCTGCTGGTTTTGTAGGTAAGCGCCAGTTGCACCCAGCCGTTGCCGGCCACGGGCAGTTCCCCGGCGCTCTGCAGGCCGCTGCCGGTGGAGAACAGGGTGTGCAGTTTCAGCAGCCCTGAATCGTTCAGCAGCCGCACTTCGACGGCGGCCTGGGCGTTGCCGTCCATGACCTGCAGCAGCACTGACTGGGCGGCGGTAGCAGGTCCGGGGGCGTCAATGTAAAGCCAGACGGATTCGACCAGATGCGGCACGCCGCCCAGGTCCCGGCTCAGGAATGCCTGGGCCCCGGTGCCGGCGGAGAAGTGCGGGGCGTAGCCGGTGGTGCCTCTGCGGATGAGGGCCTGGGCCGGGTCAAGGGTGCCGCCGCCAGTCTGCGTCATGGTATCCCAGGCAGCGGCGGTGCCGTCGTTGAAATCATCGCTGAAGCTGCCGGTGCCGCGGACCAGGATGGGGGCGCTGCTGTCTTCGAGCAGGCTGATGGCGATGGGTGCGGTGAACGGATCGCCGCCGTGCGCCAGGAAGACGGCCTGAAGCGCGGCCTCGACGGTGGGATAGGCGCCGTCGGTACCGACAGTGTATTCTTCGCCGAGCGGGGGATAGAGCCGCCCGCCCAGGATCGCGTTGCGCACTTCGACCACGCCGCCGGCATCGTTGGTAATAAATTCCGTGACCTGATCGTTAATGGTCTGACTGCTTCTGGCGCCGTCGTCCCGGTACTCGTATTCGACCGCGTATGACCCGTCGTCGCGGGTTTCGGA
>MVZH01000482.1 GCA_002068325.1 Lentisphaerae bacterium ADurb.BinA184 | reverse complement strand
CCACGCTCACTCAAACCTCGGTTCGACCTCGATCCGTTCGGGCACCGCCTTGCCCTCGCGCTGGCGCTCAAGGGTCTCGGTGCAGGCCTGCAGGATACGGTCCGCCTCGAATCCCATCCAACGCACCGGCACCGCGGCCGGTGGACGCAGCGGGAAGTTGGCGTGGGCCACGACCTCGACGTCCTCCGGCACCCGCAGCCCCAGGTCGCGCAGGCCGAGCGTGACGTGCTCAACCAAGTTGTCGTCGGCGACGAGCAGGGCGTCGGGGCGGAACCTGCCGTTGCCCTGGAAGAGAAGAGCCGGCGCCCGCCGGTGCCAGGTGGCCGCGCCGACGTCCAGCCCCAGCGCCCACGCGGGACGCAGCTCGATGCCGTGCGCCGCGGCGAGCTCCGCCAGGCGGTCGGCCCACGCCACGTCCACCTGACTGATGGTGACGGCGGCGAGACGGCGGCGGCCCGCCTTCCGGAAGTAGTCCAAGGCCAGCCGCGTGAGGGCCTCGCCGTCCGGATGGATCGCCGTGATGGCCGGGTTGCCGGTACTGCCGACGATGGCGACCTTGGGAACGTCCGGAAAACCGCTGACGCAGGGCAGGCTGTCAAGATAGAGCGGGTTGCTCAGGAAAATCAGCCCGGCCAGGCGTTCCTCGCGAAGATCGGCCAGGAGCCGGGCAGAGTCGCCGCTGGCCTCGCCGGGGCGAACCTGGAAGTAGGCCGGGAACTGCCGCGGCCCCTGCTCCTCCATCCGCTTGCCTTCGCTGAGCAACGACTGCACAAAACGGGACTGGAACGACTGCGAGATCACCAGCCCGTAGCGCGACAGGTGCGGCGGCGTCGGCGCCACAAACGTCCCGCTGCGGTCGCGCGCCCGCACGAAGCCGTCCGCAATCAGCCGCCGCACCGCCCGGTCAACCGTGACCCCCGACACCTTGAACAGCCGCTGCAACTCCCGCCGCGGCGGCAGCCGCGTCCCCGGTGCCAGCCGGCCGCTACGGATGCGGCTGCGCAGGTCGCAGACCAGCCGTTCCTCGACCGGGTTGCGCACCCGCTGGTCAAAGCCGGGCAACTCCGCCGCCGCCGAAGCCGGCCGCACTCTTGTGCTTATAGCTGACATAATGGCTGCCTCGTTCCGAGCGAAACAGAACGGCGACCCAACATCCAGACCATGCCGCGTGCTCTCCTGCAACTCCCACCGGCCGGCGACGGCCGGCCCCAGAGCCGACGCAGAACCCGGGACACAGAACGCAGAAACTCCGGACGCCAAATCGCCCGCCAGGCAACGCCCGCACCCAACCCTTGACACCCCCAATCCTTCAATCCTTCGATCTGTCAGTGCTACAATTGGCCAATTCCCCGTCGGCGCCGCCGCAGGGCCACCCCGGCCGCCCCCAGCGCCAGCACGCCGAGCGTCGCCGGCTCGGGGATGACCCCGACGCTGACGTTGAAGAGTGTCACATAGCCATTCACGTCACCGTCGCCAAAATCCGCGGCTTCGGCAATGGTGGACACCGTCACGCTGGCCCCGGCCCCATACAGTTCGGCGAGGGTGTAGTAGTCCGTGCCGTTGAACCCGTGTGTGCCGTTGCCGTCACCCAGCACAAAGTAGTCGAAGGCGGCGCCACTGATGTCGGCGATGAAGTCACTGCCCCGA
>MVZH01000481.1 GCA_002068325.1 Lentisphaerae bacterium ADurb.BinA184 | reverse complement strand
CCCCGCCACGTTCACCTTCGCCGGCGAGGACTTCCGCGAACTGGCGGCCGGCTGCGACGAACGCGGCATGCTGCTGATCGCCTCGGGCATGACGCACCACGAGCTGAATCTGGCCGATCCGGACCTCTACCAGGACTTCCAGACCTGGGCGGAACGGTACTACGGCCGGCATGCCAACCACCCCTCCATCGTGATGTACGGGCTGGGCATCAACGCGCCGGGAAACTTCAATGACTTCTCGCCGGCCAAGCTGGGCCGGTCCAGCAGCTTGATCTGGAACAACCCCAGCGTCACCCGCAGCTACCTCACCGGGCGCCGCGTCGACCCCACGCGGCTGTACTACTACCATGGTGGACCGTGCGGCGGCGACGTCGCCTCCGGCAACTTCTATCCCAACCACACCCCGATCCAGGAGGTCGAGGACTGGATGCTGGAGTGGTCCGAGAAAGGCGACCGGCTCTACCTGACCGTGGAAGGCCTGCTGGGAACCTTCAACGTGGACTACGAAAAAGGCGGGGTGACGTATGTCACGGAATACGCCGCCCGGCTGATCGGCGACACGGCCTACGGGTACGAAACCGACGCGTACCGCGAATACATCTCCTTCCAACGGCCGCGTCTGGGGACGTGGGGCCTGGACGTCGGCTTCTATCCGCAGATCGATGCACTGAGAAGCGAGGCCCTGCTGCGGGGGGGACGGGCCTGGCGCTTTCTCGGCCTTCCCTTCAACCACTGGGCCGGCAACATCGGCGTGGGTTCGCCGAGCCCGGACAATTCCGCCTTCCAGGGGGCGGCGGCGCAGCTGCGGCTGCCGACGATGGCCTGGATCGGCGGTCCGGAAAACGAGTTCTCGTTGAAGGACCACAACTTCTACGCCGGCGAGACCGTCGAGAAGACGCTGCTGGGTATCTACGACCAGCCGGTCGGGGACGCCCTATGGGAAGCCCGCTGGGAACTCCGGGAAAAGGGGTCCGCCAAGGTGGCGGCCGAGGGCCGGATGAGCCGGAAGATGAGCCCCTACTCGCGCGTCAAGGCGCCGTTCCGGTTCCGGCTGCCGGACGCCGCGGCGCCGGTGGAGTACGAGCTGAACCTGACTGTCCGGGACGCGGCGGCCGGCCGGCCGGTGGCGGAAGACCGCTTCGCGCTCACGGCCTATCCGCGTCCCGCTCCGGCAAGCGGTGCCAAGGGCGCGCCCTTTTTCGTGTTCGACCCCCAGGGCGAGACGACGGCCTGGCTGAACGCGCTGGGCGCGGCGTCCGAGCCCTGGCCGGCGGGTGGCGCGAAACGCGGCGGCGACGGACGGGTGCTGGTGATCGGCCGCCGGGCGTTGCGGGGGCTGAAGAAGCTGCCCTTCACGGCCGAGGATGTGGCGGCGGGGCTGCGTGTGGTGGTGTCCGAGCAGCACTGCAGCGAGCTCGACAAGATCGGTTTACGCCACGAGGACCGGAGCCCCCGCCAGGTCTTCGTGCGCCGGGCGGACCACCCGCTGGCGGCGGGCCTGACGGCGGAGGCCTTGCGCGACTGGCAGGGGCACGCCACGCTGATCTCCGAAGGGCCGGCGGGCGACCGTCTCGCTGTGTCGACCCGTTCCTTCCGCACCGGCAACCGCGGCAGCGTGGCCTCGGCGGTCATCGAAACGCCGCACTTCG
>MVZH01000480.1 GCA_002068325.1 Lentisphaerae bacterium ADurb.BinA184 | reverse complement strand
GACCCCCTGACCCTTAGGGTGCCCGCCGCCCTCCCGCCTCGAACACGATGCCTGGCCCGACGCCTGTCCCCTTGCGCCCTCCTCGCGCCACGGCAGGACAGGTCTCCCCCGTGAGACGCATAGTACCTGCCGCGGCCCAGCGGGCTCAGCGCCGGGCCGGCGGGACGGGCCTCGCCGGGTCGAACCACTGTTCCCAGGTGGGCGCGAGCAGACCCGGCACGCCGCGCAGATCCAACTGCACGGTGGGGTTCGGAAAGCGCGGCCGCGCCGCCTCGGCCGCGAAGCGGCTGGCGCCGGCGGTCTCCGGCCGGACGTGCCAGACCCGGCCATCCATGCCGTCGGGAACCTCGACCGTGGTCTCGCCGGCGCGGCCGAAGATCATGCCCATTGTGCGGTCGGGGGCACACACGGCCACCTGGATGACGTCGCCGGGTTCCAGCGACTGTGCCCGCACGGCGAACGCCTTCGTGCCGCGGGGCACGCTGAAGAACCAGTCGCGCGGGGTGCCGGCCTCGAACGTGAAGCGCTGCCAGCCGCCTTCCTGCGGCGTCCCGATCATGACCAGCGGGGTTCCCGGGTAGGTGTACGTCCAGAAGTGTTCCGCGGCGGTGATGTCGAGCGTCGCCACGCCGGCGCCGGTGCGGAGGGTCCGTTCGCCGCGCTCGCCGCCGTGGAGGTGGCGCAGGGGCATGCGATCGTCGAACAGGAGGCTGCCGCCCGCGCCGAGCGCCCGCACCTGCGCGTGGTCGTGCTCCTCGATGGGCAGTTCCTTCCAGCCGTGCGCGGCCTTCTCGCCCCTGTCGGGAGACATGTTCCGCGGCAGGTAGGTGCCGATGACAAAGCGCAGCGGCCGGTCGTCCGGATTCCACAGCGCCAGGCGGGCGGGGGTGCGGATTTCGCAGCCGTCCGGGTCGCCGAGGGCAGGGCAGGGGGTCCAGTGCTGGATCAGGCGCGGCTGCTTCGGGTCGGCCAGGTCCGACTGCACGAACTCGCTGTCGTCGTACAGCTTGACGTCCGGCGGCCGGCCAGTCTCCGGGTCGAACCATTCCTCGGGCGAGCGGGCGACGTAGGGCGGCACCCCGTGCAGCACGAAATGGATGTCCGAGTAGGTATGCGAGTCGCCCACCCGTACCTCGATGGACCAGAAACGCCCCGCGCTGCCCGGCTCGACGAGCACCTCGGCCTGCTGAACTTGGAACTTGCCGCCCGGCATCTCGGTCGCCGGCGTGTCGGGGTTGGCCTGCCCCCAGAGCACCGTCATGCGCTGGCCGCGCGGCGAGAACACGGTCAGCCCGTGATCTTCGCGGTGCGAGCGGCCGCTGTTGTTGTGCGTCCATACCGTGAAGCGTTCGGTTCCTGCGGGCACCCAGAAGCTCCACGTGCGCGGCACGAACGGGGTGTAGAGCGCGCCCTGGCTGTTGATAATGTCGGTGTTGATCGCGCCGGTGTAGAGCACCGAGCGCTCGAGGTCGGACTCCAGCCAGTAGTAGTTGAGCGTTCCGCGGCAGTCCATGTCGAGGCGGTAGGTTCCCGGCGCCCCGGCCGGCACGGCGATGGCAAAGCCCTGCGGCGTGACGTCCACCACCTGCTCGAAAGCGACCTTGCCGTCGGGGGCGGTGATCTTCACCGGCGTGTCCGGACGGTTCCAGCCCCCGCC
>MVZH01000479.1 GCA_002068325.1 Lentisphaerae bacterium ADurb.BinA184 | reverse complement strand
CACGCCGGCCTCGTCGGGGAGGATTTCCCGGTCGAGCATATGGTCGGCGACCTCGGTGAAGGCGCGGAACAGTTTCAGGTGCCAGGGGGTGGGGCGGTCGGCGTCGTTGCGGGCGCCGCCGTAGTTGAAGGTCAGTTCCCGTGTAGGCACATGCCAGTGCAGGGCCCACATCATGCGGTAGGCGAGGGCGCGGAAGAAGATGTCGTTGGGATCGCGGCCGGCGCCGCGGATGGCGGCGGGGTCGAAGCCGGCGATGGTGTCGGCCCACATGAAGAGGGTGTCGAGGCGTTTTTCGACGGCGGGGCCGTGGCGGTGGATGCCGAAGACCCCGAGGTCCTCGTTGCAGTAGACGTAGCCGGCCCGTTGCATCTCGGCCATCAGTTCGAGGTGGGCGAGGTACTGCGACAGCACCTGGGCTGGCGGCGGCTCGGGCGGCCGCACCTGGCCGAGCAGGTGGGTCTGGTCGGCGGTGGCGCCGCCTTGTCGGGCGGTGCCGGCATCGAACCGGTAGTGGAACTTGTCGCTGGACAGGTTGAACGAGCTGTCCAGGAAGATGCCGCCCAGGCCGAGGCGGTCGTGCGCATCCTGCCAACGTCTCATCCAGTAGGCGCGTACCGCGGGGTCGCGCAGGTTCATGACGGCGAACTGCGGCGTGTAGTGGTCGGCCTCGATCGAGCCGAAGGTGGTGCGGACAAAGGGGTCGGCGGCCGTCTGGAACGCCGCCATGACCGAGTCCTCGCGCGGCAGGAAGGTGATGCACTTGGGGCGGCCGTTGCGCTGGTCGAGCAGGGGCGACAGGGTCGAGACCGAGGTGTTGGCCCACATTTCGACGCGGGCGCCGCCGGCGCGCGCCTCGTCGCAGAAGGCCTTCAGCTTGTCCTCGCCGACGCTGGCGGCGACCTTGTAGTCCACGGTGCAGCACATGTTGCTGACCCCGTAGACGTTCATGTTGTTCTCGAAGTGGTTGGCGAGGTAGACCGTCTTCGCCCCGGCTTCGAGGAGTTTGGGCAGGCCTTCGCGGCGGTACAGTTCGAGGTCGGCATCGCCCCATTCCTCGATCTGGCCATAGGCTGTGACGCGTTCACGGCGGAGGCCGGCGCGCGTGTGGAGCCTGGCGTGCACGCACTCGCGGACCGCCTCGTAGAGGTTCATCAGCTCGACCCGGGGGCGCGGCCCCGGTGCGAACAGCACTTCCATCGGCGCCGTGGTCAGCCGCGGCCCGAGGTCGGCGCAATGCTCGTGGAGGTGGAGGAACACGTCCTGCCCCCGCGGTTTCTCGAAGAGCGAGCGGATGTGGGCCACGTCGGTCGCCCACGTCACCAGGACCCCCTTGGGCGAGAAGGTGAACGAGAAGCCTTGCAGCTCGGTCTGCAGCGGGAGGAACTGGAAGATGTTGGGGTTGCGGATGCCGGGCAGGTACCACTCGGTCGAGGCGTATTCCGTGGGCGAACTGACGCGGGTGGCGGGCGGCGAGAAGCACGTCCGCATCCAGAACTCGTTGCCGGTGGCGCGCCCGCCGGGTTCCCAGGTGCCGCGGTCCAGGAGCATGTAGATGGGGATGTCGCGGCTGGCATAGCGGTACTGGTAGGAGAAGCCGTCGAAGCGCACGCCGCCCAGGTGCCGCGTCACCGGGCGGAGCACCAGTTCGAGGCGGGTGTGG
>MVZH01000478.1 GCA_002068325.1 Lentisphaerae bacterium ADurb.BinA184 | reverse complement strand
CGCGGGAAGTTAGCGGGGGCCCTTCGGCCCCCGCTAACTTCCCGCGCGGCTCGCGTCGCCCGCCCTAACTTCCGACGATCAGCTGGGCTCCGCCGGGCAGGGTCGAGGCGAACAGGGTGAGGGCGCCGTCCTCAATGAGGAGGACGCTGCGCAACTCGGTGTCGGCGCAGACGTTGATGCCCGTTGTCTGGCTGCGTGCGACCACCTCGCCCGGAACGCGGTCGAGCCGGCGGTCGGGGATCACCCAATGGACGCGCACGGTGGCGGCCGGTGTGTGGGCGAAGATCTGGTGCAGGCCGGGGGTGGGGCGCGCCTCGTCGAAGTCCTGCCATGTGATGCCGCCGTAAGGACGGTCGCCCCCGCGGGTGTAGCCGCAGGCGAACAGGGGCGGCTGGCCGCCGGCCTGGAGTTCGGCCCATTGGGCCTGGATTGCCGGCAGGACCTGTGCGGGACGGAGGTCTTTGCAGAGTTGGCGATGGACGCCGGCGTGGGTGAGCAGCCAGCCGTCGACCTCGACAGCCGGGCGCAGGCGCTGGAAGACGGGGTCGCGCAGGAAGGGCGCCAGGGCGGCCTGTTTCTCGTCGGTGAAGCCGGAGCAGGCCGTGAACTTTCCCGGGAAGAGGTACGAGAGATCGTAGTTGCCCACGAGGTGGATACGCTCCGGACGCCCCAGCGAATGCTCCAGCCAGGCGGCGGTGGCGGCCAGGTCCTCCGGCGTGTCGTTGGTGCCGTGGCTGTCGAAGTAGTCGCCCGTGAAAACCACCGACTGGAACCGGCCGGCCAATTGCTCGATCCACGCCTCGGCCTGGGCGAAGTCGTGGTGGATGTCGGCGATGACCAGGGTGGCGGACATGGTGGAAAAGTGGGCTCTTGGTGATTGATGACGGACCGCTGGGGGCCGGGCTCAAGGGCGGACTTGCACATTCGCCATGCCCGAGCCTTCCGGCGCGAGGTCGGCCGACGGGCCCAGGCCCAGCATCAGGGCATGGGCCCTGGCTTCGCCGCTGGGCAGGTAGGCCTGGGTGGTGGTGAGGTGGCGGTGGCCGAGGCTGGCGCGGGTGACCTCGATGTCGTGGCCCGAGGCGGCCCAGATCTTGGCGCAAAAACGCTTTCGGAGCGAATGACTCCCCAGGCGACTGGATACATCGATCCCGGCCTTTACGTAGATGCGGCGCAGGATGCGGGTGACCTGCATGCGGGAGAGCGGGCGGGTGGTGGTGGCGCGGCCGGCAACACCGCGCGCCCCGAAGTGTTCGGCGATCGCCGCGCGGGCGGCGGGGTTGAGCGGCAGGGTCCGCGAAGAAACGCTGCGGCGGCGGGTGGGGCTGCGACCGAGTTTAAGCTGGGCACGTTCGATGCGCAGGAAGGCGCGGGGGAGGGCGCCGTCCCAGAGTTGGCCCGTGGTGAGGCTCGTCAATTCCCGCAGCCGCAGGCCGGTGTTCAGGCCCAGGACGACGTAGAGCCGGTCGCGGGTCGGGAAGGAGGGCAGGACCGCGAGGACGGCGGCTTCTTCGGGGGCGAGGAGGGAGCGGGAGCCGGGCATGGCGGGAAGTTAGGCGGCGCACTTTCCACGTACTGTTCGCAAGGGACGGGCGCGCGCGCCTAGTCGGCGGGAAGCCGGCCGTCGGCAAAGGCGACACTGCTTCCGTCGGGGCGGGGGACGATCACGGCGTAGCCGACGTTCAAG
>MVZH01000477.1 GCA_002068325.1 Lentisphaerae bacterium ADurb.BinA184 | reverse complement strand
TGACCGATCGGCGGAGCTGGTACACGGCACTCACCGGCCCCGGCATGACGGGCGCGCACACCGATGGCATCGTCTACACGATCACGGGAGACATCACCGACCCGCACTACCTGAACCCGGCGGACACGCGGCGAGGAGTGCTTGGATTCCCGTACGGCACCAACGGCGAGCTCGTCCTTGCCGGGCAGAACACCTGGACAGGTTCCTTCTACGTAGTTGACATTGATGGTTCCGGCGGTGTCAACGCCCACAGCTTCCAGACCGGTCCCGGCGGCTTCACGTCCGGCCGCGAGGGCTCCTACGACCTGTTGCGTTTCGACGGGGGGGCCAGCCTGCCCACCGGCAACGGCGGGGCCACCGCCTACCTCGCCGGCGTGGGCGGCGGCCAAAAGGGATTCCTGGTCACGGCCAAGACTGGCGGCGAGACCTACGAGCTGGCCTCGGGCATGTCCTTTGTCCTCGGCGCCGAGAATGACGGCGTGTTCGGCAGCAGCGGCCTGGCCGGCCAGAGCGCCACGCTGAGCAACTCCGCCATCGCCATCCACAGCGGCTACGCCACCGACCCAGCGGCCAAAAATCTCAACCTCCTGGTGCGCGGCGGTGCGCTGACGCTCGGTGAGGCGGGCAAGCCGACCTACCTGCAGCCGACTTACGGTCTCGAACCCGAAGTTGATCGCGGGCTGGCCGCCTCCGCCACCCCCATCTACGACAGCCCCTCGGCCCGCAAGCTCACCAAGCGGGGGAGCGGCACGCTGGTCCTCGGCAACGTCGCCTACACCGACTTGGCGAAGACCGGCGACACCTCGGCCCAGTTCACCTGGCAGATCGGGCGCGCCACGGCGCAGGGCAGCACGCCGTACTTCGACGGGGCGGTGCGCAGCCTGGCCGACGGCGACGCGCTGGCCGACAACTCGAACTCGCTGAAGAACTTCAACATCCTGCTGGCCGGCGGGGTGGTGGAGATTGACGGCCGCGGGGCGCCGAGTTCGTTCACGCGCGCCCTCGGCACCGGGGCCGGGCAGGTCACCTGGAACAGTTCCGGCGGCGGCGGCTTCGCGGCGGTCAACGGCCCCCTCACCGTCAACATCCCGAGCTTCCCCACCTCGTGGCTGGGCACCATGACCAATGAGGTTCTGATGTTCGGATCGGAGACCGCCAACGACACGGTCACTTTCCAGAATGACCTCAACATGGGCGGTACGGTCACCCGAGAGATCCGGGTGATCGACAATCCGGACAGCGATGGCGACCGCGCCATCCTGGCCGGGGTGCTGGCCAGCGCCGCGAACGGCCGGCTGAACAAGACCGGTGCCGGCATCCTCGAACTGCAGGGGGCCAACACCATCAGCGGCGGCATCACCGTGCAGGCCGGCACACTCCTGGTCAACAACCCGACCGGCTCGGGCACGGGAATCGGGCCGGTCACGGTCGCCGCCGGCGCCACGCTGGGCGGCACCGGAACCCTGGCGCCGACCGGCACCAGCGCGGTGACCGTCAACGGCGTGCTGGCGCCCGGCGACGGCGGCGTCGGCACGCTGAGTCTCGACCTCAACGGCACCGCGGGCAGCAACCGGCTCGTCCTGGGCAGCGGCGCCACACTCACCTACGAGCTTGGCGCGCCGGGCACTGGCGACCTCGTGCGGCTCCTGCACTACTCCGGCGGCGACCTGGTGCTGAACGGCAACGTCCTCGACATC
>MVZH01000476.1 GCA_002068325.1 Lentisphaerae bacterium ADurb.BinA184 | reverse complement strand
GCGGCCACGCCGGTTGTGGCCGCCGACGCAACCATCGACCGCGGCCAGACGGGAAGCGTGACGGTCTCGATGGCCGCGCAGGGCATCGAAAACGCCCTCGGTTTCAGCCTTAGCTTCGACCCGGCGCTGCTGACCTACGTCAGCACGACGGCCGCTGCCGGAGCCGCCGGGGCCACCCTGAATGTCAATGACGGCCAGGCCGCGGCCGGACGAGTCGGAATCGCCCTGGCGCGCAGTGCCGGACAGACCTTCCCGGCAGGCGCGACAGAACTGGTCGTGATCCAGTTTACCGCCGCTGCGGGCACGGGCACGGTGACAACGCCGGTCGCCTTCGGGGACGCACCCATCCCGCGCGAGATTTCCGACGCCACGGCCAACACTGTCGAGGGTGCCTATACGAATGCAACCGTAACGGTGCGCGACAACCTCGACTGGCTCCTCACCATCGCGGTGTCGAACGCCGACAAGCCGGACGTCCAGTTCGGGATGCAGACAGGGGCGACCGATGGGTATGACGAGGGCACGTTCGACCTGGATTCACCGGAGGCGCCGGCGCCGGGCGTGCCCCAGGGCGGCGTCTACTTCGTGGACGCCGATGACTTCCTCTACCGCCGTGACGTGCGCGCACCGGCGGAGGCGGCGACGACCTGGAACCTCGAAGTCGTTGCCAACCAGCTCCCCATGACCCTCTCCTGGAACCCCGCCGCCATCCCCTCGGACTGGCACTTCACCATGCACGAGGTCAATGCCGGCAACGCCACCATCCCCGGTACGTTGATTGACATGGCGACCACGACCACGCGCGAAGTGGCGGCACTGACGGTCAAGTACTACGTCATCACGGCGTCCCCCGATGCCCCCTGCGCCGCAACCGCAGAGATCGAGTTCGCCGCCGGCTGGAACCTGATCTCCCTGCCCATCGAGCCGTGCAACCGCGCCGTCGACGCCGTGCTCTGGACGCAGGGTCGCGACGGCGAGGAGGAGGAGGCGGGGGCCATGCGCGATGGCCGCCGCGGCACCATCTACACCGGCGCCGTCTGGCGCTTCGTGAATGACGGGGTCAACGAGGGGCACTACGAGCAAGTGACCGAGTTGCACGCCCTGGTCGGGTACTGGGTCTACGCCCCGGCTGCCGTGACGGTCACGGTGACGGGAACCGCGCCGGCCGGACGCGAGAGTCTCGCGCTGAACAAGGGCTGGAACCTGGTCGGCCCGGCCGAAGACGTCGGTACGCCGCAGAACGCCGACCTCCAAGGGCATGCCTGGTGGTGGGACACCGCGGCCGGCGCCTACGCCGCCCTGGATCCCGCCGGTGTCGGCGCCTTCAAAGCCGGCAGGGGCTACTGGCTGTTTGCCAAGCGGGCCTTAAACCTCGACCTCGGACGCTGAGGGTCAAGTAACGACTCTGCCTGTACCACGGGGCCCGCTCTCGCCACGAGGGCGGGCCCCTTTTTCGCAGTGCAGTGTCGCGCGGGGGGGCGCGCGACCGGCTGGAGGGCGGCAGGCGCCAACGCCTCAGCGGTAGCGGCTGCTGCCGGTGAAGGAGAGGGCTTCGTCCAGCCAGGTATCCTGTCGGAGCAGGTTGCAGCGTTGGCGGAAGGCGAGCCGTTGCGCGGCCCGCTGGGCATGGCCCACGGCGGCGCGGGCGAGGGCCTGGGCGCCGGTGCGCCCCGCGGCGAGGGCCGCCGTCAGCGCCCGCC
>MVZH01000475.1 GCA_002068325.1 Lentisphaerae bacterium ADurb.BinA184 | reverse complement strand
CCGAAGCTGATTTCCCGGCAACAAGACCGCCGGCCCCTCAACCACGGAGAAGGTCACCGGATTCCCCGACCCGCCGCCCGCCGCCGTCAGGGAAAGGATATTCGTGCTCGCGAAATGGCCGGAGGCCGGCAGGAATCCGGAAATCGCCTGCGGCGCCTTTTCGATGACCAGCGTCGTGGTCCCGGTGCCCGCCCAGTTCACGGTGTCCACCGTGGCCGTCACCGCGTAAACCCCCGCATCCACCGGCGGATTCGTCACGCCGTTGTAGGACACCGTCACCGGCTGTCCATGCGTGGAAAGGGCGGTCACCGCCACGGGCGAGCCGTCATACAACCGGTTCGTCCCCGCAAAGGTGATCTCGTCGGTTCCCCGGTTCAGGATCAGAACCAGCCGGGCCGTCGCCGGGCTGTTGGTCGCCGTGGCGGACGAAACCGTCACGGTGGCGGAATAAAGGCCGGCATCCAGCCCGGCGATGGCGACGGCGCAGACCAGTCCGGTCGCGCCCGCGGGCGCGAGGACGCCGCCCACCGGATCGAGGCTCACCCACGCGCCGACCGGTTCGGCCAACGCCACCGCGCCCGTCCAGGCGAATGCCGTCTGACCGGCATTGGAAAACGCCAGCACGCCCGGCGCCGGATCGGCGCCGCCGTAGGTGGCGCTGAAAACCAGACCGGTGGCCAGGTCCATCGCCCCTTCCGTCAGCGTGGTCACGCTCAACCAGCCCGACCAGAGGCTGTTGCTGAACTCATTCTCCGTCCGCACCTGGAAGGCATACTCGATGCCCGGCGCGAGGCCGGCGAAGAGTCGCTGGGTGACGCCGGCCGCCTGGGTGACGATCAGGGAGGCCAGCGCGTCAGCCCGATTGGTCATCTCCACGCGATAGATCTGGAACGGCACGCTGGTGGCCGGCGGATTCCAAAGCGCCTGGAATTGGTGGGCCTGAACGTCGGCGACCGACAACGCCTCGGGCACGCCGGGGATGCCGTTGTATTCAAAGGCGCCGAGATCGGTCCGGTCGTGCATCACCCGCGCCTCGCCGACCAGGTCGAACGCCGAACCCGCCAGCCCGTTCGTCCGCAACAACTCGTTGGACCCGACATTGATGCAGGGCGAATAGTGGGAGAGCGCGTAATTTCCGCCGGCCCGATCGGCGAACAAGGGCACATCGGTCCGGTTGCCCGCCACACCGGGGATGATCCCCGAAGCGGCACAGACGGAACGGGCCAGGGAGCCGAGCACATCCGAACCGGTGTTATACCAGCAGATGCTGTTGTCGATCATCCCCTCATAGACCCCGCCGCCGTTTTCCGCCGCGTTGTCGGCCGCGGTGCAACTCGTCAGGGTCGACCGGAAGGCGCCGCCGCCATAGCGGGCGGAGTTCGACGCGAGCAGGCTGTTGTTCAGCTCCGCATAGCTGGCCCCGCCGCCTTCCAGCACGGCCATGTTCCCGATGAAGCGGGTCGCCCGCGCCGCGCCGCCGAAGAGGCCGCCGCCATACACCGCGCCATTCCCCGCGACCACGCAATCGCTGAGCCGGCAGCCCGCCGCCAGCCAGGCGCCGCCGCCCCGCTGATCCGCCAGCCGCGGCATATTGGTCCCGCTGCTGTACCCTTGGGTCAGGGTGAACCCGGCCAGCTCCGCCTGGTTGGTCATCCAGACACAGCGCACCGCCGAGGCGCCGCGCGGCGCCTCGAGGCCCGCGCCGGCCTGGCCCGCG
>MVZH01000474.1 GCA_002068325.1 Lentisphaerae bacterium ADurb.BinA184 | reverse complement strand
GGCGGACCGCGGGCGGGTGTTGCCTGCCAGTGGTGCGCTTTCGACCCAAGCGCAGGGCACGGCCCTGCCCAACCGCTTCTATGGCACGGTGGAGATCGACCCCGACCGGGCGAGCCTGGACTTCTCGACCGTGGTCAGCGAGGTGATTCAGCACTTCACCACCCAGACGGGCACGCAGGTCAAGGTGACCGTGGTGCGCGAGACCCGCGCCGTCGAGTACGCGAAATAGGCGGCGGAGGGGCACGGGGGCGCCGGCCGGCGGCGGAACGTCGGGCCAGGCCGGCGTGTCTGATCGTGAAGGCCGCCCGTGCGGCGGCAGTCATCGCTTGGCGGTTTATGAGGTTTCTGCTCTACAACATTGCCTACGGGACCGGGGGGCCGAAGAGCCTGGCGCATCGGAACATGAGCCTGCACAAGTACCTGCTGGCGCCGTGGCGGCATCTGCGCCGGGTCAGCGAGTTTGTGGCGGCCAGCCGTCCCGATGTGCTCGGGCTGGTGGAGGTGGACGACGGGTCGGTGCGGGCCGGCGGGCGCAACCAGGTCGCGGAGATCGCGCGGCGGCTGTCCCCGCATTTCACCTTCTCGCCCAAGTACCACCGCGGGTCGCTGTGCCGGCTGCTGCCGATCCTCAAGCACCAGGGCAACGGGCTGTTTGCCCGCGAGACGCTGGACGGGGCGCGGCAGCATTTCCTGCCGGTGGGGGTCAAGCGGCTGGTGCTGGAGGCGCAGGTGCGCGGCATCCGTTTCCTCCTCGTGCACCTGGCGTTGCAGGCCCGCATCCGCGCGCAGCAGATCCGGGTGCTGACCGACCTGGTGCGGCACCGCGAGGGGCCCTGCGTGCTGGCCGGCGACTTCAACACGTTCGGCGGGCGCGGGGAGCTGACGCGGCTGATGCAGGCCACCGGGCTGGCCAATGCCAACGCGCGTCGGCTGCCCACCTACCCATCCTGGCAACCGCACCGCGAGCTGGACTTCGTGCTCTGCTCGCCCGAGATCGCCGTGACGGGCTTCCATGTGCTGGACGACGTGCGGCTGTCGGACCATCTGCCGGTGGTGGTGGACTTCCATACCAGCCGCCGCGCCACGGGGCCGCGGCGATGAAGGACCGCTACGACGTCGTGGTCGTCGGCGCCGGCCTCGGGGGCATGACGGCGGCGCGGCGGCTGGCCCACAGCGGCTATCGGGTGCTCTTGGCCGAGCAGCACGCACAGCTGGGGGGGCTGGCCACGTTCTTCCGCCGCCGCGGGCACATCTTCGACGTCTCCCTGCATGGCTTCCCCATCGGCATGCAGAAGAGCTTCCGCAAGTACTGGGGCCGCGAGTTCGCCGACGCCGTCGTGCCGGTGCGCGGCATCCGCTTCGACAACCCGCAGTTCCAGCTTGAAACCACCTTCGACCGCGAGGACTTCACGCGGCTCCTCCACGAACGCTTCGGCCTCGACCCCGCCCGCGTCGGCGCCTTCTTCGACGCCCTCGCACGGATGAACTACTACGACGACGCCGGCCCCCGCACCCGCGAGCTGTTCGACCGCCACTTCCCCGGCCACACAGCCGTCTGGCGGCTGCTTATGGAACCCATCACCTACGCCAACGGCTCGACCCTCGACGAGCCGGCCGTCAGCTACGGCATCGTCTTCGGCAACTTCATGAGCAAGGGCGTCTACACCTTCCTCGGCGGCACCGACCGGCTCATCGCCATGATGGCCGCGGCCCTGACCGCCGGGGGGGCG
>MVZH01000473.1 GCA_002068325.1 Lentisphaerae bacterium ADurb.BinA184 | reverse complement strand
ACGGCCAGCTGCTGCCGGCGCGCAGCCCCGCCAGCAAGGGTTGCATCTCGATCTTCTCCGTGCCCTCGGGCAGCAGGGATTCCGGAAGCCGCGGCCCCTCCTTGTCCCACCAGATCGCGCGCCACGAGTCCTGCGTGTAGCCGTGCCACGGATAGAACTCGCGCTTGCGGAAGACGGGCTGGTCGCTGTAGTGCGCCGGCGGCACGGTCAGCGTCGCCCGCGCGATCACACTGCGCCCGCCCGCCACCACCGGCCAGTACCACCGCACCCCGACAAAGCGTTCGAGGAAGTCCGCCAACGCCCACGCCGTGCCGTCGTTGGCGTACGGGTTGCCCGCCAGGTTCCCCACCTCCATCGCCGGCAAGGCTCGCGTGCTGCCCACCAGGAAGACCCGGTTCGCCGCCGTCTTCACCACAAACCCCTCGACCGGAATCCGCGCCGCATCAATGCCGGCCCGCCGGGACTCCTCCCCGTCGCCAAGAATGATCGCCGGCCGCTCTGCCGGCGGTGCCTCCTTGACCACCTCCAGCTGCGCCCCCGAGGTCAGACGCACCGACTCGACCAGTTCCGCAACCAGCCGGGTCAGGTTGGCCGACGGGTTGGCGTCGGCGACATAGACGGCCGCCAGCGGCTGCCCGTCGCGCACCAGGCTCACCGGGTCATGCGGGACGGTGGCGTGGAACGTCACCGGAGTCAAGTCCGGCGTCTGCTCCTGCCGCGGAGGCCCGGCCGCACAGGACGCCAACAGGCCAACCGCTGCCAACGCCAGAACCGCCGCGCCGAAGGTTCTCATCCGTGCTCTCCCTGCAACCCGCCGCCGTGGACACCCAGGGCTTGCCCCACTCACTCCGCACCGGCCTGCCGCCACGCCTCCAGCCCGCCCGGCCGGCAGAAGCCGACCGACCACGAGTCGCCGGTCAGCGAACCGATGTCGAAACGTATCGCCGCACCGTCAAAGCGCACACGCTGCGGCGGCTCGAACAGGAAAGCCAAATGCCACCGCGCGCCGGGAAAGGCCAGCTCGGCCGCGGCCACCTTGAGCGGCGTGCCCGGTTGAGCGTCGGCCTCCGCCCCGCCGTCGCCGACGGCGACCACGCGGGCCCAGGCCGGCGCGCCGCGGGGGGAGAGCCACTGTCCGGGAACCGTGAAGTGGGTGCGTTCGAACTGCGTCCAGCCGGCGTCCATGCGGATGGTGATGCGGTCGTCGTCGCACGCCACCTGGTACCGGCATCGGTCCTCGGCCTGGGCGACGAGGCGGGCCGGTGTCTCGGTGGCCCACGTGAAGGCGTTCGCTGTGGCTTCTGACAGCAGATCCTTCTCCCCGTCGGAGAATGTGAACAGGGGCGTCCCGTCAAGGCGGGGCACGCCGTCGTCGTCGGCGAGGTGGCGGCACAGCCCGTGGAGCATGTCGAACTCGGCCGTGTAACGCGGGGCGCTCACCCGGTACACGTTCGGCGACGGGTGCCGGTAGGCACATTCGAGGGTCGGCCCGACGATGACGACGAGCGGGGCCGCCGGACCGGTCGCCTCCCGCCCGTCCGCCCCCGCAGTCACGACTTCGAGCGGGAGGGTGTGCCGGCCGTCGCCGCCGGTCGTCTCGATCGTCCCCGGGGCATGGGCCGAGAACTCATGGACCTCGGTCCCCCCTGCCCCCGGCCGGTCGCAGACCACGGTCACCGGCACCGCCGCACTTGCGCCCGCGGCCAGCGGGCCGAAGGCCGGCTCGGCGGG
>MVZH01000472.1 GCA_002068325.1 Lentisphaerae bacterium ADurb.BinA184 | reverse complement strand
TCTTCTTCATCCCGGCCAACGTCCCCGCCCCGATCAGAAGATGCGGAACCCGCAACAGCCGATGGCGAGCCATGATGGACTCCACCACACCGATGCCGACCCCCGCCACCAGCACACCCAGCACATGGGCCGCCAGCCCCGCCCACGGATCCAACGGCAACGCGGCCGCCGGCAGCCGCACCACGAGCGAGGCGAAGAGCCACAGTTTCAGCGCCGCGCCATACAGGATGAACGCCAGGTCCGGCCCGCTGTGGTCGAGGACCATGACCTCGTGGATCATGGTCAGTTCGAGGTGCGTGTTGGGATCGTCCGCCGGCACACGGCAGTTCTCGACCAGGGTCACCACTGCGAGGGCGGCCGCCGCCAGCCCGAGCCCCAGCCCGGCCTGTCGCCACGAGGTGGCCGACAGATTGGCGTACATGCCCGACAGCGACAGGGCCCCGCCCGCCCGGGCCACCGCGAGCAGGGCCAGGAACAGGACGGGTTCGGCGACGGCGGCGAAAGTGACCTCGCGGCTGGCGCCCATGCCCTCGAAACTGGAGCCGGTGTCCAAGGCCGCCAGGACGGTGAACAGCCGGGCCAGCCCGAGCAGGTAGAGGATCAGGACGAAATCGCCGGGGAACGCGAGGAGGGCGCCGCCCTGGCCAAGGGGGACCAGCGTGGCCGCGGCCAGCACCGCGCCCAGCCCGACCGTCGGGCCGGCGCGGAAGAGCCACGACGTCGTCCGGCTGTAGACGGCGCCCTTGCGGAGAAGCCTGGCCAAGTCGTAGTACGGCTGCACCGCCGGGGCGCCGCAACGCCCGGCGAACCAGGCCTTGGTGCGGTTGATCACCCCGAGCAGCAGCGGCGCCAACAGCAACGCCAGAAGGATTTGGACGAGTTTGAGCGCCGTCACGGCATCGCCCTCAGGCCAGTTTCCAGAGCAGCAGGATCAGCAGTGTCACGGCAATGTAGAGCACGTACAGGTGGGCCTGGCCGTGCTGGAACCGCCGCAGGCCGGACAGTTCGCGCCAGGCCCCTTCGAGGAAGGGTTCGATGACGCGTTGCCGGAACAGGTCAGGGGTCTCGGTGTGCAGCGATGTGCCCTCGGGGAACAGGCCGCTCAGGCGGCCGATGTGAAGCCGCGTCCGGAGCAGGGGCCGGAACAGGGCCGTCAAGGGCTGGGCGAAGGAGGTGGCGGTGTACTGCATGCGCGGGGTCGGCTCGGCATAGCCGCAGTCCCAAGTTGTCCCTTGGGTCGCCTGCCGTCGCCGCAACTGGCGGAAACGCAGGCCGGCCAGCAGGATGACCAGGCCGGCGGCCCCCCCGCCGACCAGCGAGACGAGGGACAGTGTGTGGACGACCGGCGCCATCTGATCCTTGACCGCGGCCGCCGTCAGGCCGCCCCACGACGGCACCGCCCGCGCCGCCACCCCCGCCGCGAGCGGGCCGAGCAGTCCCAGCGCGAAACAGGCCGCCGCCAGGATGGTCATGGGCACCAGCATGGCGGCTGGAGTCTCGCGGGCATCGCGGCCGTCCTCGCTGCGCGGCTCGCCGAGGAAGATGACACCGAAGGCCTTGGCGAAGCAGGCCGCGGCCAGCCCGCCGAACAGCGCCAGCCCGGCCACCAGGGCCAGGGCGGGAACGGCGACGGCGGCCGCTGGGGAAAGCGCCGCCTGCACGGCACCGAAGTAGAGGATGAACTCGCTGACGAAGCCGTTCAGCGGCGGCAGGCCGCAGATGGCCACGGCGCCGGTCAGG
>MVZH01000471.1 GCA_002068325.1 Lentisphaerae bacterium ADurb.BinA184 | reverse complement strand
CACCGGCCAGATCCACCTGCAGGCAGTAGTCGGAGTCCCCGCTGAACACCCCCGATACCTGTGCGTCCGCGACACCCATCACCGCGGCCTTGCCGCTGAAGCCCAGGGTCAGGTCGGTGCCGCCGCCGCCTCCTCCTCCGCCGCCGCCGACCGACGCCGCCGCGCCGGACGAGGCCCGGCCGTCGGAGCGCGAGGCCGCCGCCGACGACGGGCCCGAGCCCAAGGACACGGACGAGTTCACCGCGGAGGAGGCCGAGCACGCCGCCGCTCCCGTCATCCTCGATGCCGGCCGGTACGCGGTCCGGGCCGGCGAGGAGTTCGATGTCACCCTCACCCTGACCGCGCCGGCGCTCAGCAACGTCATGCTGCTGATGGAGTTTGATCCGGCCCTGCTGGCCTGCCTGCCGGCCTCGGGGAAACGGGTCGGCTGGACGTTCCGGCAGGACATTGAGTTCTATGCCAACAACGACAAGGGGCAGCTCATCCTCATCAGCCAGGGGCAGCCCGGGGCCAAGCACACACGGGCGGTGGTTGACCGTCCGGTGGCGAGCTTTCGGCTGAAAGCCAAGGCGGCCGGCCAGACGGCGCTGAAGTTCCCGGCCAAGGGAGTGGAGTTCACCACCGCGAAGGGGGTGGCGGCCGAGGCGCCGCAGTTGCGGGGCGGCGCCATCGAGATTCGCTGAGGCTGCCGCCGCGCCGCGGCGGGGGTGCGGGAGGGGGGGCAATGCCCGGCGGGGCGCAGGTGTCGGAACTTCGGCCCGGCATCGTCCGGTTGCTCGCAGCGTGAGGCTGGCCATGCACAAGGCGTTCGGCTATGTCAGGGTGGTGACGGCGACGCCGCCGGTCCGGATCGGCGAGCCCGACGCCAACGTACAGGCCCTCCTTGAACTGGCCGCGGGGGTGCGGGGGCAGCGGCCCGACCTGGTGGTTTTCCCTGAGCTGTGCCTCACCGGGTATACCTGCGGCGACCTGTTCTTCCAGGACGCCCTGCTCCGGGAGGCGGAGGAGGCTCTCGCCGCCTTTGCGCGCGGCACGCGGGATGAGGCCACGCTGTTCCTCGTCGGGTTGCCGGTCCGCGCCCAGTCGGCGATCTACAACTGTGCCTGCCTGGTTCAGGGCGGGCGGCTCCTCGGGCTGGTGCCCAAGACGCACCTGCCCAACCACGGCGAGTACTACGAGCGGCGCTGGTTCGCGTCGGGGGCCGGCGTGGCGGGCGGGCGGGTGCGGCTGTGCGGCCAAGAGGTCGCCTTCGGCACCGACCTGCTCTTCGAGGCGTCGGGAATTGCGGAGTTCGCAGTTGGCGTCGAGGTCTGCGAAGACCTGTGGGCGCCGGCGGCGCCGAGCGGGCGGCTGGCATTGGCCGGCGCCACCGTGCTGGCGAATCTCTCGGCGAGCGACGAGCTGGTAGGCAAGGCCGAGTACCGCCGCCAGCTGGTGGCCCAGCAGTCCGGCCGTTGCCTGGCCGCCTACGTGTACTGCTCGGCCGGCACCGACGAATCAACCACGGACATGGTCTGCGGCGGGCACCAGTTGGTGGCCGAGAACGGCGTCATCCTTCACGAATCGGAACGCTTTGCCCGGGCCGCCACGGTGGGCGTCGCCGACATTGATGTGAGTTTCCTGGCCCATGAGCGTGCCCGCAACTCCTCGTTCCGCGAGGCGGCGGCGGAGGCCGCGCGGGCGCCGTCGGCGGTGCGCCGGGTTGCCTTCGAGGCGACGACCACCGAGGCCACGCCGTCGTCGCTGCACCGCCCGCTCAAAGCACA
>MVZH01000470.1 GCA_002068325.1 Lentisphaerae bacterium ADurb.BinA184 | reverse complement strand
GCTCGGCGCCATGTACGGCGTCTGGGTCTACTGTCCACACGCCGCCGAGGTGCCGGTCACCATCGAGTAGGCGGCTCGCCGCGCTCAGACGTCCAGCACCACGGTCGCTTCCCAGCCCGCGTCGGTCTGACGGATCTCGAAGCGATGGAGGGTGACGGCCTTGACGTCCGCGCGCAGGGCGTGCCGCCCGCGGGCGATCGGCTCGCCGGCCAGCTCCGCCTCGACCCGCCAGCCGCCGCCGGTTTGCGAAGTCCGCAACCCGGTCGGGCGCAGGAACAGCCGGCGGGCGTCCTTGCGGAAGACCAGCTCGTTCAGGAAGGCGAAGAGCAGCCGGTCGAGTTCCGGGGCGGCCAAGGCCAGGGTTTCCCGCCGCGCCGGGCGGACCGACGCCGGATCCCCGACCATCGCCGCCAGCAGGGCGTCCGCGGCGGCGTCGAACAGCTCGTCCACCGTCTCCCCCGTGGCCCGGAAGGCGACATCGGCGAGGGCGATCCCGTCGAGGAACTCGTAGGCCTGCATGGGGGAGACTCCTGCGGTTGCCCCGCCGCGGGGCCGCTCAGGACAGTCCCAGCAACCCCGCGAGGCTCTTGATGAACTGTCCGTAGCCCTCGTGGATGTAAAGGCCGAACTGCGCAATCAGCGAATAAGCCACGCCGAACTGGGTGATCGCATATCCCGCCAGCGTGAACTGCCCGAGGCTGGCCACCCCAACCCCAAACTGCGAGACGGTAAGAATCCCGCAGGCATACTGGCCGATCGCAACCACGCCGCGCGCCACCACCGGCACCCGGTTCGGACGGTACTTGAACGAGATGTGCAGCAGCGGCAGGCCGAACATGCGCGCCGCCGACTTGTACTCGAACCCCCAGCCGTCCCACTTCTCCCGCGCCGGGTATGGTGCCCCGCAACTCGGGCAGGAGACGGCCTGTTCAGACACCGAGTGCCCACACGACCGGCACGGCTTCATGGCGTCTCCGCCTCCTATCCCTTGATATTGCCGATCGGCACGAACCGCGCCACCGGATGGCTGACCCCGGCCCGCCGCGCCGCGTCAACCACATCGTCAATGTTCTTGTAGGCCGCGCCGGCCTCCTCGGCCAGCCCGGCGTACGACGCGGTGCGGATGTGGATGCCGCGGGCTTCGAGGTCGCGCTGCAACTGCCGCCCGTTGAAACGGCTCTTGGCCTCGTTGCGGCTCATGGTGCGGCCGCTGCCGTGGGCCGTGGTGAAGAAGGCCTCGGCGCCCTCCGGCACCCCGGTCAGCAGGTAGGATCCGGTCTCCATGCTGCCGCCGATGATCACCGGCTGGCCGATGCGGCGGTAGGCCTCGGGCAGGCCGTCGGCGCCGGGGGGCAAGGCGCGGGTGGCGCCCTTGCGGTGCACGAGCAGCTTGCGGCGGTGCCCGTCCACCAGGTGGTCCTCCAGCTTGGCGGTGTTGTGCGAGACGTCGTAGATCTGGTGCATGTCCAGGTCGGCGGGATCGCGTCCGAAGACACTGCCGAAAACCTCGCGGATGCGGTTGAGAATTGCCTGCCGGTTGGCGAACGCCATGTTGACTGCGCAGGCCATGGCGGCGAAGTAGGCCTGGCCTTCCGGCGAGGCGAATGGCGCGCACGCCAGCTGCCGGTCAGGGACGCTGAGCTGGTACTTGCGCGCCATCACGTCGAGGAGCGCCTGCAGGTGGTCGGTGGCCACCTGATGCCCGAACCCCCGGCTGCCGCAGTGAAACATGACGACAACCTGGTCGGGCAGCGTCAGCCCGAACAC
>MVZH01000469.1 GCA_002068325.1 Lentisphaerae bacterium ADurb.BinA184 | reverse complement strand
GCGCCCCCCGGTTGCACCGGGGGCTACATACCCCGGCCCCTCCGGGGCAACCACGACCCACGACCCACGGCGGATTCCTTGCCGCCGTGCTTCTGCCCGGCGCTTGAACCTGCCCGCGCACGCCCTATGGTACCGGCTGGCCCGAGCGCCGCCGCCAACCCCTGATCCAAGAGGATCCCCTGTGGTGACAAAGACCGCCGTCACGCCGCGTCCGCGGCCCCTGCTCTGGTTCGCCGTCTGGGCCGTGGCGGCCTTGGCCATCGAAGGGGTCAGCCGCCTGGCGACGACCGCCCTGCCCAGGTTGCCGTCCGGGATGACGGTGCTCGACCTCGCCGCCATCCTCGCCGCCATCCTCGCGGCCGCCTATCTGCTGAAGGCCGTGACGCTGTGGTGGCTGGTGCGCCGCCGCAAGCCGGTCGCCGAGGGGGTCATGGTCGGCCGGCTCTACATGTTGTGCGCGGTCTTCGGCATCCTGCTGGCCGTCACCTACGGGCTGGGCAAGCTCAACGCCTTCGGCCAGTTCTTCGCGCTGTTCGGCGGCATGCTGCTGGGCTGGTCGTTGCAGGCGCCGGTGAGCGGGTTTGCCGCCTACATCCTAGTCTCGATGAAGCGTCCCTTCCGCCCCGGCGACCGGGTGCAGTTCCCCAGCCTGGCCCTGGTCGGCGACGTCAAGGACATCGGCGCCATGTACACGGTGCTTGACCAGGTCGGCGGCACCATCGGCAGCGAGGAGGCGGTCGGCCGCTACATCCTGGTGCCCAACGCCATGCTCTTCACCCAGGTGGTGATCAACTACACGGTCAAGCAGGAGGCCGCCTACATGCTTGACGAGGTGGTCATCCGCATCACCTACGACTCGAACTGGGACAAGGCCGAGGAGATCCTGCGCGGGGCCGCGGTGGCCGAGACCGCGGACATCATCGCGGCCAGCGGCGTGCAGCCCTACGTGCGCTCGGACTGGTACGACTACGGCGTCTACCTGCGGCTGCGCTTCCAGACGCGCGTGCAGGACCGCGTGGACATCTCGTACCGCATCCAGAAGCGGATCTTCGAGGAGGTCCAGCGCACCCCGACGGTTGACATGGCGATCCCGTACGTCTACTCGTACCGCGCCGGCCTGGACCGCAAGGAGGACGATCTTCCCGACGAGGAGCGCACCCGCAGGGTGCAGACCCTTCCCCTCGATCAGATCCACGTGGTCGGCGGCCCGACCCTGGATCCCGCCGATGTTCAGGACCTCGCCCGTGGCATCCGCAGTCAGGGCCTGCTGCAACCGGTGGTGGTCACACCGCTGTCCGACGGCTCGGGCTATGAACTGCTGGCCGGCCACCTGCGGCTGGCAGCCTGCCGCAGCCTGGGCTGGAAGGCGGTGCCGGCCGTGATCCGGCACCATCAGTCCTCCCCGCCCGACAGCCCCGACGCCGCGGGCTGACCGGCCGGCCGGCGGCCCCGCCGCGCCCGCGGATTTTCACCGCCCCACCGCTCAGCGGCACCCCCCCTTCGCCGCACATTCCGCCGCCGAGGCCGTGAACTGCCGCGCCCTGCGGGTTACTCCCTGTCGTGGGCGGTCCGCCACTGCCCATGACGAGGACGACGGAACCGTGATGAAACACGCTGCCCTGGTCGCAGTGGCCCTGATCCCGCTGCTGGCCCCGGCCGACGAGCCGGCGGCCCCGCCGGCGCCCGGCCGCATCTACAAGACGCACACCCCGGTGGTCGTGGACGGACGGCTGGATGAGCCGTGCTGGCAGCGCGCCGAATCCATCCCGGTCCACTTCATCATGGGCAAGACCGGCGAACCC
>MVZH01000468.1 GCA_002068325.1 Lentisphaerae bacterium ADurb.BinA184 | reverse complement strand
ACCCCACCACCACCACCTCACCACCACCACCACCCCACGACCACCACCACCCCACGACCACCACCACCCCACGACCACCACCTCACGACCGCCGCGGACGACCAACACACTCGCCGCAGTCACCACCGCGGCGAACGACCAGCACGCTCACTGCCGCCCCGACCGCCGCGCGGCCTACTCGGTCCAGATTTCCGCCTTGACGGGCCGGCGCAGGATGGTGTCCTTGCCCGGCGGGTTGTTGTTGACGGGATAGTCGGCGTTGAAATGCAGGCCCCGGCTCTCGCGGCGGGCCATGGCGCTGTCAATGATCATCTCGGCGACCGAGGCGAGGTTGCGCAGCTCGACCAGGTCGGCGGTGATCAGGAAGTCCCAGTAGTACTTCTCGATCTCGTTGCGCAGCAGGCGGATGCGGTTCTTGGCGCGCTCGAGCCGCTTGTTGGTGCGGACGATGCCGACGTAGTCCCACATGAAGCGCCGGATCTCCTCCCAGTTGTGGGCGATCACGATGCCCTCGTCGGAGTCCACGGCGTCGCCGCTGGACCAGTCGGGGATGCCGTCGGCGTCGGGCGGCGCCGGCGCCGTGGCGGAGACCGAGTGGCGCACGGCGTTGCGCGCCACCACCATGGCTTCGAGCAGGCTGTTGCTGGCCAGGCGGTTGGCCCCGTGCAGGCCGGTGCAGCCGACCTCGCCCACGGCGTAGAGGTTGCCGACGGTGGTGCAGCCGTTCACGTCTGTCTTGACGCCGCCGCAGCAGTAGTGGGCGGCGGGGACGACGGGGATGAGGTCGGCGGCCATGTTGACGCCGAACTCCAGGCACTTGGCGAAGAGGTTGGGGAAGCGCCGCCGCAGGAACGCCTCGTCGCGGTGGCGGATGTCGAGGTAGACGCAGGCCTGGCCGGTGCGTTTCAGCTCGCTGTCTATGGCGCGGCTGACGATGTCGCGCGGCGCCAGGCTTCCCATGGCGTGGTAGTCGCCCATGAACTCAACGGTGTCCTTGCCCCGGCGGATTTTCAGCACGCCGCCTTCGCCGCGCACCGCCTCGCTGATCAGGAAGGACTTGGCGGCGGGGTGGTACAGGCAGGTCGGGTGGAACTGGAAGAACTCCATGTTGCGGATCTCGGCGTAGGCGCGGTAGGCCATGGCCACGCCGTCGCCGCAGGCGATGTCCGGATTGCTGGTGTACAGGTAGACCTTGCCGGCGCCGCCGGTGGCCAGGATGGTGAAGCCGGCCAGGACAGTGCGGATCTGGCGGGTGCCGCGGTCCAGCACGTAGGCGCCCAGGCAGAGGTTCTCCTCCTGCCAGGACAGATGCCGGGTGGTGATCAGGTCAATGGCCACGTGCTGTTCGAGGAAGCGGATGCGCGGGTTGCGGCGGCAGCAGTCCAACAGCACCCGCACGATCTCCTGGCCGGTGATGTCGCCGGCGTGCAGGACACGGCGCCGGCTGTGGCCGCCCTCCTGGCCAAGGTCGAAGCCCTGACCGTCTTCGCTGCCGCCGGCCTCCTCGACCTCGTTGCGCCGGGTGAAATGGATGCCCCAGTCGAGCAGGTCGCGGACGCACTCGGGGCCGGCGCGGACGATGTCGCGCACCACATCCACCCGGCACAGCCCGGCCCCCGCGTTCAGGGTGTCGGCGACGTGTTCCTCGAAGCTGTCGCCCTCGGCGATGACGCAGGCGATCCCGCCCTGGGCATAGCGGGTGTTGCACTCCTGGGCTTCGCGCTTGCTGACGATCAGGACCTCGCCGTGCGTGGCCGCCCGCAGCGCCGCCGAAAGTCCGGCGATGCCCGAGCCGATGATCAGGT
>MVZH01000467.1 GCA_002068325.1 Lentisphaerae bacterium ADurb.BinA184 | reverse complement strand
CCGCCGGGTACGCGCCGGGGGGGGGCTCGGGTGGCGGCGGAGGCGTGTGCTGGTGCGGATGTGCGCCCGCGGCCGGCCTGGTGATCGAGGTGCGCACCGGGCCGGATCTGCCGCCCGCGCGGCTGGCGTGGGTTCGGGAACGTTTTGTGCAGGGCCTCGATGTGAGTGCGGCCGGGCAGCCGTGCGAGTGGTGTGTGTTCGGCGCCAGGTTCGTCTCGCCGGCAGGGTTTGTCTACCGGGCGTCGGCGCTCAACTTGGGCGATCTCTCGCTGGAGTTTGCCGATCCCGCCGGCCGCCGCCTGCGCCTGCGCCAAGTCTACCCCGCGGATCTGGCACTGGCCCGGCGGAGTCTGGCCGACTGGCTTGAGGATTCGCGTCTGCGGGGTACATTGCGCATGGTTCCCGACGGCCCCGCCGAGGCCCGGACCCTGGCCGCCGGCCTCGAGGGGTTGACACGGAGCGGACGGTTGCGTCTGGCGTTGCCGCCCTTGACCCGGCGACGGTTTGCCGACGTCGCGGCGGTCCAGTCCAGGCGCAACCGGTTGTTCTACGCCGGACTTGACAGTCGTGGCCGGGCGAGTCCGGACGTGGCGGTGGTGGAAACCGCCTTGGCTGCGATGGCCGGTGGCGGGCCGGGTGCCGGCGCAGAAGAGAGGTGAACAGCGTGCAGCGGCCGGCGCGTCGAGGCACAGGGCGTCCTCGGCCGGGCTGACGGCCCTGCGGGGCCGACAGCCGGGCGCGGAGTCCAGCCGGGGCCATCCATGGATCGCCAGGACGCCACGGCGCCACGTGCGTGCAACCCGTTTGCCGGGGCGCGGCGGTGATGCCCTTGACGCACGTGCGGTGGCCTGACCGGCTTCGCGTTGGCGGAATCCTGCCGTCGTCGTGACCGGCTCGACATCAACCGGTCTTTGCGTCTTGGCGGCTTGGCGGCGAGTCGTTCAGGCTGGAGGGCTTTTGGCGTGGCGTGGTTTCGCCGGCAACGCAACGACCCCGGCATCGGGCGGGCGGAGGCGTTCGGGGCGCGCCCGTACCGGACGGCGGGGGTCACGGTCTCCGCCTGCGAGGGCGGGCTTCGGCTGGGGGTGTCGTGGTCGCGTCCGCGCTGGCAGTGCTGGCTGGGCGGGGGGCGGCGCCGGGTCGAGAAGCAGTATGAGTTGGACGCCTGCGGGCGCGAGGTCTACGAGGCCTGTGACGGCGTGCGTTCCCTGCGCACGATCGTGCACGAGTTTGCGGAGCGCCGCCAGGTCAGCCTGGCCGAGGCGGAGCTGTCGGTGACGGCCTTTCTGCGCCTGCTGATGCAGCGGGGCCTGATCGGGATGCGGACAGCCGAAGTCAAGCGGGAGTCGTGATGCCGGATCAGCCCACCAGCCGTCAAGTCGAGCGCACCTTCAGCTACCGGGCGGTTCTCATCGGGATCGCCGGCATGATCCTGATGGGGATGTGGGTGCATTTCCACGAGGTGCTGTCGCCGCAGCCCACGATCATTGCGGAGAACAGTCCGCCGGCGTCGGCGGTTGGGGTGTTGGTGGCGGTGATTCTGGTGGGGGGGCTGGTGGCGTGGGTGCGTCCGCGGCTGCGGTTGAGCGCCGGGGAGCTGGTGGTCATCTACACGATGCTGGTGATTGCGGCGCCGTTGATGAGCCAGGGCATGTGGCACCGCTTCCTCGGCCTGGTCACGGCCATCCCCCACAACAAGCCCAACTTCCCGTTGGCCGACAGCTACTCGGACAAGCTGTGGCCGCACGGCGCGCACCTGGTGGAGAACCGGCGTTTCGACCCGGACAGGCCGCTGCCGTGGCGGG
>MVZH01000466.1 GCA_002068325.1 Lentisphaerae bacterium ADurb.BinA184 | reverse complement strand
TATCCAACGCTTGCCGAACTTTCGGTTCAGTACGTTGCACGCGAACGAGTGAAACCGCCGACTGGCCTCCTTGAAATCGGTAACCCGGTCGGCAAAGGTCAGCGTCAGGAATCCCACCCGTTCGAAGGCCACCTGCTGGAAGAACCCCCTCACGTTCTCCTCGAAGCAGATAACACTCTTGGCCCCTATGGGCCTTGCCGGCTTCGCTTCTCCCTCTTGCCTCTGATTCAGTTGTTCCCCTTGAGACAAGGAAGGCGAGCCGCCGCCGGCTTCCGCCTGCGGCCCGCGGGCAGGTATGGCCGGGGCCGCGGTCTCCGCCGGCCTGGCGCCTGCCCCTCTCTCCCCAGGTGTCGCCTTCATGACGGCACCCCCGTCCGCACGATGGCAAGCACCGCCTGGCGCAACGCTTCCGGCAGCCTCTCCCAAGACCGCGCAACCTCGACCAGTTCACCCGCCAGCCGTAAATCTAGTGTGCGTGGCGGTGTGCATTGGACGGTCTCCCCTCGGGAATCGGCAGGTTCGAATCCTGCCGGGCGCGCCACCTTTTTCCCCTTGGTGCGGCGACCTCGCCTGCCAGCGGTCCAAGGCCCAGGCCAAGACCGATGAACCCGCCGTTGAAGCGACGCCCTCCTGCGCGGACCGGTCGCCGTGCCCGACCGCGGCCCGAAGCCGTCCATTCCCGCCAGGGATGCCAACGGCGGAGACCGCCGGCTCCAAGCTCCGTGCATGTGCAGAGAGCCTGTCCCCTCCCTGGTTCCCTCCCTGCGCCACCGCTACCGGTGAAGACCGCCGGCTCCACGCGCCCTACCCGCTTGCGCATTTCGCAGGCGTGCGCTTGACAGGCCGCGTGCAGCCACTAGCGTTACGCCTTGCCGCGGGGAAAGGCATTCCCGAGGGCTGAGGCGAGGTTTCCGCTTCCCGCATGGCGATTGATCTGCACACGCACAGCACTGCGTCGGACGGCACCCTGACCCCGCCGGAACTCGTCCGCGCCGGCGTGGCGGCCGGGCTTTCCGCGCTGGCTCTGACCGATCACGACACCGTGGCCGGGCTGGACGCCTTCATCGAGGCGGCGGCCGGCACCCCGTTGCGCGCGATCGCCGGCGTCGAGGTCGCAGCCACCTGGTATGGCGGGTCGCTGCATCTAGTCGGGCTGTTCATTGACCACCGCGAGCCGGGATTGCTCAGCCTGCTGGCCCGGATACGCGGGGATCGCGAGATCCGCAACCGCGCCATGGTGGAGCGCCTAAACGGGCTCGGCGTGCCGGTCACCTACGAGGAAGTGCAGGAGCAGGCCGGCGACGAGCTGGTCGCCCGTCCGCACTTTGCCGCCGCCCTTGTGAAGCGCGGCATCTGCGCCACCCGGCCGGAGGCATTCAGCCGCTTCCTCGCGACCAACGGTCCGGCCTATGTGCGCCGATTCCTGCCGATGCCGGTCGAGGCGGTCGCGGCCATCCACCGGGCGGGCGGGGTTGCGGTGCTGGCGCATCCGCTGGGCGGCAGCCGGCCGGTTCGGCGGGGGCGTTTGCGCGGGCTGGTGCGGCGGATGGCCGCCTGCGGCATCGATGCGGTCGAGACGCTCTACTCGGATCACACCGCGGACCAGGCGCGGACCGCCGCCGAGGTCGCCGCCGCGTACGGTCTGGCGCAGAGCGGCGGGTCGGATTTCCACGGCGAGACGCTACCCGGCCTTGCCCTCGGCGTGGGCCGCGGCGAGCTCTGCGTGCCCGAGGCGTTCTTGCCGGAGCTGGAAGCGCGGGCGGCCCGGCACCGGCTCGCGCAGCCGTCGCCCGAGGTGGTCGGTCC
>MVZH01000465.1 GCA_002068325.1 Lentisphaerae bacterium ADurb.BinA184 | reverse complement strand
GGGGTGGGGCCGCACGTACTACTGGGACACGCCGGTCGCGCCCGACAAGGCCTGCCGCGCCTTCCAGTGGTTCCTCAAGACCCGCTACGGCGAGCTGGCGCGCCTCAACGCCACCTGGCATACCGCCTACGCGACGTGGGATGAGGTCAAGCTCACCCGCGAGTTCTCCGGGGCGCCGCCGAAGCTGGAGGCCGACGGGTGGGCGCACCCCAGCGAATCGCCGGTCGGCGGCGAGGGGGGCGGGGTCAGCCTCGCCCCGTATACCGACACCACGCAGTTCTACGCCTGGTACTACGACCGCCTCATCGCGGTGGCCCAGCGCATCCTGCGCGAGAGGATCAACCCGGTCCCCCTCACCATGGCGTCGGCGCCGGCCAGCTGGATCTTCGCCTCGCGCGAGTGCCAGGTCCGCCTGGCCGGGCCGGGCGCCTGGAACGAGAGCCAGATGCACGCCCTCATGGACGGCCCCGAGCCGGGTTTCGGGCTGATCTGGGGGCACTTCGACTGGTCGGTGAAGACCGACAACATGTTCTGGGGCTTCCTGCTGGCCCGCAGCGGCCACAACAACTACTGGGTGGACGTCCCCCTGATGTTCAACAACGACCTCACCCACACGCGCTCCTCGTTTGCCATGCGCCGCTGGACGCATCGGCTGGCCGGGCACGAACGCCTCATCCTCGACAGCCGTCCGGCGCCGTCCGACGTCGGCCTGCTCGGCGACAACGGCCTGGGGCTTGACAGCGCCCGCGGCAACATGACCACCTCGCTGAAGGTGGCGCTGTGCCAGGGCGGATTCGGCCTGCCCGGCGAAGGCGACGACAGCCTCGACGGCCGCCGGATCGTGTTTGCGGTGGGCCGTCAGGCGGTCTCGGCGGCGGAGGCCGAACGGCTGCACAGTTTTGTCGAGGCCGGCGGCACGCTGGTTTTCACACCGCGCTTTGCCACGCAGGACGAGTTTGGCGCGCCGCAGCCGGTCAGCCCCGGCCAGGGGTTGGCGGCCAAGTGGGGGCTGCGCGTCACGGAACGCACGGATCCGGCCTCGCGGTACTACCCGGTCGTCTGGCAGAGTTTTCCGCTGGACGGGGTGGCGTCGAGCCTCAAGGGGCTTCCCCTGGCGACGCACTCGGTCTTCCGGGAGAAGGTCAGCCACGACGGCTGGCAAGTGCTCGCGGAGTACGCCGACGGCGTTCCGGGGATACTCTCGCGGCCGATGGGGCGGGGCCGCCTCGTCTACGTCAACGCGATCTACCAGAGCCATCATTACATTCAGTGGGTGACCCCGACCGGCGCGGAGCGGCAGGGCTTCTACAAGTTGGTCGAATGGCTGTGCGAAGAGGTTGGGGCGCGGCGCTTCCTGCGGCTGGAGGGCGACCTGGCGCAGGTTCTGCACATGGCGGTCAAGGAGTTCACGGATGCGACCGGGCGGATCCGCTACGCGATCGTGCGCACCAGCGGCGAAGTGCCGTGGGCCGCGGGCAAATTGCAGTGGCTGGGACCGCAGCAGGCCGGCTACGACGTGCTCGGGGGCCAGCCGGCGGGGCGCACGGTGGCGCTCAACCTCGAGCCCGGCGGCGGGCGCCTGTTCGCGTTTGTCGAGCGTCCGTTGAAGCGCCTGCGCGTCTCCGCCACGCCGGCCCGCATCGAGGCGGGACAGCCTGTCCGCGTCGCGGTCGAGGTCTTGGGCGCCGATGGCCGCCCGGTGCCGGGATGCTTCCCGTTCGAGCTGCGCGTGCTGGACGGGGACGGGCGCGAGATCGAGGGGTTGCAGCGCTCCTTCTCCGCCGAGAGCGGCGGTGCGATCCCCCTCAA
>MVZH01000464.1 GCA_002068325.1 Lentisphaerae bacterium ADurb.BinA184 | reverse complement strand
CCCCGCCATAGAGGCGGTGTAGCCCGGGGCCGATTCGCTCGCCCCGATGATGATGTCGTGGTTGTAGCCCGTCACGGAGACCGGCTGGAGCGGGGCCGTCATGGCGGCCTGCCCGCCCAGTCTCAGGGTCCCGCCGGCCAGGGTCACCGCACCGGCCCCCAGCGGGTTGACGGTCGTCGTCGTGGGATTGCTGATCTCCAGCGTGCCCGCCTGGAGGGTCGTGCCGCCGGCGTAGGTGTTGGCGGCCGTCAGGGTCAGCGTGCCGGCGCCCTGCTTGACCAGCGACAGGGGCGTGCCGCCCGACGACTGGATGACAGAGGAGACAGTCAGCGAGTCGCCCGCGGAGGGCGTATTCACGGTGAACACCGGGCTGAAGTTGTTTCCGTTGGAGATCGTGCCGGTCTTGCCCGCCGCGGTGTTGATCTCCGAATGGCCGGTGGCGGTCGTGGTGCCGCCGAACCCGAACGTTCCCCAGTTGGCCCCGTAGCCGTCGTTGCCGACGATCGTGGCCGTGGCGTTGTTCAGGGTCAGGTTGTTAAGCACCGTGACCCGGTTCGCGCCGTCCGGCGACGACAGCATCGTGCCGCCGTTGAGCGTGACAGCCGACATGCCGGACAGGGTGTTGCCGAACACGTTGTAGCCGGCGAACGACAGCGTCGCGTCGCTGTTGATGACGACGTCCGGCTTTCCGGGCAGCCAGTTGGCGTTGTTGCCGCCGGCTCCGAGGATCAGCGTGCCCTCGTTGGCCGTGATCTGCCCGGTGAAGGTGTTCATCCCGCTGAGGGTCAGCGTGCCGGGGCCGGTCTTGGTCAGCCCGCCGCTGGTGTTGGCGCCGAGCGTGACGGCGCCGACGGTGGCCGGCGTGGTCGCCCCGCCGCCGTACAGCGTCGCGGTCAGCGTGTCTCCGGCCGCGTAGCCCGTGCCCGGACTGGTGACGAGGATGTTCGTGAGCTTGCCTGTTGCAGGATCGACCTGGGCGACGGCGGTCGCGCCGAAGCCCGAGCCGCCCGACAGCACGACGTAGGGCGAGCCAATGTAGCCCGCGCCGCCGTCGGTGACGGCCACGCTCGCGGCGCCGTACCCGGTCGGGGTCAGCAGCGCCTGGCTGATCGTCAAGCTGCTGGAGGCCGGCGTGTCAATGAAGGCCCCGCCCCCATAGACATAAGCGCTGCCGCCGTTATTGAGGGCCATCGTCACGTTGGCGCCGGCCTTGGGTTGGAGCGTGCCGCCGTTGAAGTTGAACTGCACGGAGCCCGCATTGCCGGTCGCGCCCTGGTAGACCCGCGAGGCGATGAGTCTGCCCGCGTTGAGATTGAACACCGCGCTGACGTTGTTGGTGCCCCCGTTCAGGAGGTTCAGCCCGTTGCCGTTGGCGGTTGCGTCGAGAACCGCGCCGCTGCCCAGCAGGTTGAACATGGCGTAGGAGCCGGCGTTGTTGAACACGTTCAACGTGACCGGCTGTGCGCCCGGGCCGACCAGGGTTCCGCCGTAGAGGTTGAAGGATCCCTTGCTGTTGGCCTGCCAGCCGCCCGCCAGCAGCCACCCGCCGCTTCCGGTCACGCTGACCGTGCCGCCGTTCAGGTCGAACACGCCTATGTTGTTGGCGCCGGACCCGCTGCCGGCGGCGAGCTGGCCCGTGGTGAGCGTCCCGCCGTTCATCTGGTAGTACCCGTACCCGCCGCCCAGGCCGAGCGACACCACGTCCGTGCTGCCCGTCGTCGGGGCGACGCTGATCGTCCCGCCGTTCTGGATGACCGCGCCGGCGCCGCCGCTCTGTCCGATGTAGAGGCGGCTGGTGGTGCTGCCGCTGGCGGGG
>MVZH01000463.1 GCA_002068325.1 Lentisphaerae bacterium ADurb.BinA184 | reverse complement strand
TAACACATCGTCTCGTTCATGGACACCTGTCCTCCCTGTGACAAGTGTCAACGTATATCAGGACAAGACACTACGACCCACGACCTACGACCCACGACCCACGACCTAACGGTATTACCGGCGGAGACCGCCGGCTCCACACGCCCCACGCACCACAGCCAGCTCCGGACAGACCTGCGCCGTGGTCTTGAAATGCAGCTTGGCGACGCGGGCCAGGGCCGCGGCGCCGCGCCCACGCACCAACTCCACCCCCGCCCGTGTGACCGGCTCGCCAGCCCCCTTCGGCAACGCCTGGCCGACCGCCTCCCCCAACTGGGCAAGACGCCGCACAAACTCCGCCCGCGCCAGGATCGAGGCCGCCGCCACGGCCACGTCGCTCTCCGCCTTCGTGAACTGTTCGAGCTTGATCTGGCGGCCGCGTTCCATAAGGGCGCGGCGCACGGTCTCCACCCGCCCGAACTGATCCGAGATGGCACGCGGGCAGTCCGGCGCCTTGTCGAGGAGGTTTTCGAGGGCGCGGGCGTGGCCCCAGGCGAGCAGGCGGTTGACGTTGTGGAGCTTGCCGTAGAGCCGGTTGTAGGCCTCGGGGCCGACCGCCACCACGGCAAACGCGCCGCCGACGGTCTCCCGCACGCCGGCCGCCAGCACCGCGATCCGGCGGTCGCTCTTGATCTGCTTCGAGTCCTTCACGCCCAGTTCCAGCAGCCGCCGGGCGCTCTCGGCCTGGACGGCCACGGCGGCGATGACCAGCGGGCCGAAGTAGTCGCCCTTGCCGCTCTCGTCAATGCCGGCGTGGGGTTCGAACATGGCGGGGTTGGCCGCGGCCGCGCGCTCGGCCTCGTAGCCGAGGGCGGCCACGCCGGTGATCTCGGGTTCGAGGATGAACTGCACGAACTCGGCAGTGCCCTTGCCCTGCACCACCAGCTTGCCCGACGGGTAGGCAGTCACCTGGGCGGTGGCGTCCGCGGCCTGCCAGAGTGCGTGCGGCACCGTGGCCAGCCGCCAGCCGCGCCCCGCCAGGAGCTCGCGCAGACGCCCGGCCTGATCCGCGGTCAGGCTGACAACGTAATGGGTTGGGGAGGCCGGCATGGGAACCATCGCCCCTTCGTGTCCGCGCCGCGGGCGGCCCGGCACACGGCAACCCGTAGTGTATAGGCGGTTTGCGGGGTCCGCAACCGGTCGCGTGGCCGGGGGCCAGCGATGGCCGCCGGCGGCAGAGGACTTCACGGCCGAGGCCGCCGTCCGGCCGCCGACGTCTTTTTTTTGGTGTGAGGTGTTTGTTTTCGCCTGATTCGGGGTTACAGTACTGTAAAGTTTATGGTGAATTCCCCCTCGATCAAATGCAGTGTGTCCGCCCGGCGGTCGGCCGCAGCCGGCATGTCGGCAGCGACTTCGCGGGGGGCCGTGGTGTGGACAGGGGGGACTTGACAGACGGCCTCTACCGGGATCAGAACTCGAGCAGACTCGCCCGCGCACGAGGGTGGCGACGACCGGCGTCCAATCGGGGTAGCCAAGTTTACCCGCCGGAAAGGAGGTGGCCGTAAGACAACAGCTATCGGCAATGAGCCTTTAGGTAGTCTTATGGAGAACGCGTACGGTTGGATTCGGCGTTGGGTTCCCTTGCATCATGAGGGAACAATTGGACAGTCTATCACGGAGAGAAAAGGAGAGAGAGATGAAGAAACTGTTCCTGGTGGTGTTTGCGGCCTTGCTGCCGGCGGCGTTTGCGGATGACGTCAACTCGCAGATCCTCAAACAGCTCGAGCTCCTGCAGAAGCAGGTGGCGCAGCAGCAGGCTGAGATCGAAGGGCTGAAGGCCCAGTTGAACCAGGC
>MVZH01000462.1 GCA_002068325.1 Lentisphaerae bacterium ADurb.BinA184 | reverse complement strand
GCCGCCCGCCGGGGCTGGTGCGCAGGGATCCGGCCGAAGGAGTGTGTGGGCGATGGAAGCGGTTGTTCTGATGCTGATCTTGGGCGTCGGGCTGGGGGCGGGGATTGGCATTGCCGCCAAGTTCCTGGCCGTCGAGGGTGATCCACGGGTGGGCGAGATCGAGGCGTTGCTGCCGGGCGTCAACTGCGGGGCCTGCGGGTTCCCTGGCTGCTCGGGGTTCGCCCGCGCCCTGGCCGACGGCAAGACGACGCCGGAGACGTGCACGTCCTCGACCCCGGCGATGATCCACAAGATCGCGGCGCTGATGGGCGTCGAGGCCGGCGAGATCGTGGCGAAAGTGGCGGTGGTGCGCTGCGGCGGCGACAGCCGTCTGGCGCTGTGGTCGGCGCGCTACAACGGGGTGGCCGACTGCCGCAGCGCGAACCTGGTGGCCGGCGGCACCAAGGCGTGCGGGCACGGCTGCCTCGGCCTGGGGACGTGTGCGCGCGTCTGCCCGGTCAACGCCATCGAGATCACGCCCGGCGGGCTGGCCGTCGTGCATCCGGATCTGTGCATCGGGTGCGGCAAGTGCGTGCGCACCTGCCCGCGTTCGCTCATCGCCATGGCGCCCAAGTCGGCGCCGCTGCACAACCTCTGCAACAACCCCGGCAAGGGGGCGGCCAAACGCAAGGTCTGCCAGGTCGCGTGCATCGGGTGCACCAAGTGCGTCAAGGAAGACGGACAGGGGCGGATGATCATGGAGGGCACGCTGGCGCGCGTCAACTACGCGAATCCGCCTCCGGCCGAGCTGGCGGCGGTCTGCCCGACCCACTCGCTGCAGCCCTCCCTGCTGGTGTGCAACCAGATGCCGGCCCTGCAAGAGAAGGACGCCACCGTCCATGTCTGAGCGGTTCCATTTTTCCGGCGGCGTTCACCCTGCGGACGGCAAGGCGTTGGCGGCCGGGGCGGCGATCCAGGCGGCACCGTTGCTGGAGAAGTACGTGGTGCCGCTCGTGCAGCACATCGGCGCCCCGCCGAAATTGACGGTCAAGAAGGGCGACACGGTGCGCAAGGGCCAGGTTCTGGCGGCGTCCGGGGGCTTTGTTTCCGCCCCCGTGCATGCGCCGACCAGCGGCACAGTCAGCGCGGTCACCGAATGCCCCGGCCCGGCCGGGCCGCTGATGGCCGCGGTCGAGATCGCCAGCGACGGCCAGGACACGCCTGACACGCAGCTTGAGCCGTGGCCGGACTGGGAGCGGCGCGACCCCGCCGACCTGCTCAAACGCATTGCCGACGCCGGCCTCGTCGGCATGGGCGGCGCCGCCTTCCCGACCCACGTGAAACTCTCGCCGCCGCCGGCCAAGAAGATTGATACCCTGATCCTCAACGGGGTCGAGTGCGAGCCCTGCCTGACCGCCGACCACCGTCTGATGCTGGAGGCACCCGAGCGCATCCTGGCGGGCGCCCGCATCATGGCGCGCATCCTGGGAGTCTCCCACGTGCGGATTGGCATTGAGATGAACAAGCCGGACGCGATTGCGCGGATGGCCGCGTGCGGCGGGGCGTCCGCGCTGGCCGTCGAAGCCCTGCATGTGCGCTATCCGCAGGGCGCGGAGAAGCAGTTGATCTTCGCGCTCACCGGGCGGCGGGTGCCCACCGGCGGGCTGCCGATGGACGTGGGGTGCGTCGTGCAGAACGTCGGCACGGCGGCCGCGGTTGCCGACGCCGTCATCGAGGGCCGGCCGCTGATCGAGCGCGTCACCACGGTCACCGGCACCCCGGTGGTGCGGCCGGGCAACTGGCGGGTTCGGGTCGGCACGCCCTATGCGCGGCTGTTCGAGTGGGCCGGCGGGGTGAAG
>MVZH01000461.1 GCA_002068325.1 Lentisphaerae bacterium ADurb.BinA184 | reverse complement strand
GAACTTCACCTCGTCGCGTCCGGCCATGTGGACTTTGGCGTACTGGTAGACCACCTCGCCCCGGCGGTTGATGACGTGCGCCAGGTTCAGGAAGCGGTCGGTGGTCTTCTCGATCGTACCCGCAATCACCCAGATTCCGTGCTTCGCGGCGGCCGCGCAGACCTGCCGCAGCGCGTCACGGACGGCCTCCGGGGCAAGCCCGACAACGTAAGGGAAGTAGTAGCTTGTCAGGTTCGCCTCGGGGAACAGCACCACCTGACTTGCGGACTCCGCAGCCGCCTCGATGTAATGGAGCGTACGCGCCAAGTTGAACTCGAGCGGCTTCGCCCAGCGCAGCTGAACACAGGAGACTTGCAGTGCCCTGCCCATGATCCTGTCCCTTCCCCCGCCCTGGCGGGGATTCGGCGACGCGAGCCTGCCCCGCGCCCCGAGGCCGCGGCCGCGGCGGGACGGGCGTCCACCCCGGCGCCAGCGCCGCTACGCCGTGGATTCCACGGCCAGCGTTGCCACCCCGGGCCGCGCGGGAGGCAAACCGCCCCGCGGCACCGGGACGGAGGAATACAACGGCGTCACCCGGTGGCTCTGCGCCTCCGGGGTGGATCGTGCAGGCCAGGGGGCACGCGCGCCACCCTGGCCCGCCAACAGGCCGGTTGCGTTGCGCGCCGGGCTCAGGTATACAGGGGGCCGAGGGCCGCGCAGGCACGGAAGTCGTCGCCGCCGAAGCGGTCCCACAGGGTCGGGCGGAAGATGTCCTCGCACGGCACGTTGTGCAGGTCCACCGGGATGCGGAGCATGGCGTTGACCGTGATGAGGTCGGCGCCGATCAGGCCGAAGCTGTTGGCGTCGTGGTTGGGGCCGATGCGGGACATGTACTCGAACGAGGTCATGCCGCGCGGCGCCCAGTAGGTCTCCGGCCAGGACCTGTCCGTCACCTCATTGATGTGGTCGGCGACCTTACGGGGCAGCTGCACGGTCTGGCCCTCGACCACCGAGCAGGTCAAGGTCTCGCCGATGGCGTTGTAGCGGTAGGCGGTCATGGGGATGCCGCCGGGGGTGCGGAAGTGGCTGGAGAGGCCGTCGCCGCGGAAGTATTCGAGCACGGCGGCCATGTAGACGGTGCCTTGGACGGCGGCCTCCATGAGCCGGCGCTGCAGCCGCGTATCGTCGGCGATGGCGGCCATCACGTCCTGCACGGGCAGGCGGTTTCCGCCCTTGACGAGGCTGAAGACATCCACGGCGTAGTCGAGGGCGCCGGCCCCGGAGTTGCGCTTGTCAATGATGCCGCCGGGGATGAGCTTGGCCACGTCGGTGCCGGTGGCGGCCTTGATGCTGGCCGGGGTCCAGTTGGTGCGGATGTCGGCGAACAGCTGCGGGGCGCCGCTGAGCAGGCTGGCGATGAGCATGCCGATGCCGTTCTTGGAGTCGTTCTCGGTGGCCACGATGTAGGGGGCGCGGCTGCCGTTCCAGTCGAACGAGCTGCCGAGGACGGACTCGGCGAGGTCGTAGTTGGGATAGAGGTCGGTCCACTGGCGCTGCCCCTGGGTTCCGGCGGCCAGGGCATTGGCGCCCTGCGCAAACTCGACGTCCGCCTTGAAGCCTTGGGCCTTGCCGGCCTTGGCATCGGCGAGGATCGGGTTGCCCACCATGAGGTCGCGCACGATCAGCGCCATCTTGCAGCACTCCCGCAGCAGCTCGTCATCGCTGTACGGCCGCGGCCCCTTGCCGAACGCGATCTTGAAGCGCTTCATGAACTTGACGGCGCGTTCGAGCTCCTCGTGGTCGTAGAGCCCGCGTTCCATGCGGCCCTTGACCCCGACCATGTCGTAGGAGACCGTGCCCATCCC
>MVZH01000460.1 GCA_002068325.1 Lentisphaerae bacterium ADurb.BinA184 | reverse complement strand
GCTTCCGGGGCTTCCGCCCGGGTGTTGGCACCTGCCCCCGCCGCGGCGCCGGAGCCTGCGGCTGGTGCCGGCCCCAAACCCCGCGGCGTCGCGTTGCCCAGGATCGGCGTTCCGGCGGCGCGACTGGCCGACCCAACGACCGCGCCGGCAACGGCCCCGGTCCCGCGCGCCGAGGCAGGCCGCACGGACGGGCAGACGACGCTCGCCGACGCACTCCCGTCGAACGGCCAGGCAACGCGACCCGCCACGCCCTCGGCACGGCCCGATGGCGGGCACGCCAGGCTGGCCGTAGCCCTGCCGCCGCCGAAGGTCGTACCGCCGCCCGCGACCCCGCTTCCCGTCGGCCGGTTGCAGACCGAGCTGCCCGCCGGCGGCGGCGCCGGGCGGGCTGGCGAGTGGCGGCGCACCTTCGCCAATCTTCAACATGGCGGCGACTGGGACTGCGACCGCACGGCCATGCTGAATCTGGCCCACCAGTTCGAACGGCGGACCGGCAGCCTGTTCCCCTTCCAGAGCCGCGCCGTGGCGGTCACCGACGCCGAGTCGCTCAAGGCCCCCTTCCTTTTCATGAGCGGACACACGCCGGTCGAGTTCACGGAACCCGAGGCCAAGGCGCTGCGTGCCTACCTCGAAGGCGGCGGCTACCTGTGGATCAACGATTCCACCGACCTGGGCGACGATGCCTTCGACGGCAGCGTCCGCCGGCAGCTGGCCCGGCTCTTCCCCGGCGCTGAACTCAAACCCATCCCCATGAACCACCCGATCTTCGCCGGCCCCTACGACCTGAGCGGCGGCTTCCGCGGATTCCAGGTCCCCCCCGGAGACAAGTACCGCAGCGACCATCTCGAAGGGCTCTGGCTCGACGGCCGGCTGGCCGTGGTCTACACCCGCAACGACTACGGCGACGGACTTGAGATTGACCTCAAGACCGCCCCGCTCATGCAGTCACTGACCGACCTCACGCCGCTGGAGATGCAGGAGGCCTCGATCCAGATGGGGATCAACCTGGCCTCGTACTTCATCAACAGGGGACGCCCCGTCACCGGCCGCCTGACGGCCTCCCTCCCGCCCGGCGATGGTGTCGCGCCCGTGCGGCCGCCGCCGGAGGCCGCACGCACCGCCTGGCTCGACGATCCCGCCGAGTGGCGTGCCCCGCGCGAGGACTCGCCGGACTACCTGCGGGTGGTCAGCGTGCGCGCCGCCGCCCCGCCCCGGCTGGGCATCTCGGTAACGTTCGATGACGGCGGGAAGCCCTTCCTGCCGCGGCGCAGCAAGGTCATCCTTGACCGCGACGGGCCGCTCGCGCTCGATGGGCGGACGGTGCTCGTGCTGGCGGTGCACAGCCGGCTGGCGGGCGGGGCGCAGGTCGCCCTCGGCTTCTCGGGGACAGGCCCGGTGCCGTACCTCGAGACCGCCGCCGCCTTCGTGCGGCCAGGGCACAGCCGCGAGCTGGTCTTCGATCTACGCCGCCCGATCCTGAAGAGTGAACAGAATGAATGGCGGGCCGACGGCGCCTTTCCCGAAGGGTTCGCGGTGCAGACGCTCCACCTGCTCGTCTACCCGCAGAGCCCGTCAGGAACCATTGACTGCACGGAGATCCGCATCGCCGCCCCGCCCGCACCGTAGCCGGCGCCCAGCAAGCCCCCCGACGCGAATGGGGGCAAGACGCATGGCGGCCGGGCGAAGCTCGCGGCCTGCCTGGCGGCCGCGGCAATGGGGGGGCGTGTCCGACGGTGCCCGGGGAGGCGTGGCGCGAGGTTCAGTGCTCGCGGCCGGAATCGCAGACCAGGCAGTTGGCGCAGTTCAGGTTGGTGGGAGGGGCATACGCTCGCCCGGCCAGGCGGGCCC
>MVZH01000459.1 GCA_002068325.1 Lentisphaerae bacterium ADurb.BinA184 | reverse complement strand
CCGCCGCATCGGCTCGATCACCAAGCCCGTCGCCTTCGACACCGTGATGGACTTCAGCCTCATCCAGAAGCTGGGCGCCGAGGCCAAGTACGCCAACAGCAAGGACGAGTACTCGGTGCGTTTCACGCCCAAGAGTGTGCAGTCGATCAAGCTGGAGAGCGGCGAGATTCTCACCAAGGTGGTGGTCATCCACTTCTACCCCAACAGCTGGGATCTGGGCAAGACGATTATCAAGCAGGAAGGGGGCAAGGACGTCGAGGTGCTCTACGACCCCAACGTCGACTTCGTGCTTGAAGAGATTGCGAAGCTGGCCGCCCAGTACGGCGCCGCCCGCATCGTGATCGAGGGCCACACCGACTCGAGCATGAAGGGCAAGGTGCCGACCGCCCAGGTCAAGGAGCTGGCCGCCAACCGCGCCGCCGCTGTCAAGGAGTCCCTGATCAATAAGTATAAGACCTTGGACCCGAAGCAGTTCAGCACCGCCGGGCTGGGCTGGGACGTGCCGGCCGACGCCAACGACGCCCTCAACCACGCCAAGAACCGCCGCGTCGAAGTCAAGGTCTACCCGCTGGAAGAGATGTGAGCGTGCGGCATGGCTGGCGAATCCCCTCGCGAGAACCCAATGCCCCCGGCCGAACCGCCGGCCGCCGCGCCGGCCGTCGAGACCCCGCCGCCCCCGCCCGCGGGAGGGTGGCGGGCCTACTTCCGCCGTTGGGTGACCATCCGTGACGAGCCGGGCATGGCCGAGCGCCTGCTCGCCGGGCTGCTGTGCGTCCTGCTGGTCCTGCTCGTGTGGCTGCTCCTGACGGCCGGGGCGCCGGAGGACCGCCTTGTTGACAACGTGACCCTGCCCAGCCCGCGCGAGACCGTGACGTCGTTTCCCTCGCTGTGGTTCGACCGGGCGCTGGCCCGCAGCACGCTGTGGAGCCTGGGCCGGGTCGTCGGCGGCTTCCTGCTCGCCGCGGCGGTCGCCGTGCCGCTCGGGGTGAGCGCCGGCTCCTTCCGGCGGCTGCAGGCCTTTCTGCGGCCGCTGTCCATTTTCGGCCGCAACATCCCGATTGCCGCGCTCATCCCGCTGACCTTGATCTGGTTCGGGCTGGGCGAGTCCCAGAAGGTCATGTTCATCTTCCTGGCCTGCGTGGCGTTCGTCTTCTTCGACAGCGCCTCGGCGGTCAACGGCGTGCCGGACCGCTACTTGGACACCGCCTACACCCTGGGGGCGCGGTTCGTGCCGCGCCACGGCCTGTATTGGGCGCTGGGCCTGGGGCTGGCCTACGCCGTCGTGCTCGCCGGCGCCTACCGCCTGGTCTCCGAGGCCCCCGGCGAGGGCACAGCCTCGTGGACGGTGCGCCTCCTCTGCGTCGGCCTGGCCGGGTTCGCCGTCGGCCTGGCGCTGTGGTTCCCGATCCTTTCCTTCCAGGCCGTGCGCAAGGTGCTGCTGCCGCTGGCGCTGCCCGACATCGTCAACAGCCTGCGGCTGCTGTTCGGGCTGGCCTTCGGCTACATCATGCTGGCCGAGGTGATCAACGCCGAGCGTGGCCTCGGCGGCATCATCATCGTCAGCCAGCGGCGCGGCCCGCGCGAGCACATCTACCTGTGCCTCATCCTCATCGCCCTGCTCGCCTTCGCCATCGACCGCGCCATCCTCTACGCCCAGAAGCGCCTGTTCCCCTACCGGGCCACAGGGGGAGGATGACCATGGCCACCGCCCCTTCGCCCACACCTCCCCCCGCCAAGGGCCTTGAACCCTTCACCCCCCGGCCGGGGCGTCCGGGGGTGCCCCCGATCGTCGAGTTCCGCCACGTCACCAAAACCTATGCCGCGGGCACCCCGCGCGCCTTCACCGCCGTC
>MVZH01000458.1 GCA_002068325.1 Lentisphaerae bacterium ADurb.BinA184 | reverse complement strand
CGCCGGAGGTCGTCTGGGTGCCGCGCTTGACCGCCACGGTCTCGATCCCCGGCACTAGGGCGGCGGCCTCGCGGCAGAACGCCTCGCACCCCGCGGCGAAGACCACGCGCACACCGAGTTCGCCGGCGCAGTAGGCCATCTCGCCGAACTCGCCGACGGAGAGGCCGTTGAGGCGCAGGTCGAGCACGTCCAGCGTGTTGGTGTGGCAGAGGTGTCCGCCGACCGTTCCCGCCTTGGGGTGCTGGCCGACCCAGGCGGCCACGTCAAACCGGCGGCGGTCCAGCGCGAAGGGGTAGGCCGCCCCCGGCGCCCACTCGGTGACCAGCTCGACACCGCCCGCCAACCGCCCGGGCAGGATGCCGCCGCAGCCGTGCCCGTCGGCCACTAGGATGTCGGTGGCGCCGGCCGCCCGGAAACCGGCGATCGCGGCGTTGACCTCAAGCGTCAGCAACTCCTTGGCCTGCAGGTAGTTGGGCGACTTCCTCTCGCACCAGTTGGCGATGTCATGAACCCCGGACACACCCTCCAGGTCCGTCATGATGTAGACACGCACAGCCACCTCACTGGGTTGGCATCCCTTCCCGACGCGCGCCAAGACCACCGGCGCCCGGAGGCGGCCCGCCGCACGTGGTCATCCGAGTCCTCGCGGTTCTGACGTGCCGTCTCGGGGTTGCGCTAACCCACCCGCGGCCAGGCCGGTTTCACGCGCCCCCTGCGCTGCGACGCGGGCACGCCCCAGCAAACGAAAATGCCCCAGCCGCGGCCCGCCGCCAAGTCGAAGGCGATGGCGAGCCGGTGCCGCCCCTTGGCGAGAGCCAGCTCGACCTGCGAACGGCCGGGCACACTCGGATTCACTGTCTTGGCTTCAGTCAAAACCACCCGGCCATCGAGAAAGACCTTGACCCCGCCGTCGTGGCCGACAAACAGCGTCCACCGACCATCGGCGGCAACCGAGACCGTCTGCGCCAACCAGACCATGCCGTCGGCGTCGCCGAAACGGTCATGGATGCTGACAAAGCCATTGCCGCCGCCGCGCTCCTTCGCCCAGTGCAGGCCGGCCTCGCGAGGACGCAGCGCCCGCGCCGCCGCGATGCCCCCCTTGGGCAGGGGCAGACGCTTCGAGACCTGCCAGTCGAGCTGGAACGGCGATGTCCACTTGGAATCCATCTCCGCGGGGATGACGTCCGGCAGGACCGGGCCGGCATTGAAGTACTGGCGCGGCTCAGTGCGGAACTTCATCTCAATCATGCCGACTTGGGCCGCCTTGTCGGGACACTCGGCGGGGAGGCCGGAGACGACGATGCGCTGCGCGTCCTGGGTGAACGGCAGCGGTTTGCCGTCGGGGTACACACGGGCTTGGGCGAGCCGTCCGTGGATGGCCGCCAGGGCCAGCGTCTTGCCGGGCCAACGGCTGCACCAGAAGTACAGGGTCCTGCCCTTGCGCGTCCAGTTGCCGAGGGCGGAGACCAGCGGTGTGGCGGGGGCGACCTTGCCGGCCATCACGCCGCCGTACGTCTCGACCCAGCGGCCGACGGCGTCGAGGCGTTCGACCGCTTCGCGGGGCACGCTGCCGTCGGGGTGTGGCCCGATGTTGAGGAGGAGGTTTCCGCCGTTGGCGGTGCAGATGCGCAGCATCTCGATGACCTTGCGGGCCGAGTGCCAGTCCTCGGGCGGGGTCTTCTGCCAGCCCCACGAGCCGTTGAAAGTCATGCAGGCTTCCCACATGCGGCCTCCGGTCGCCGGCGTGATGTGTTCCTCGGGCGTGCCAAAATCCTCCGGCAGCTGCGAGCGGTCGTTGATGATGATGTGGGGCTGGAGTTTGCGGGCCAAGGCGTTGCGGCGGTAGCTGTCCCAGGCCTCGGGCGAGTTCAGC
>MVZH01000457.1 GCA_002068325.1 Lentisphaerae bacterium ADurb.BinA184 | reverse complement strand
GCAGCTGGCCGAGATCATGGCGGCGCTGCAGAAGGGCGGTCTCCACATGCTGATTGAGTCCCTGGGGCCGTGGGGCCAGCCGCAGCACGGCGTGCGCGGCGCCTACAACCGGCCCGGCTCGGAGCCGTTGGCCTACCAGTGCGCGGTGTCCATGGGGTACTCAGTCATTCCGGTGCCCGGCGCCCAGGCACGTGAAAGCGACGGCCCCGAGGTCTACTACCGCCTGCTTGCCAACAAGGCGCCGATCACGCTGAACCTCTGGGCGGCGGCCCCGGCGGGAAAGGAGCGGCTCCGCCTCGACCGGGTGGCCGCGCCGCTGCTGCGGCAGGCCAACCTGGACTACCGGGCGGCCCTGCCGCTGATGCACACGCGGACGCTTCTGCCGGACGGGGCCGGCGTGGCCTGGCGGCCGGCGCGCGGGCGGCGGCAGGTGATCTTCAGCTTCCGGCGCCAGAGCCTCCCGGTGTCCGCACGGGCCCGCTGTCTTGACCAGACTGTGGGCGGGGCCGCCGAGTGTCGCCGCGGCCAGCTGTTCGCCGAGCCGTGGCATACCTACGTCATCGGCTGAGACGGCGGCCGTGGCGGCCGGCGTCATCCCTGCACGCCGCCGACTTCGATGTCGAGGTCGGCGCGCCGTTGCAGGCGGTCAATCCGGCCGTCCTTGATCCACAGGATGCGGTCAGAGGAGGCAAGCATCTTGTGGTCGTGGGTGGCCGTGACGACCGTGACCCCTTCGTCGCGGCTGAGCCGGCTGAGCAGGGCGATGATCTCCTCTCCGGTGTGCGTGTCCAGGTTGGCGGTGGGTTCGTCGGCGAGGATGATGGCCGGGCGGTTGGCGATGGCGCGGGCGATGGCGACGCGTTGCTGCTGGCCGCCGGACAGCTCGTCGGGGCGGTGGGTCATGCGGTCGCCGAGTCCGACCTGCGAGAGGACGTCCTTGGCACGCTCCACGGCCTGTGCGTGCGGCCGCCCGGCGAACAGCAGGGGCAGGGCGACGTTGGCGATGGCCGTGTACGAGAAGATCAGGTTGTAGGCCTGGAAGATGTACCCGATGTGGTTGCCGCGGAAGTAGGCGAGTTCGCGCGGTTTCAGGCGGGTCAGCTGGACGCCGGCGACGGTGATCTCGCCCGAGGTCGGCCGGTCGAGCGCGCCGATCATGTTGAAGAGCGTGCTCTTGCCCGAGCCCGACGGCCCCATGACCGACAGGTACTCGCCGCGGTGGATCTCCAGGTTCACGTCCGCCAGCGCCTGGACGCGGGTGCGGCCCAGGTCGAAGACCTTGTTCAGCCCGCGGATATGGAAGAGGACGTCCGCCATCGCCTGAGGCTCCTCGATCAGAACGGCAGCTGCACCACGGCCTTGCTCATGAACGTGATGCCGATGCCCAGCACCGTGACCAGCCCGGCGCCGCAGGCGAAGCCCGAGGCCACCACGGGCACGTACTGGCGCCACTTCAACCCCATGCGTTTCTGGAAGTAGTAGCGCCCGATCAGCGCGCCGATGATCTCCGGGATCAGCGAGTGGGGCATGGCGACGTGGATGCCGCGCACCAGCCCGTAGGCCAGGAAGACCGGCGCCCCGAGCACACCGCAGACGCTGAACAGGAGCGCGCCGCAACCGCCGCCAAGCACCAGATAGAGCGGGCGCAACGCATCCTGGAACACCGAGTACTCGCCCAGCGTCGCCGTATACATGATGCAGTTGTTGGCGGCCTGCAGATCCCACATCCGTTCGGCGTACGGGTAGACCGACGACGGCACCTCCGCCAGGCTCCAGATGAAGTTCATGAAAAAGAACGAGCTCACGAGGATGATGGGCACCAGCACGAGTTGCGTCTTCCAGATGCTGGTGAACCGGGTCCCGGTCAGCTCGCACTCG
>MVZH01000456.1 GCA_002068325.1 Lentisphaerae bacterium ADurb.BinA184 | reverse complement strand
GTCTCCGTCAGCGAGGACGGCACCCGCCTGGCCTTCATCGTCCCCGAGTCCGCAGGGTACGGCTACCTCGCCGTCTACCTGCGCACGCCGTTCGCGCAGGACTACGTGAGCTCTCTCAACGTCGTGCGCAAGCCGCTGCTGCGGGCGCTGACGCCGCCGCTGGGCTTCGCCGCCCGCGAAGGCATGGGCCGCGACGCCTTTCCGACTTTCCGCGGCACCCCGGTCACCCTGACCGTGGACAATCTCCATTCCAGCGACACGCTGTTTTTCGGCGACGTCGAGACGGCACGCACCGGCAGCCAGACGCGGGTGCCCTTCGTGCCCGGCCCCCGGGCGGAGGTCTACCTGCGCACGGTTGACGACCGCGAGTCCAACCGGCTGGAATTCCAGATTCTCGGTTCGCCCTGGCTCGACCGGGTCTCGCCGGAGCGCGCGCACCTCGGTGAGCTGGTCAGCGTCCACGGCGACAGATTTGGCACCCGCACGGAGGAAATCCTAGTGACCCTGGCCGGGCAGCCAGTGGGGCTCGAACGGCTCGAGAACAGGCTGTTCGTCTTCAAGATGCCGGACGTCGGCGAGCCGGGAGTGGCGCTGGCGCTCCAAGTCGAGACCCCGGCCGGGGTGGCCGAGCCCCTCCAGCTCATCCGCGAGCCGGGCGTCGTCGTCCCCAGCCGCCCCAACCTGCCGACCGGCTACACCCTGACCGTCACCGACGCCGCGGCGGGACTGGACGCCAACGGCCGCCTCTCCCTCGACGAGGCGGCCGCCTTCGCCCGCGGGGACGAGAATCCCTACGCGCCGCCGTGGGACGACCAGAACATCGAGGTCGTCCAGCACTGGGTCGAGAAGAAACGCTTCAACAAGGACAGCGGCGAGTGGGAGTACTACTTCGAGCGGGAGTGGACCGATGACCCGGTCAACCTCCCCGGCGGCCCGGGGTACGAGTACCGGCGGACCTATCGGGTGGACCACTACCACGCCGACAAGGGCGGCGGCACCGGCGCGCGGGAACTGCTCAGCACCGAGAACCTCGACGCCACGGCCCAGACGCGCGAGGAGGGCGACCACATCGACCGCGCCACCGGCGGCGCGGAATACGGCGACGACATTGAGTTCCAGGCCCGCGGTGAAACCTACAACTGCCTCGCCCTGCGTCCCGGCCCCAACGACCGGGTGATCGGCGGGGTGACCGTCAAGACCCACATCAGCCCCATCGTCCTGCAACACAAGAGCACCCTCCAGGTCGACGCCGTCGAAGCCGGCGAGATGGAAGGCGGCGCCGACAGCGTGGTCCTGCACATCACGGGCGACTCGAACACGGTGCGGACCACGTTCGGTGCGGCCCCCGGCACCGCAGTGTTCATCGAGAACGGCATCAACAACGAGCTGCGTATCGACATCGCCGGCGCGGGCGGCCATGGCATTCGCCTGCTCAATGCCCATCTCAACGCCCTCCGCACCAACTTCGCCACCGCCGAGCGCGGCATCGGCAACTGCGGCGGCGACGGCATCCGCGTGGAGGACGGGCAGGAGAACCAGATCAGCTGGGGCGGGAAGGATATCTTCGCCTGCGCGGGCGCCGGCATCCGCCTGGTCGGCGGCCGAAAAAACTCAGTTCACGCGGAAATCTCCGCCTGCGGCTCGGGGTGCGTGGCCAGCAACAGCGTGGCGTGCGGCTTCGGGGGGCTCATCGAGGACTGCACCGGGAACGGGTTGACGCTCGTGGGCGGCAGCAACCACATCCTCAACGGCCTGGTCGTGCAAGGCTGCCAGGGCCACGGGATTGTCCTCGACGGCTGCTCGGGAAATGTCTTCGCCACCGGCGACCCTCCCCGCGCCGAGAACAACGGCGGCAGCGGCCTGCACCTGACCGGCGGCAGCC
>MVZH01000455.1 GCA_002068325.1 Lentisphaerae bacterium ADurb.BinA184 | reverse complement strand
GCCGCGGTGGTGTCGGCGTAGTCGGTGCTGTGGCCGCCCGCCGGCCGATGGATGAGCCACACCGGCCGGCCCAGGCGGCGCAGGGCCTCGGCCAGACGCAGGACGCTGCCGGGCGGCACCGCCGTGTCCTGCCCGCCGGCCGTGATCGCCACCGGCATGGTGAACGCGGCCGGGAAGAACTCCGGGCTGCGGCGCCGGTACTCGTCGGGCACCTCGGTCTTCGAGCCGCCGAACGAGGCGGCAATGGCGTCTTGGAAGTTCGCGTACTCAACAAGGTTGGCGGTGCCGTTGCCGCTGTACACCCCGGCCACGAGGTCGGGGTGGCGCGCGGCGAAGATCAGGGACGCGGTGCCGCCCATCGAAGCCCCGGCGAGGAAGACCTTTCCGATGCGGTGGCGCGCCCGCAGCTCGTGCAGGATCTGGACGACATCGGCCTCCGCCGCCGGCCCCATCCACGACATGGTTGCACGGTAGTCCGGAGAGATCAGGATCAGGCGACGGCGGACGGCGGCCTCGCGCGCCGCCCGGCACTCGTCGCGGGGGTCGCGCACGTACTGCCAGCGATCCGAGCCGTGCCCGTGAAGCACGACGAGGGCATCGTGCGGCACGGCGGGGTTGAATCCGGGGGGAAGGATCTCGACGCAGCGCTGCTCACTGCCGTCGTGCTCCGCACGGAAGACGATGTCCTGCACCGCGGCTTGGCCTGCGTCTGACACTCGCGGAGATCTCCTGTTGATTCGGGCGACCGCCCGCGCGGCGCCCTTGGGCAGCCGCCGGGGGAAACCGGGACAGGCGCGTGCCCGGCGGCATGCTCAGACTGAACAACTGGTAGACCAAGGACGGCGGCGGCCAGCCGGCCAAGACGGCCGCTACGATAGCATGCATGGCCTGCCGGGCAAGGCGGAGGGGGCACCCCGGGGGACGTTCGCGCCGGCGACCGGTTGCCGCGCTCGCGACGGGTGCCGCCCCCCCCAAAAAAACGGGTCGTCCCGAGATGACTCGGACGGGTCGCGTGGAGCCAGCCGACCCCGCCGCTGGAAGTCGGTCTTGTCTGGAGAGCCGCTTGCAGAACCCTGGCATGGGCGGCCGGGACGGAGCCCGGCCCTCCATCGGCGCCGACACGGCCTGTTGTCTGCCGGGCTGGAGGGACGATCTCCGTGTCGTCCGGGTTCCGCCGCGGCAGACCGGGGCTTCGGGTGTGACCTGGCGGACACCTGTCCGCACCGCGTACGTCGCGACAGGCAGGCGGCGATCGTCCCTCCAGCCCCGGTGCACGGCCACCCCACAGGTTCTCGACAGGTGGGCCTTCCCTTGGCCCACCGAGCGCAGGGCGGTCGGTTGGCCTCATGACCCATTCTGCGTTCCCCTGCCCATGCCCGTGCCCGTGCCCGAGTTCTTGGCCGACTGTATTCCATGGGACGCGTGTGGCCCCGATGGAGTCATCCAAACCCACGGCACGCCGCCGTCCGCCGGCGGCCTGCTTGCCTGGGATGGCGCCTCCTGTATAGTCCTGCCCGGCCTATCCCAGTGTGCTCAGACTGGATGGCATTTCAGGGTCTCCCATGAACGGAACGGCGCCTCCATGGACGCGACAACCGCCCGCAGACTTGACGAGATTGACCGGCTCTTTCCGCCGGAGCGCCTGGCGAAAAGCAAGGCGCGCTGGCGCGCGCTATGGCACGGCCAGCCGCCGCCGGACCGCCAGCCGTTCGTGTACGCGCCCACGTTCAACTACTACGACGACGTGGACCCCGGCGAACGGCGCCTCGACAAGACCCTCGACGAGTGCCTGCTGCACGGGCGGGTCAACGACGATTTCATCCCATCCGTCTTCCCCGGCTGCCGCCAGGCGACCCTCCCCAACCTGTTCGGCGCGCGCGAGGTGGTGATGGAGG
>MVZH01000454.1 GCA_002068325.1 Lentisphaerae bacterium ADurb.BinA184 | reverse complement strand
GCGGCACGCCGCAAAGGCGGGGTGTTTGGGTGGGGATGGTTCCGCGGCGCCCTGCGGGACCGCATAGGCCGCGAGTTAGCGACGGAGGCCGCGAGGCGGAAGCACAACAGCGAGGCCGCCATGCGTGCGGCTGAAGGCCAGCAGCGTGAGCAGAGGATTGCCGAGGCTCGGCGCAAGGCGGAAAACTGGCAGGGTCTGACGGAGGATGCCAGGCGAGGCTACAGGGAGCGGGCAAGAGCCAGGCCTGGGGGAACCGTAATGACCGAGATAATCGCTGTCGGGATGGCGTGGGATGAACGGGCAACGAACTAGGTGGAGGTGGCGACGGCATGAACGCGACGAACATCGAATGGTGCGACAGGACGTGGAATGTCATCACCGGGTGCCGTCACGGCTGCCCCTACTGCTACGCCCGCAGGGCTGCCGAGGACGGGCCGTACCTGCGGGGCCGCGCCCCCTTCATGGCCTGCCACTTCGCGCGGGGCGGGCAGCCGGCGGCCGTCCAGGCTTCAAGTTCGGCGCGCCGCCAGAGGGTCCGCCGGCCCAACTTCACGGGCGCGGGGCAGCGGCCCGACGAATGCAGCGCCCACCACGTGGTACGGCTCACGCCGCACAGATCGGCGGCCGTGTCGGAATCCACCAGTAGCGGGACTATCGCGGGCGCGGGGCCGCGGGCCTGGGCGGTGATCGGGGCGGGGGCGGTCGGGGCGCTGTCAGTGGCCATCGCGCACCCCCTCTTTGGCGGCGCGCTCTGCAAGCAGACGCTCCACAGCTTCAGCGTTGAACAGGATTCTTCCGCCGGCTTTCAGGTGTGGAATCCGGCCGCCGTCGGCCTCTTGCCGAAGCCACTTGGCGGTAACGCGAAGTCGCGCCGCCATGCTCCGAAGTGTCAGTAATTCGCGTTTCTCATTCATGGGAGCCAATGCTACCCCATGATGAAAAGCGCTGTCGGGCATTATGCGGTGTTTTAGCGGGCATTTTGCGGGCATTTTGCGGGCCGGGCCGCCACTGCCTCGCGGCCGGCGTCCGTTATGGCGTAGCCGGATCGCTTGCCTTGCGGCCGGTGCACCAAACCGCCTTCTTCCAAGAGGCGCAGGCGCTCCCTGATGGTCTTTTCGTTGGTACGGTCAACGGCGGCCATGATGTTCGCCTGTACCCTCGTTACCCTCTCGCCTGCCAGGTACTCAAGGATTGCCAAGTCAAGAGCCTTCAACGTCAGTGCCGCCGGCTCATTGCTGGCAGCGTGCACGCGCGCATGCGCCTTCTTCTTCCCCTTCTTCACTTCTTGGTAGTCTTGGTGCCTGCCAGCCTTGGCAGTAGCTTTGGCAGTAGTTCCGCTGCCCGCGCTGGCAGTAGCGCTACTGCCAGCCGTGGCAGTGCTGCCAGCCTGGGCAGTGGTTTCGGGGGCAACCGGGGGCGGCCAGACAACCCATCGCGTGACGCTCTGCCCCTTGCCGTCAGCCTGTCCGTACAGGCCAAGGGCGGCCAGGCGTTTCAAGGCGCGGCGGACGTGGCGCACGTCCGGGCGTTTGGTCTGGCCAGGGCCGCCGGTGAACATGCCGGCCTGGGCTGCAATCTGTGTGAGGCTCACGGCGTCACGCTCCCGGCCATAGCCCAACGTCAGATCGGCCACAGCCAGGTAGACGCGGGCCGACTCCCACGACAGATCGTGACGGGCCAGCACGGCGGCTAGGTGGTCATGCAGCCGGGGGACGGCCCGTGACGTGCGCTCCGCCGCACTGCCCGGCGTTGCCGCTTCCGGCTTGCGGGCGGTAGCCCCGGCGACATTCTCAGCCTGGGCCGCGCACGCGACGGCCGGCGACGTTGCCGGTTGCTTCAAGCCTGCCCGCAACTCGACGGCCAGTTGTCCAAGGTCCGCCCGCAAGCTCTGCCAGGCGGG
>MVZH01000453.1 GCA_002068325.1 Lentisphaerae bacterium ADurb.BinA184 | reverse complement strand
CTTTGAATACAGCGCGACCGTCGAAACCGCCGGCGCCCGCGACCCGGAAGCGACCGACGGCGCCCTCGTCTTCGGCCCCGCGGCCGGCGACGCCTCCGCCCTAGCCCTCCGCCTCGACGAAATCCGCCTCTGGCAGACTCGCCAGAACGACCTGGAAAACAATGTCCGCGGCCGTTATCCCGACGCCATCCGCGAAAAACGCGCCATGTTCCTGACCAGCGCCGCCGCCGACTGGAACCAGTTGGCCGCCTATTTCCGCTTTGACGACGAGGGCGCTTTCGCCGAAGACGCCACCCGGTCGTTCGCCGGGCAGCTCACGGCCCCCGGCCGCACCCGCGCCGAACTGGCCGCCCTCAGCCTGACCGCCCCGGCCGCCCTCCTCACCCTCGACAGCGACCAGTACGGCGACGAGACCTTCGCCTACCTGCGCGCCGACGTCGACGGCGACGCGATCCCCGATTTCTGGGAAACCAAGCACTTCGCCGCCCTCACGGCCGCCGCTTCCGACGAAGCCGGCCGCGCCGCCGTCGACGGCGCCGCCTGGTGGACCGACGCCGACGACGATGGCGTCAACGACTATTATGAATTCATGATGGGCTTCGACCCGGTCAATTCCGATGATTCGGCCCAGCTCGCCGTGGCCGTGGCCAGCGGCCTGACGTTGGCCCAGGCCCAGTACTGGCGCGTCAACCCGCTGCTGGCCGACACCGATGACGACGGCGCCGCCGACGCGGCCGAAGTCGCCGACTGGTACGCTCCGGCGGCCGTCAACCACCTCAATCTGAGCAACCCGCGCTACAGCATCACCCGCAACACCACCGCCAAGTCGCTCGACCTGGCCTTGCTCGCCGTCGACGCCCCGAACGGTCTGCAAGTGCCATATTCGCGCCGTGTCCGCGGCAGCCAGTCCCTGAGCTTTGAAGCCTGGTACAAGTACGCCGGCAGCGATGCCAACGGCGGCTTCCTGGTCAATTACGTGATCGGCAGCGACAGCGTCTTCCGCATGGGCGTCAGCGCCGCCGGCTATCCCTATGCCCAGGCGATGTATTATGACGCCGCCTCCACCAAGACGATTCTGACCGCGATGAACGCGCAGTACAACCTGCGCGACGCCAGCCTGGCCGGGTGGCATCACCTGGCCGCCGTCCTCGACCGCGCCGCCGCTACGGTCAGCATCGTCGTCGACGGTCTGGCCGTCGTCACCACCCCGCTGCCAGCCGGCGCGACCCTGCCCGACCCGAACGCCTTTGGGCGCCTCGTCATCGGCGGCAACGGCAGCAGCGCGGCCCAGCAGACCAGCGGCCTGCTGGACGAAGTCCGCGTCTGGGGCTATGCCCGCACGGTTTCCGAAATCGGCGGCGAGCAGATGCGCCTGGCCAGTGACATCCAGGCCGCCGGTCTGCTGGCTTATTACCGCTTTGACGACGGCGGCAGCACGGTGGAAGATTTCACGCGGCCCTTCCCGGGCAGCACGGCCGAAGCCTACGCCCTGAAACACCCGGCCGCCGGCAGCACGTCGGCCTGGCTGGCGGCGGAAGGGGCCCCGGTCAGCCACGAGCGGCCCAACGCCATCCCGAACTGGTGGGCGGAAATGTACGCCACACCCCAAGCCCTCGGCATCAATACCGAGTATAACGGCCACTACTACCAGGTCGGTGACCTCTCGGATGCCGCCGGCTGGTCCTGGACGTACGCCAACAGCCAGGCCCAGGCGCTCGGCGGCCAGCTCGCCATCATCACCGGCCAGGGCGAAAACGACCTGATCGCCAACTATCTGCTGCAAGGGCGCTGGGGCGCCTGGATCGGCCTGACCGACGCCAACGCCGAAGGCGACTTCGTCTGGGTCAACGGCACCCCGCTCGCTTCCTCCGGCTACGCCAACTGGTCGCAGGGCCGGACCGCC
>MVZH01000452.1 GCA_002068325.1 Lentisphaerae bacterium ADurb.BinA184 | reverse complement strand
TCTCCTACACGGGCGGCGGCAGCGACGACACCCAGGTCTGGTTCGGCCTCTATGACGGCAACGGCCAGCCGACCGCCGACCCCCTGCCTGACCCGCAGGGCGTACCTGTTTTCACGACCCCGGCGGGATCCGTCACGCGTGTCGCTCAGGGAACCCCCGTCCCGGTCGCCTGGTCGGCCGTCGCCGATCCGGCCGTCAACGCCTTCGGCTTCGAAGTGGATCCCTATCCCGGCCAGGGAATCGAGGAGGATGATGAGTTCTTCCTCCTCCTCCCCAACGCCGCGGGCAGCCACACCCTCACCCGCACCGGGGCCTGGGAAGTCAGCTTCATCCACGGCTTCACGCAGGGCGCGGCCGACGACGAGCCGCTCCACAATGCCGACGGCGTGCGCGTCAGCATCGTCAACTACAACCGCAGCGTCTACGACGTCATCATCGGCGGCGGACGGCTCTACTCAATCAGCGGCGCCGTCGCGTACGGCGGCCCCGAGGCGGGGCCCATCTACGTGCAGGTCTTTCCGTCGCGCTGGGATGTACAGCCGCCCCCCGCGCCGCTGGATGCGATGCTGGTGCTGGCCGGCACGCGGCCGTCGTGGGACTACGCCGTGCGTTACCTGCCCGCCGGCGTCAGCCTCTACCTGCGGGCGTTCATGGATGCCAACAGCAACGGCCTGTTCGATGCCGGGTCCGACCCGTGCGGCGGCCTCGTCAACGCCGCCGGCGACCCGGCGCCCGTGGTTCTGGACGCCGACCTCACCGGCGTGGAACTCAACCTGCGCGGCCTGTCCTGGCGCCTGGCGCCAGGGTGGAATGCCGTGTCGCCGCCCGCGGCCACGACCCTGACCCTTGGCGAGATCGTGCCGCACACGCGCGGCGAGCGCACGGCCGGGGCCTGGTGGGGTTGGGACGCCGCCGCCGCCCGGTATGTCTGGCTGCCCACCGACCACGTGCCGGCCCGGCAAGCCGGACTCTGGACTTGCAGTGAGACAGACCGCGTGGGCGCCCTGCTCAACGACGAGACCGACGGCGGCGCCGTGAACCTGGCGGCCGGCTGGAATCTTGTCGGCCCCGCCGCCCGCACGATCCTGCCCGCGCACCCGTCCCTCTGTGCGACCGCGTGGCGCTGGGACGGCCCCGCTCAGGCCTATCACCGAGTCGTGCCCGGCAACTTCCTGGAGCCTGGGCAGGCCTATTGGCTGCTCGCCTTCGAACCGGTACCGGAATTGCCCCTGCCGTCCCCGGCCCCCGGGACGGCAGGGAGGTAGAGGCAGGGCCCGGATCAGCCGTCCTGCACTCGGGGAGGCGGTATGACGAACCAGGGACGACTCTGACGGAGCCTTCCCGCCCGGTCGGCCAGCCTGTTGCGGATCCCGTTGGCCGTCCCTCCCCTCCCTCGCGCGGGGGCAACGGCAATGCCGCCGGGGCGCCTTTCTTTCGGCATCGTGTGGGTCTATAGTACCACTCACCGTATTGAGATGGATTTGGAGTGTCTTGGCGCACGGCGGCGGGGCGTGTTCCGTCCGTCCCGTTGAGCCGGTGGCGTGCCCCGCCGAGGACCGGGCGGCCGCCGACTCATACATCCATAGGAACGTCCTGCGATATGTCGGTGCCTGCAAAGGACTTGTCCGCATCACGGCTGACTCACGGAAGGAGCGATGTCATGGGAATCCCCCGATCCCTCAAGGGCGGCGAGCATCACGACGGAACCAGAAAGGAGAGGGTCATGAAAAGCGTTCGGTGGATGTTCGGGCTGGCGCTGGTGGCAACGGCTGCATGCGTGCCCCCGGCCGGGCGGGCGGACAGTCTGACTTGGAACCTCGCAGGCGGCGGGGCGTGGGACTACGTCACCGGCAACTGGACCGGGGGCGTCGACGCCTTCTTCGCCGACGGTGACGACGTCACCTTCAACAACACTGCGGGCGGAACGATCACC
>MVZH01000451.1 GCA_002068325.1 Lentisphaerae bacterium ADurb.BinA184 | reverse complement strand
CCCCCTCCGCCGGCCCCAGGTCGTCGGAACGCTCGAAGCGGGCGGGATGGCCCTCATGGTCGGCCCGCGCCTGCCGCGCTGCCAGCCCCGCCACAAACAGGGCATGCCAGTCGTACAGCCACAGCACGACAAGGCCGGCCGCAACCAGGCTGGCGGAGACAATGGCACTGCCGGCCGGATTGAGGAAGACCCGCATCCAGCCGTTGCGCGGCGAGCACAGCAGTTGGCCAATCACGCCCCCCGGCAACTCGCGGATGTTCAGGCGCGCCGCCGATTCGATCCACAGCCCCGGCCAGATCCCGAAGAGCATGGCCAGCCCCAGCCCGACCAGAAGGAACGCCACCCAGTACTCCCACCGAACCGGACGCACCCCCCGGCGCCAGAACAGCCGGCGCCCGAACGACAGGAAGGACAACCCCACCAGAGGATAGGCGGCAAAGCCGCACAGCAGAAGCAACGCCCAGGAGACAACGGCGCCGAAGTAGCCGACCCAGTTCTTGATGAGGTAGGCGTCCGTGCCGCCGGCCAGGTAGTCGGCGTCAGGGGGGGCGAACGACGCCAGCGCCAGGAAGACCAGAAGGCTCCCGACGAGAAACGCCACCAAGGCAATCTTCCCGGCGACGCTGGGCCCATCGGCCGGGGAAGGCTCAAGTTGGCTGGAGGCGGTAGCCATGCGAAACCCACGCCGGTGCGGGCGACACGGCGGCAACCGGCACCACCTACCCCGCCAGGCATTGACGAATTCGATTTCACACACTATTGTGGAATTGGTGCTTGTCAATGTTGCGCAAGGATGTTTTCATGGCCGACAGGCTGCATCCGCTGTTTTTCCAGCCGGTGTGCCGGCAACAACCTTGGGCCGGAGGCCGGCTGGCAGCGTTCCTCGGCGAGGACTCGTCGGCGAGGCCGGACACGGGCGAATGGTGGCAACTGATCGATGACGGCGAGACGCAGAGCGTGGTGGCGGCCGGCCCGCTGCGCGGCGTCACCCTGCGCGAACTGGTTCGCTCGCACACCACCGACCTGATTGGCCGGCGCAGTTCGCCCTCGGCCCCCTTTCCCCTCTGTGCGCGCCTCCTCGACACGGCGGCCGACCAGCCCCTGAGCGTCCACCCGGCGGGCGACCGGAGAACCGACGCCGGAGTCGTCCGCACCAACACGCGCTTCTGGTACCTGTTGCAGGCCGCGCCGGGGGCCACTGTGACGGTGGGCATCGCGTCCAGCGTGACCGGACAGCAGGTGCTGACGATGCTCGATGAACCCGGGCTGCCGCGGCTCCTGCATCAGACCCCCGCGCGCCCGGGCGACGCCTATCTGATCCCGGCCGGCATCGTCCACAGCATCGGCGCCGGCAACTTGGTCTGGGAGCTGGCCGAGTGCAATGTGCCCCCCTGCCGCCTGCGCACCGCCGACGGACGCGGCGCGGTCCCGCCGGAAGAGAGGGACATGGCCGTGCGTGCCCTCCTGCTCGAGTCCCGGCAGAGCCTGCGCATCCAGCGCGAGACCAGCGCCGCCACGCACACCCGACGCATCGTCCTGACCCCGAACTGCCCCCACTTCATGGTCGACGAGATCCGGCTCTTCGACTACATCTCGTTGCGCACCACCGGGGAGAGCTTTCACCTGCTGACGGTTGTGGCCGGTACGGTCGCCATCAAGTGGCGGGAGGGGGCGCTGGAACTGGCCGCTGGCGACCTGTGTTGCGTGCCGGCTTCGCTGGGCGAGTACCGCGTGGCGATCGTCAACGGGCCGGCCGAGCTTCTGCGCGTCACCCGGCCTTTTGTTCCGTGAGGCCCCGTGCCTCAGCCCGTTAAGCCTGGGGTGCACAGCATCCTGTGCCTGCAGCTGAAGACACGGCTCCATCCGAGGCGTCGCCAAGGGGGGAGCCGCCGGCCCACCAAGGGGGTCGGTGACGGCTCGCCCCCTCCCTGCCGCGCCCTGCCCCCCCCTCTCGGCGATCCAGCCCA
>MVZH01000450.1 GCA_002068325.1 Lentisphaerae bacterium ADurb.BinA184 | reverse complement strand
CCCCCCGCCCCGCCCGCCCGACACCGGTCAGCGAATCGTTCCAGTCGCCGAAGAAGATCTTGCACAGCCCGTGGGCGCCGCGATCCGTGTGCAGCCGTTTCATGGCGCGCAGCAGATGCTCGTAGACGCTGGCCGCGCCCCGGTCGTAAAAGCCCACCTCCTCGTCGAGGAAACCGAAATCGCCGGTCTCCTTGATGTACTCGCTGACCGCCCCGATCAGCCACTGTGCGGAGTCCGCATACCGCATGGGATCTATCGGGTGCCAGCCGCGCAGGGCAAAACCGTCGGCGTACTGGTGCGCGCAGGCCTTGCGCAACGTCGAGCGCGCCCGTGATGAATCTTGGGCCAGAATGCCCTGCGCCTGCTGGACGATGTCGCGGAACCCCTTGTACCCCCACCGGCAGTGCACGTTGCCAAAAGCGATCTGCTGCTTGATCCAGAGGTTGAACTTCGGCCCCATCGCGGCGTCCGGAACCCGCAGCTGCACGTTCGCCAACACCCGCTCGCGCTCCCGCTGCATCGCCGTGAAACGGTCGTCGCGCCCGAGGTTGCCGCCAAGGTACTTGCGGCGCATCCGCCCGATGAACGCCGGCCGGTCGCAGGCCCCCACCAGGAAACGCGTGTCGGCCGCGGCGTTGCCGGCCACCTTGACCCTCACCTGCAGGCTGCCGGTGGGGGTGTAGCGGTTGGCCGGATGCCGCGGGATGAGCGCCTCGCGCAAGGCCTCGGGACAGGCCAGCGTCCCGCTGAAACCGATGAAGCGGTCGCGGTTCGTGCACCAGGACACCGCCGGCCGGTCGCACGTGATGTAGCCGTTGTGCAGCGGGAAGTCAATCGTGTTGTGCCGCTCGCCGTCCTGCTGCACGAAGACGGCGTTGACCCGGCGTTCGAAGGTCGCCCGCCGGTAGAGGAACCCGCCGAACAGATCCACCCCGTCACAGGCCATCGGCAACTCGGTCACCAGGCTGAGGGCGCGGGCGCGCCCCGTCAGGTTCTCGACCCGCACATCCCAGATCTCGAGCGGGTCGGCACCGGCCGGAATCCAGATCCGCCAAGTCACCTTGAGGCCGTCGGTGACGTTCTCGACGAGCTGGTAGTTCAGCCCGGCGCAGCAACGGTAGCTGTCGCAGGCCTTGCAGGTCGGCACGAACCCGGCCGTGAAGTACCCGCCGTCGTGGTCGTCGCGCACGTAGACGACCCGCTCGCCGGACACCACATTGCACACGTGCCCGTCGGCGGACATGTAGCGGCCGGCCACCTCCGGCACCCCGCGCATGTTCTGGTCAATCTGCGCGAAGTAGGCCTCGTTGTAGATCATGTTGTCGAAGCGGCGCGGCGGGGCGGCCGTCCGGCACCACACTTCGCGTCCGTCCCGCTCGTAGCTGTACACGTCGTTCCAGTGCTTCACCCTGGACATCGCCACGCTCCTTCTCGCGCCTGCCGTGCCCGCCCGTCAGCCCCGTCCCGCGGCCCAACGCCGGGGCCGCGCTCATTCGAGCACCGCCTCCCCCCAGTTGCCGGGCCGCAGGAGCGCCTCGTGGTAACGGTCGGCCTCCACGAGCTGATCCGCCGAGGCCGTGCTGTGCCAGGGCAGCCGCCCTTCACTGCGATCCCCCGACGGCGCCGCCAGGATCACCGATGCGTCGAACCGCAGGCGCTGCCCCGGCCTGTACAGCAACGGCGCCCGCAGCGGCACGCGCATCTCGACCACATACCCGCCGCCCGCTCTCGGCTTCGCCGCCACGTGCTCGGCCGGCAGGCCCGCCACACGATCGAACAACACGCGCCCCTGGCCGGTCTCGTAAGCCTGCGGCCGGCGTTCGCCCTCCGGCATGCCCGGCGCCAGCTGCGCCAGCATCTCCACCCTCCTGGGTCTGATCGGAACCGTACTCGGGATGATCCGGGCCTTCAGCGCCTTGGCCACCTCCGGCACGCCCGATGCCACCGCACTCTCCACCGGTATCTCCGAGGCCCTGATCAACACCGCCCT
>MVZH01000449.1 GCA_002068325.1 Lentisphaerae bacterium ADurb.BinA184 | reverse complement strand
GTCCGCCACGACAACAACGTCGACAAGATGGAAGGCGCCTTCCTCGACATGTTCGGGCAGTGCTACTCCTCCGCCGACCCCGCCAACGGGACGACCAAGGAGGCCCTGGGGAACATGCTGAATGCCGCCTGCAACGACTTGGACGGAACTGAGGAACTGGTGCTGTACGTCGACGACCATGGCGACACGGAGTTCGATTTCGACGAGTGGTTCGACTGGTTCATAGATGGCCTGTGGGACAATGACCAGATCACCCTCGATGCCTCCCTGGGCTGGAGCAGCCTGATTGGCGCCGAGATGCCGATTCTGCACGACGGCTGGCAGAACGGACTCGAGATGAACTATCTCCAGGGCGATGTCGTCAGCCCCGGACTCTCGGTGGCCCTTGACCTACGTGACTACGAGCTCCCCCCCATCACCCCGGAGTCCTTCTTCGACGTCTACTTCGAGACCTTCCTCAATGCAGAGCCGTTGCTTGTCGATCCCTCGATGTTCGTGTATGACCCGGCGACGGGGAGCCTGGCCGGGGTCATCCCGATTCCCTATGATCCGGCCAATCCGTTCCTGCCGCAGATCCTGACCGGGCCCAACCTGCTGTCCATCATGCCGACGCCTCCTTCCCAACTGCCGCCCCAGTTGCCGCCGCTGACCGCCCCTGTCCCGGTCGCCAACCTCGAACTCACCAGCGGGCCGATCAACGATCTGGACCACTGGTGGTACTCCGGCATTCCCGAGCCGGGCACCCTCGGCCTGCTCGGGCTGGCCGGCATCCTTCCGCTCGTGCGGCGCCGCACCAGGTAGCCGGGCTGCAGGCTTCCCGTCGGCAGGGCGCGCAGGCGACGACCCCGCACGCGCCCGTCGGCCTACGCATCCCCCAAGTTGAGGCCTGATCCGCTGGTGTGCAGGCGCACCGCGAAGCCGGGGCCGCGCGCCGCAATCCATCCGCCGTCGGGCGCGACCGCGAGGCGGAGCGGGCGTCTGGGCGCGATGAGTGTGGCCAGGAGGATGTCGGTGTGGCGGTGCCGGGCCATCCAGCGCAGCACCGTGTCCGGCATGCGGCCAGGCTGCGTCGGCAGGCCGGAGGAACGGGACAGGCCGGCGGGCCAGTTGGCGGCAAAGGCCATGTGCAGCGTCTCGGCCTTTCCGACCACGGCGGCGGTTGCCACGCGGCTCTGCACGCGTGCGAAGCTGTGCCAGCGCACCTCGGCGTAGCCGGGCTGGGCGAGGACGACGCGGTCGAGGACAAGCAGCGCCTGCCGGTCGAGCAGAAGCACGGCGCGCCCGCAGAAGACCACGTCGGCGCCGACCTTCTGGGCGGCGGTGCCGTCCAGCAGCACGCCTTCCCAGCCCTGTCCGGCGACACGCGTGGTAACCAGCCGCCCTTCGCGCGGGTAGCCAAGGCCGTTGACAAAGAGCATGTTCTTCGAGCCGGCGCTGGTCTCATAGAGTTCAAAGCGGCGCGGGCTGAACGTGCTGTCGCTGTACTCGGTCTCGTTGACGTTTTCGAGGAGGCGCTCGCGGCCGGCCACGACCATCATGCTGGTGAGATCCTGATGGACGTGGGGGGCGTCGGTGTGTCCGCCGCGCACCGAGGCGTAGAGGCGGGGTTGCGGCCAGGCGTCCGCCAGCGTGCACCAGTCGAGGCCGCGCTGGATTGCGACCGCGGGCCAGGCGACGGCCCCGGCCGGCGACGCCGCGCTCACGGCCTCCCTGTCCGTCGCGGGGACAGACCCCGTGAGGGGGGACGGCGGGGGGGGCGCGGCCGTCAGCAGTAGCTCGGCCAGTCCCGGCCAGGGGCCGGTGCGGTTCATGCGTTCGGGATCGTCGGCGAGGATGTCCGCGAAGCGGCGTTCCAGCTCGTCGGCCACGTCGCCGAGGCCGTAGCGGCGCGCCGCGAGCAGGTGGAAGGGCAGGGGGAAGAAGGCGTTGGAGTCGCCGAATCCGCAGGCGGTGCCGTTGGGCGAGAAGAGCAGGGGGAAGCGCAGGGTGTTG
>MVZH01000448.1 GCA_002068325.1 Lentisphaerae bacterium ADurb.BinA184 | reverse complement strand
CCGACACTGTTCGCGGTTTCCGCCGCCGACCGCCGCACCGTCCGCCGCGCGCTCCCCTGGCTGGCGGCCGCGGCGTACGCGGCGTTGCTGTTGGTCTTGCGTTTCGGCATCCGGGTCAACGGGATGCGCGGGTGGTTTGCCTGGGGCGGCGTCTTCGTGCAGCCCAGCGAGCTGGCCAAGCCCGTGTTCGTGCTCTGCCTGGCCGCGGTGCTGGCGCGCGCCGAGCGGGAGGGCTGGCGGCCCCTGACCCGATGCCTGGCGGCCCTAGCCGTGCTGGCGGTGTGGACGGCCCCGATCGCGGTCGAGCCGGATTTCGGGACCTGCCTGGTCTACGCGGTCACCTTCCTGGCCGTCTACGGTTGCATCGGCGGCCACTGGCCCTACCTGGCCGCCTCGGCGGCCGTCGGCGCGGTGGTGGCCGCGGGCCTCGCCTGGAAAGTGCCCTACGTCGCCGCGCGCCTGGCGGGCTTCTGGCGGCCGCAGGAGTATGCGGAGACCAGCGGCTGGCACATCCTGCAGTTTCAGCGCACCCTGGCGTCGGGAGGCTGGCTCGGCCACTGGTGGGGCAAGGCGCTGTGGTCGCAGACCTACCTGCCGCTGGGCTACAGCGACTCGATCTTCGCGACGATCGGCGAGTCCGTCGGCTTCCTCGGCCTGCTCCCCTTTGTCGGGGTGATCCTGCTGTGGGTGTACTACGGCTACCGCCGGGTGAGGCGTTGCACGGACGTCTTCCCCGCCGCCGCCATCCTGGGCATGGCGGCGTTCCTCGGCGGCCAGGCCTTCATCCACCTCAGCGTCAACCTCGGCCTGATGCCGCCGACCGGCATCACCCTGCCCCTCATCAGCTACGGCGGCAGTTCGCTGATGAGCACCGTCCTGGCCATCGGCCTGGTCGAGGCCCTGTCACGGCCGCCCGCCGCCTCGCCCGGTACACCGGGCAACGGCAACGGGCCGGAGCCGCGGGGGCCACGCCCCGCCTGACGCCTCGTGTGGGACGGAATCGCCGGGCGCCCTTGTCAGGGCAGATTCCGCGCGTTACCTTAGCCTCTGTACCCGGGCGGGTTGTCCACGCGGCCCTGCAGGTTGACGGCCTTGGCAAGGAACCCGATGGAAGCGCAAGACAAGGTTGACCGTATCCACCTCAGCCAGATGTTCGAGCTGCTGTTGGAGCGCTTCCCGGACATCATCCAGTCGGTTGACGACGCCGGGAACATCGTCTACGCCAACCGCAGGGCCTGCGAACTGCTCGGCTACACCCGTGACGAACTGGCGGGCAAGACCATCGCGGACGTCTACGCCCCCGAGATCATGGACGACGTCAAGGCCGGTTTCCGCCAGCTCAAGCGCGACGGCAGCCTGACGGTCTCCGAGAGCATCATGGTGGACAAGCAGGGCAGCCGCATCCCGGTGGAGATCCGTTCCTTCGCCGTCTACGCCGAGGACGGCCGGTTCCTGCGCACCTTCTCCGTGATCCGCGACATCCGGCTGCTGAAGCGGCTGCAGGATTCGCTCTGCCATCGTTTCCGGCTCGCCGCCATCGGCGAGCTGGCCTCCTGCGTCGCCCACGACATCTCCAACCCGCTCTCGGTCATCAAGCTGTACGACGAGTGGCTGGCGACCGAGCTGCGTGCGGTGCCGGCGGCGTTCCCGGCCGAGCAGTCCGAGCGCATCCAGGAGGGGCTGCGCAACATTGACCGGGCCGCGCAGGCAATCGAGAAGCTCGTCACCCACTTGCGCGAGTTCGCGCGTTCGCGGGAGGCGAAGCCCGAGCCGGTTGACCTGCGCAAGACCCTCGACGACGCGGTGTTCATGGTCAGCCACAAGGTCATGGAGTACAACATCCGTGTGGAGAGGCGCTGGCCGCCGCAGCCGTGCCTCATTGAAGGGCATCCCTGCCAGGTCGAACAGATTTTCATGAACATCCTGCGCAACGCCTGTGAGGCGATGGAGGGCCGCGCCCCCCAGCTGCCGCCGCCGACGATCACGCTGGCGGTCGAGCCGCGGCCCGACCCGC
>MVZH01000447.1 GCA_002068325.1 Lentisphaerae bacterium ADurb.BinA184 | reverse complement strand
TCGGTTGTGGTTGTGCCCGGGACGGAAGTCAGGGTGTATGTTGCAGGCTTCGTGTCGCGACCGGGCCAGGTTGTGCTGAGGCGCGGTGCGACCGCTCTGGATGCGATAGCCGCCGCCGGTGGAGTGACGTCCGTCGGAGATGGAACACGCGTGGCCCTGGCGCGCAAGACGGGCGACGGGGCATTCTCCTTGGAGATCGACGTTACATCGGCCCTTGACGCACGGGATACGTCAGGCGAGGCGTCGGGCAAACCGTCGGCCAAGGTGCCGACAGCGCCCTTGCCTCTGCTGGAAGACGGAGATGCGTTGTTCGTCCCCGAGGCCGTGCCCGGTCAGGTCGTGGTATTAGGCGAGGTTGCGAGGCCTGGGGCGTACAGGCTGCAGCCGGGGGCCAAGCTTCTGGACGCGATAGCGGCTGCAGGCGGCGCCACTGCCAGGGCATCCTTGGATAGCGTGACGGTCTACGCTGAGGGCCAGGCCGACCAGGCAGGCAAACGTGCGATAGGCGAAGGCCGTGTGCTCTTTGCCGGCAGCGCGAAGGACAACCCGGAGCTGTCGCCAGGCGACATGGTGGTTGTGGGCTCGCGCGCGATGTACGTGAGCGTAGTTGGGCGAGTGGCCCGGCCGGGCACCTACGAGCTGCTGGCGGGCGCGCGCATTGTGGATGCCATTGCGGCTGCAGGCGGCCTAGCCTCCGGCGCAGACGCAGGTTCGGCAGTGCACAGCCGCAGGGGATCGCAGCCCGGTTCGGCGACTTTGGACGTGGACGCGCTGCTGCGCGACCCGAGCCTCGATGCCAATGCGCTGCTCGCCGACGGGGACGCCCTGTTCGTGCCGGAGGCCCGGGAGCAGGCTGTGATCATGGGCGAGGTGGCCAGGCCGGGAGTGTACCCCGCGGGGCGAGGCGTAACCTTGATGGACCTGCTGGCCGCTGCCGGCGGACCCACGGGCAAGGCGGATCTTGCCAGGGTGAAGATATATGAAGGCCGGGGCGGGAGCGCCGCTCCGGATGCTGAGGCCGGCGGCGCCGACAGCGGGCCGAGCGGCCTGACCGCTCTCAGCCTTGTAGTGGCAGACGACTCGCTGGTGTACGAGGGCAACATCAAGGCCAATCCGCCCGTGACGGCGGGGCAGGTAATCGTAGTGCCGTCCGCCGGGATACGGGTGCAGGTGGCCGGGCATGTGCAGCGTGCAGGAGGCTACGAGCTGAAACGGGGCGCGGATGTGGCCCAGGCCGTCACCGCAGCCGGCGGGATATCTTCGGCTGGCGACGGCACCAAGGTGGTAGTGACCAGGCGCGGGGGCCGGGGCGACGGCACGGGCGAGGCAGAAGGCGCCGCGGAAGGCGGCTCGGGCACCGCGCGCGTTATGGAGATAGATGTAGAGGCGATATTGGCGGGCGAGGCAGCCGGCCTTGAGCTCGCGGACGGCGACACAGTGTACGTGCCGGAGGCAGTACCTGAGCAGGTAGTGGTGCTGGGCGAGGTTGCGCGGCCCGGGGCGTACAGGCTTGCCCGCGGGGCGAAGCTTGCCGACGCGATAGCTGCGGCGGGCGGGCTGAATGCCCGGGCGTCGCTGGAGAATGTGACGATCTACGCCGGCGGGGACGCCTCCGCAGGCGCCGGGGCGCCCATCGGGCACGGCAAGGTGATTTTCGCAGGCGACGGAGCCGCCAACCCGACGCTTGGAGCGAGCGACGTCGTGGTGGTCGGGTCCCGCATGATCGGCGTGACCGTGGTGGGCGCGGCGGCGCGACCGGGGGTGTATGAGCTTGCCGCCGGGGCTCGTCTGCTGGATGCCGTGGCCGTTGCCGGCGGGGCCTCGGCCCTGGGCGATGCGAAGAATGTAGTGTTGACGCGGGGAACCGGCGGATCTGGGGCGGGCGCCGGTGCCGGCGCTGGGTATGTTACTGCCGGGATCGACCTCGATGCTCTGGGCCGCGACCCGAAGGGTGAGGCCAATACGGTGCTGGCCGACGGAGATGTGGTGTACATCCCCGAAGCTCCGGAGAAGCT
>MVZH01000446.1 GCA_002068325.1 Lentisphaerae bacterium ADurb.BinA184 | reverse complement strand
ACCGAGCCGGTGACCGGCCCCGACGGCAACCCGAATCATACGGCCGAAGTCGAGGGGCTGGCCGGGCTGAGCGGCTACACCGGCCCGGCCGGGGCCCTGGTCGGCGTGTTCCTTGATGACTTCAACCCCCAGAGCCAGATGCAGGCCGCCACCCTGGACTTCAGCCCGACCGGCCGCGGGATCGGCTTCGACGAACTGTCGCCGCTGATCGGCCAGGTGTTCTTCATCGGCGACGGGCAGACCGGCGCACGCGAGGGCGCGGCGCAGACGTTCTATGCCCCGGCCGGCGCCACCCGGCTCTTCCTCGGGATTGCGGACTCCGCAAACTTTGTCGGTGAGCCGGGCTGGTACGACGACAACGTGGGCGGGTTCACCGTGACGGTTGAGCGTTCCGCCATCGTTGCGGGGCACGTGCAGTACGCGGACGCCTCGCCGGGCGGCGGGTTCACCGTCTCGCTGGGCGGCGGCCTCGAAGGCACCACCAATGCCGACGGCGACTACGTGATTGACTACGTCTGGGCCGGCACCTATACGGCGATCCCGACGGACGGCGGCTACACCTACACGCCGCCCACCCGTAGCGTCACCGTGCCGCCGGACGCCCCGGCGGTCGATTTCACGGCCGACGCCGGCGGGCCGGGGCTGTCCACCATCTCCGGCACCGTCATGGATGGGGCTCTGGCCGGGATTGCCGGCGTCACGGTCTCGGCCGGCGGCAAGACGGCCGTCACCGACGCCAACGGCGACTACGCTCTGACCGGCCTCCCCGACGGCACCTACCTGGTGATTCCCAGCAAGGCTGACCAGTACCTCTTTGATCCCCCGGTTCGCCAGGTCACCATCGCCGGCGCCAACGTCGAGGATCAGGATTTCGTGGCCAGCGCGGTCTCGCCCTTCGAGCTCTACCTTGCCGGCACCGCCGCCATCTACCTGGCCGGCCGCAACGAGGAATTGGTCATTCCCGAGCTTGGCGGCGACCTCGGCGGGTTCCCGCTCCTGCGCAACTGCAACGCGGCGCCTTGCGAAGGCTTCATCAAAGAGCGCTTCCCGATGGGGATCACCCTCACCAGCCCGAACGAAGTCTACACCTTCGCGGCGCGCGGCGCAGTGGCCTTCTACGGCCCCGGTTCGCCGACCGTCGGCCCCGATGGCAACCCGGAGGCCGCCAGTGCGGTCGCGGCGCTCGACGGGATCGGCGGCTACAACGGCCCGGCTGGCTCCCTGGTCGGCGTGTTCCTCGACAACGACAGTCCGGCGGGCGGCGCCGACCCCGGGCAGATCGATTTCTCGGCGGAGGGAGTGGGGACGAACTTCACCGCCCTCTCGCCGGCCCTCGGCCAGGTCTTCTTCATCGGCAACGGCGTCGCGGAATCCGCCGGCCGCGAAGGCGTCGTGCAGCAGTTCACCGCGCCGGCCGGCGCCACCCGCGTGCTGATCGGCATTGCCGACGCCGCCAATTTCACCGGCCCGCCCGGCTACTACGACGACAACCCCGGCGCCTTCGCCTTTACGTTCAACCGTCTGAGCGCCGCCTTCTCGATCGGCGGCCGGATCACCGACGGCGGCGGCACCGGTATCGCCGGGGTCGCCATCGCCGCCAACGGGCACAACACGGCGACCGGCGCCGACGGGCGGTACACAGTCAGCGGGCTGTCCGCCGACGAGTTCACTGTGATCCCCTCGAAGGACGGCTACCGTTTCACCCCGATCTACCGGCGCATCACGGTGGGGCCGAGCGTGTCCGACGCCAACTTCACGGCCATCGCCGTCACCGGCGACCGCCTCCCCGGATCGAGCGCGATCTTCCTGGCCAGGCGCGACGATGTCACCATCCCGCCCTTGGGCGGCAACTTGGCCGGCTTCCCCCTCGGGCGCAACTGCACGACCGGCGACTGCGCGGGGTACGTGCGCGAACAATTTCCCCGCCAGTACGCGGCCGACGGCGGCGACACCTTCACCCTCTCGGCCAGCGGCGCGGTGGACTACTACGGCAATCCCGCCGGCGGCATCGGCCCGG
>MVZH01000445.1 GCA_002068325.1 Lentisphaerae bacterium ADurb.BinA184 | reverse complement strand
GCGAACCCCGCCACGCTCCCCGGGGTGGCGACCTTGTGCCCGTCGCCAAAGCCGATCCATTCGCCCCACAGCGGCACGCACCAGCGCCGCCACTGGACGTAGTTCTTCCAGAACGGGCGGGCGAGCAGATCGGTGCCGGTTGCCTGGCGCAGGGCCAGGGCGAAGTCGAGGACGATGCCGACGTAGGGGGAGGCATAATGCGGCCCCTCGGCCCAGGCGCCGTCGTTGCCAGACCAGACCGGCCACACGCCGCCGAGCACCGTGCGCAACCAGTCAAAGCAGTCGCGCGCCCCCTCTACACGGTCATGGAAGGCGATGCACAGCACCCCGAGGAAGGCGGCCTCGCGGGCGTGGTGGGAGCCGAAGGTGTCCGCGCCAAACTGGCCGAGCTTGTCCATGAAGATGCGGGCCAGGCGCATGCGTTCGGCGAAGACCCAGGCGATGCGTTCCTGCTCCGTTGCGTCGAGCAGGTCCCAGACCCAGTCGGCCACCCAAGGCCCGGCCCCCATGATGGACATGTGCGGTTCGTCATTGCGTTCGATGTGGGTCGAGCCGGCCGGATCCCAGGCGGCCACCGAGACCAGGCGCCGGGCGGCGGCCCGGCCACAGCGTTCGTCGCCGCTGGCCAGGTAGGCGAGGGCAAGCGTCTCGGCTCCGTATACAAACGCCCGCGACTCGTGCATGGCCTTCAGGTAGTCGCGTTCCCATTGGGCGTGCTGGGTGTGGTAGTCGGCGACCGGCGGGGGTTCGGGCATCTCGTGGGCCTGTGCCAGCGTCTTCTCGGCGGCGGCGGCGAGTTTCCCCCACATCGCCGCACGGGTTGCGGTGCGCGAGGCGCGCAAGGCATCGAGGTCCTCGCGACGCACAAGGAGCCGGGGGTGGGACTCGGGGATGCGGGCGAGCAGGACGTCCGTCGCCGGGACTTCGATGACCGGGTCGCTCGTGGCGACGGTGAAGGCGAGAGTCGGCGCCCACGCCCCCGCCGAGCCCCAGGCCCAATAGTAGCGACCGGGCGGAAATGCGCGGGTGGGAAGGTGATAGGGGCGGTCAAGCCGGTCAAGCTCCACCACGCGGTCTGTCAGCGCCTCGTCGCGCGCCACGACCAGCGCCCAGCGGGTCTGTCCCGGCTGCGGACGCCAGACAAAGGTTGGCGGGTTCGTGCCGGCGGGCCGGCGGTCGGTGGGGCGGCGCGGATCGAGCTGCGGGTTGTGGTGCCGGGGTTCGAGCAGGTTGGTCATGAAAGGCGCTGTCCTGAAAGCTGAGGGATGAAAGACGAGGGGTGCGCTACCACGGGGCTTGCCGTGTGGGGCGGCCTTCCGCAGGCATCCGCCGGTCACTCACGCCACTGTCCCTGGTCGTCGAGCATCTCGTCGCAGAGGGCTTTGAGCCGGTCGGCCATGTCCGGGGTGGTGCGGGTGCCCGCGTGGAAATGCGGGGTGATGCCGCGCTCCATGAGGAACCGGAACATGTCCGGGGGCGTGATCACTTTGCCGTCCGCGGCGGCGGCCGGCGCGTCGTCGAGGGTCTCGGCGGCGACGTCGGGTTCGCCCGGCGGCCCGACGAGCGCCTCCGCCAGTTCGGCGGGCGCCTTGGGCGGCGGGGGCAGTTCCTGGTAGGGCGCGACGATGCTCCCCGGGGAGATGAGCTGCACGCCGGGCGTGAGCCAGCGGCAGGCTTCCCACAGGTGTTCGCGCCGCCAGAACTCGCGGTACTGCCGGGTCTTGGGATCCCAGGCATATTGGGCATAGCCACCGCCGTAGACGAGCGAGACGTCGCTCCAGAACTCGGTGAAGACGAGGAGGTTGCCAAGCAGGGCATCCGGCGCATAGGCCGGTTCGGGGGCAGGCGGCGGGGTGTCGTCGTCGGTTTCGGCGAGCAATCCGTCCACCAGGGGGTCGGCCGGCGGCGGCGAGTCGGTGGCGGCGGCACCGCCGGGCGCGGGCGGCGGGGCGGTGTGTGGTTCGTCGGCCCGGTCGGGCAGGGGGACGAACGCGGGCGGGCGGGTGGCGGGGTCGGC
>MVZH01000444.1 GCA_002068325.1 Lentisphaerae bacterium ADurb.BinA184 | reverse complement strand
CGAGCTGACCTACGAGTGGCGCGTCGCCGCCGCCCTCGACGAGGACCTGTACACGTTCGTGCACTTCTGCCCGGCCGGTGTCCGCGACGAGGATGAAGATAGCGAGAGGGACCGCATCGCCTTCCAGGGCGACCATCGGCCCGCCAAGGCGACCTCGACCTGGCGGCCGGGGATGGTGCTCAGCGACGGTCCGCACCGCGTCCGCGTGCCGGGCGGCGAGCGGGATGAGAAGTACGACATCCTCATCGGCCTGCACGGGCGACACGGACGGATCAGCCTGAACGCCGTCGAGTCCGACCGCCGGCGCTACGTGATCGGCCGGCTGGCCGTCACGCGGCGAAACGGGACGGTGGAGAAGGTCGAACTGACCGACTACGACGACCTCCGCCGGATCGACCGCGCCCGCCGCGGCGCCTACCTGGCCCGCATGAACCAGGCCGGGCGGAAGATCGACTTCGGCCCGGTCGCCACCGACGGCGCGTTCAAGCTCCTTATCTGCAAGGACGCCCTGGAGCTGATCCCGCTGGCCGACCGGCCCTTCGAGGTGGAACTCGACCTGGCCGACCTGGCGGGGCGCAAAGAACTGCGCGAGCGAAGCCCCGCCGCCAAGGCCCTCGCCGCCGTCAAGGTCCAGGCCGTCGACGACGCCGGCAAACCCCAGGCCGACCTGCCCGCCAAGCCGCTGCCCGACCGCCTCGGCTGGATCGCCTTCAAGACCGCCCCGCCCGCCGCGGCGCGATACGTCATCCGCTGGTGACAGGGCGGACGTTCTTGCCGAGGAGTTTCGATGGCGGCGCTCGTAGTGCGCCCGTAAGGGCCTTCCTCCCGACGCCCAATCGCACGTGCGTGAGGAGAAGACCGCCTGACGGCTTGCCTGCCGGCGGGCAGGCGGGACTACAAGCACCGCTTACGGCCGCTCCGCGACCATCAGGCGAGTGACTGGCCCGTCGCTCACGTTGAAGTAGATTCGCTTGCCGTTGGCGCTGAACGCCGGGTGCGGGTCGTTGCGCCGCCACGACCTCGCGCCGCGAGACTGGTCGAAGCTGTGGATCAGCGTCCAGTTGCCCCCGCGGGCGTCGCCCACGAGGATGCCCCATTCCTTTTCCTTGCCGCCGTAGGGCCCGCTCAGGCCGTCGGTCACGATCAGCCGCCCGTCGCCGCTCATGGACGGGTGCGATCCTCTCGGCGTGGGCAGGTTGGGGATGCGGGCGGACCGGCCGGTGTCGCTGTCGTAGAGGATGTTGCCCACCTCCAGGATGCGGCGCGAGTCCGGGTGCCAGGCGGGGTGGCCCCACTTGGGGCTTTGCCAGACGAACGCCGACCGCTCCAGGTCGTAGCAGACCAGGCCCAGGCGCTGGCTGGCGTCCTTGGCCATGTACTGGTCGCCGCCCCGCCCGGCCGCCATCTTGAAGAACACTCGCTTGGAGTCCGGGCTGAGGACGGGAAAGAAGATCGACGTCTGCTTGCCCGCGAATGCCTTCGTGAGCCATTCCCCGTACTTGGCCTCGACCTGGGCGATCTCGACCGGGCGGGAGATGTGTCCCGTGCGGGCGTCCCAGATCTCCAGGTGCCGGTGCGGCCCGGGGTTCCAGTGGCAGCCGTAGAGCGGCAGCAGGTCGCCGCCGGCCTGGGCGAAGCCGACCTGGCGGTCCTGGGCGACGATCGTCTTGGCCTTGCTCTCCACGTCCACGACCACCACGCGCCAGCGTCCGTCCACCACCTCGTGATACGCCACGCGCCGCCCGCCGGACAGCCACTGCTGGCAGGCCGCCCGGTGGGCGTCCTCGGTGTGGACGTTCTCGGCGAGCACCGTCTCGCGCCCGCTCGCGCGGTCCTGGACGACGATATCGCCCACGTAGCCGGCCAAGTGCCTGGACGCGAAGAAGACAACCCGCTTGCCGTCGGGGCTCTCGGGATTGGCCAGGTAGTACGTGTGGATCGTGTGGCGGCCCTCGACGGCCGACACCGGCGCCACGCGCACCCCTCGCGTCCACGGCGCCACGGGGTCGTCGGCGGGCGGCG
>MVZH01000443.1 GCA_002068325.1 Lentisphaerae bacterium ADurb.BinA184 | reverse complement strand
GACCCGCGCCAGATGACAGGCTAACAGACGCCTGACCTGGTGCGGGTCGTCCGCTATCCGGTCGAGGAGCGATCCCAGGCCCGGCAACTCGCGCACGACGGCCTCCAGACGGTGCCACGGGGATCCTGGCCCATCCTGGCGCGCGGACAGGTCGGCCCGCCTGGCGTCCAACTCCGCCCGCTCAGCCTGCAGGCCGGCATAGCGGGCGTTCCATGCCGGCGCGGCGGCCGGGCCGATCAGCCCGCAGACCATGGCTTTCTCCATGCCGTCGGCCGTCCGGCCGATCTCGGCGAGGCGCAGGTCGATCTCGCGGGCCTCCGGGGCGGTGCGGGCGAGGTCGGCCTTGCGGCGGCGGTCTACGGCGCGCAGCAGCGTGTCGATCTCGCGCGGGCTGTAGCGGGCGGCCTTTACGACGTCCAGCACCGCGGCCTCGAGGGCGGCCGCAGGCGCCCGTTTGCGGCACTTCACGGTGTCGGTGCATTGGTAATAGGGGTAGCTGCCCCCGGCGTGGCCCTTGGCCGTCGTACAGGTCATGGCGGCGCCGCAGGGACAGCGTACCAGGCCGGCCAGGAGGAAGACGTGCTGCAGGTGGGCGTTCGGACGCGGCCGGTGTGCGGTGCCGAATGGCGTGGCGGGCTGCGCGGCGTCCCACTCGGCGCGGGTCAGGATCGGCTCGTGCTTGCCTGGGTACTCCTTGCCGCCGTAGCGGATGAGGCCGCGATAGACCGGATTGCGGAGCATGTTCCACAGCGAGTTCCGGGCAAGGCGGAACTCCCGGCAGATTGCGACGGGGGAGTCGCCGGCGGCGTACCGGCGGAAGACCTCGCGGACGATGGGCGCCTTGTGCGGGTCGGGTACGAGGACGTTCTGCCTCTTCCCGGCCCTGCGGTAGCCGTAGGGCGGCAGCCCGACCGGCCAGCCGCCGGCCTCGCAGATCGAGACCATCTTGGCGCGGGTGCGCTCACTGCACATCTCGCGCTCCCATTGGGCGAAGGTCAGGATGATGTGCAGCATGGCCCGGCCGGTCGGGTTCGACAGGTCGAGGTTCTGGCTGACGGCGACCAGACCGCGGCCGCTGTCGCGCAGCAGGGCCAGGAGGGGGATGGCGTCGGTGAGGCTGCGGGTCAGCCTGTCCAGGTGGCGGACGATCAGGACGTCCCACGGCGGGTTGCCGGACTCCAGCTGCTCGATGATCCGGCGGTAGCCTGGCCGGCGGGCCGAGGAGCCGGACTGGAACTCGTCCTGGACGGCCTCGAACGTGGCGCCGGGGTCGCGGGCCAGGGCGTACTGCCGGCAGGCGGCAATCTGGTCGGGGATGGTGGTCTCGCCGCCGCCCCAGGTGGAGCCGCGGGGCGAGACGCGGGCATAGACAAGGTAGCGCATCGGGTCACCCGTGATGTTACCAGCCGCCGATGGCGCCTGCGCTGAAGCCTCCCCTTGCCTCACCGCCCGCGTTTCGGGGAGGGGCGCGGAAAGACACATTGACGAGCCGGATCACTGGCGCCCCGCGCAATGTCGTGCTCTGATAGAACTCGCCAATGACCCTGATTACAGAACCGTCGGCTATTGACAGTGCTCCATGCTTGTCAACACCGAACTCAAGCCAGACATCCTTTGCCTTTGGATCAGACAGCTTTATCCCTGCAGCGGCCACGGTTTCCGGGGAGGTCTGAGCCAACACAAGAAAGCGGTTGTTCTTTGCCGGCGTGACCTTCTTGACCACGGCAAGCTCAAAGATGAACTGGGCCGGTTTGGCCGTCTTGGGCGGCGGCGGGCTTTCGCCACGCGTGATTGCAGCAGACGCGAGAACAATGCCGACTACGACGCAAATGTCCCTCATGGCCGTTTCTCCTTATTGAATACGAAGGGCCGGCTGTATGGCCACGACCTTGTACGCCCACTCGACGTCCCGGCCCGGAACGGTGATCCACGGGACGGACGGGTCGTCCGACACCAGGATGGCGTTGCGGGCCTGCCGCCGCCGGCACGACCGGATCCACAACCAAGTCGGCAAACGGGATCGGCAGGATGTCCA
>MVZH01000442.1 GCA_002068325.1 Lentisphaerae bacterium ADurb.BinA184 | reverse complement strand
TTCGCCGGTGGCCGCGATGCCCTCGACGATCATGCCCTTGCGGACTTCGAGCGCCTTGCGCACCGCCTCGGCCGCCGCCGCCTTCTCGGTGGCCGGAACCTCGGCCCAGACGGCGGCGAACTCGCGGTTGACCGTGCTGGCCACGCCACCGCCGGTGACGTAGGTGAACACCCCGTCCAGCGTCGCATCGCGGCTGACCTCGCCGGTGAGCGGGTTCCGCGCCCAGCCGCCGAGCACCAGCCAGGCCTGGTCGACGTTGCCGAAGTCGCGCATCGAGTTCAGCAGCCCGACCGCCACGCCGCCTTCCATGGCCGGTTTGCCGTCCGACAGAATCAGGGGCGTGCCGTCCGGGTTGCGGACGACGCGCTGCACCTGGGTGTACCCGGCCGCGCCGCTCTTCGGCACGTTGCCGAGGAAGTCAGCCACCACTGGCGAGCCGCTGCGCACCTGTTCGAGTCTGACCGCCTCGGTCAGCGTGGCCAGGCGCGCCTGCATCTCCGTCTGGCTGAGCGACTGCGTGCTCTTGCAGCCCGTCGCCGCCAGCATCAGCATTCCGGCCCCGGCGATTGCCAGCGCCATCGTTCTCTTCATCGTGTTGGTTTCCATCTCGCACCTCGCTTTCCTGTTGTGTGTTTCGTCGTTGCTCTCATCGGGCCGTTTCGGGTGTGCTGTCATGGTCCCATGGCTGGTCCCCCCTTCCGTGGTCACGCCCAGAAGTAGACCGCGTCGGCAACGATCTCCTTGCGGGCCCGGTGGTTGTCCATGATCCACTCGCGCCGCCAGACGCCGCGCAGTCCGCCGGAAGCCAGGTCGCCCATGTAGAGGGCGTCCTCCTCGTCGGTGGGCGCGGAGAACGCCAGTCCGGCCGGGGCGGCGCTCTCGCCGTCGGGGTTCTTGAACTGGCTGTTCACGTCGGGCGTGTCGAGGGCCAGGTCGATGTCCGGCATGACGACGAGATGGTCCCCCGCGCTCCAGTTGGAGGCCACATGGTCGCGCAGCCCCTTCACGTCCGCGCCGTTGGCCAGAGCGAAGACGATGCCGGAGTTCTGCAGGTTCTCGTTGTCGTTGAAGCTGCCGGTGACGCTGGAGAGGTAGAGGTAGCCCGCCGCGTTGCTGGTGCCCCAGCTCCCGGAGTTGACCTGGATCGAAACCACGCGCCCGGTCGCGCCGGAGTTGGCCCCGTCGATGGCCGCGCCGACGGCGGGCGCGTTGGTGCCGTTGTCGAAGGCCAGGCGGGTCCAGTCGCTGGCGGCCTCACAGTAGAGCGTGGGGCCGGAGCGATACTTCACATAGCGGCAGTCCCCGGCCCCGGCGTTGGCATCGGTGTTCTTCACCCAGAACGAGCGTCCCGGCCAGTCCGCGCCGCCGTCGATATCGATGGTGCCCGCGTCCGGGGTCAGGCTCTGCCCGGCGGCGATGGTGGTGGCCAGGCCACCGGGGCTGACGGTATGGACGCACAGGTCGACCATAGTGTCGGCCGGGTCGGTGTTGCGACACACCTCAAGGCGGAAGCGAATCTTGCCTTCGCCGCCGGTCTCGTAGCCTTCATAGTCCGGGCAGAAGTAGCCGCGCGGATAGGCCAGCGTGAATACCTCCTGGGCGTTGCTGCCGGGGAGGCTGGCCGCGACCACGTCGACGATCACGTAGCCCTGATCGTCGGCGGCATGGATGGCCGCTCCGGTGACATCGGCGGACACATCCAGCGCCGGGCCCGCGCTGCCAGAGACCCCGATCTTGAGCGTGATCTCGTGACGGGTGGCGTCGTAACTGAGGAAGATGTCGTTCGCGCCGAGCCGGGCCGAGGCCTTGTGAATGGTCAGCCCGGTGATGTTGGCGCAGGCGATGGGCGTGAACTCGGGCATGTCGCCGCCCACGACCATGCCGAAGGTCTCCTGGCCGGAGCGGCGGTTGCCGCCCAGGGCCAGGCGGAAGGTGTCGCCCGCCTGGGGCGCGGCGGGCAGGTCGCGCGAGAGCGTCAGCGTGTCGGTGCCGCCGTCGAAGCTCTGGACGTGGAAGACCGCGCCCTGGAGCTGCGGC
>MVZH01000441.1 GCA_002068325.1 Lentisphaerae bacterium ADurb.BinA184 | reverse complement strand
CCACGGCCCCTCCCCCCGCCGCGGACGGCGCCGCAACCGCCGTCGAATTCCGTTTCCGGCTCGACAAGGATGCCGCCCTGACCGGGGCCGGGATCCTCGACGCGGGCGGCCGCCTGGTGCGACAGCTGTGGGCGCTCAAGCCCCTGGCCGCGGGCGAGCACACGGCGGCCTGGGACGGCCGCGACGAGTACGGCCGGCCCGCCGCACCAGGCAAATACGAATACCGCGTGGTGGCCAACCGTTCGCTCTACCGCAACGTGGGCATCATCGGCAACTCGGCCCGGCCGGCCGGCGAGCTGCACCATATCCAGTCGCACGCCGCCCAGGTCGTCACCGACACCGCCGGCAACATCTACACTGCCAACGGCTGGGAGGAGGCCGGACACGACTTCAAGGTCATGGGCCCGGACGGGCAGACCCGCTTCCACGCCCGTTACCAGATCCGCAACGGCAACCCCAACGGCGCGCCCTATTCGATCGCCGTGGACGACGCCTACATCTACTGCGGCATGGGCGGCTGGGCCAGCGAGCAGTGGAAGTCCGCACAGCAGATCCAGCGCTTCCGCATCGCCGACGGCACCCATGAGACGTTCACCGGCCTCACCGACCATGCCGGGCACATCCAACTCTACGAGTGGCCGGAACGGCAAGTCCCGCCCGACACGCCCGAGGCCGACGCCGCCCTCATGCGCGCCCCCATCCGCGCCCTGGCCATTGTCGGCGAGACGATCTTTGCGGCCGACGCCCTCGCCGGCAGCGTCCGCAAGTACCACAAGGTGACCGGGGCTGCCCAGGGCGAGTTCGCGGTCAGGCTGCCCATGGCGCTGGCGGCCGACCGCGAGGGCCGGCTCTGGGTGGGGCACGAGCACACGCGGATCAGCGTCTTCGACACGGACGGCGCCCGCCTGGCCGAGGCCGCCGGCGACATCGGCCGCATCGCCTCCCTGTGCTTCGGCCCCGACGGACGGCTCTACGTCGCCGACGCCAAGGCCTGCCAAATCCGCATCTACGAGGTCAGCGGCACCGCGGTCAAACCGGCCGGGGTCTTCGGGCAGCCGGCCAAGCCGGGCGACTTCGCCCCGGACCGCTTCTACCAGCTTCATGGCGCCGCGGTTGATGCCGACGGGCATCTGGTGACGATCGCCGGGCTGCCCACCGGCGGCGCCCGCATCGCCCGCTTCTCGCCCGATGGCAAGTGCCTCTGGGAACACCACGCGCTGCTCTTCTGCGACCTCGGCAAGTACGCGCCCGACAACCCGGAGGAGTTCATCACCCACCGCCTGCACCGCATCGCCCTGACCGACCCCGACGCCGGCCTCTGCGAGTACCGCGGCACTCTCCTCGACGGCGACCCGCGCTACATCGAATGGCAGCACGGGGTGCTGCGCTTTGCGGACTTCGCAGGCCGCCGCTTCATCGGCCAATGCTACGGCGACGGCATCCAGTTCTACCGCCGCACCGACCAGGGAACCTACCGCCTCTGCGCCATGCTCGGAGGCAGAAACCCTTGGCCGGACGGGACATACGACGACAAGCAGCCGCAGGAGAAGCGCCGCCCCCTGCGCCAGTGGACGTGGACCGACCAGAACGGCGACGCCACGCCGCAGGACGAAGAGGTCGTCTACTACAAGCCGCCATGGGATGGCCGTTACGTCATGTTCGGCGCCAATATCGACGCCGCCGGCGCCATCCTCTACTGCGAGCATCACAGCCGCGCCGTGTGGGAGCTGCCGCTGGCCGGCCTCGATGGCGACGGCAACCCGGTCTACGACTGGCGGCTTGCCCGCATCGTCATCCCCGCCGACACCTCGCCCGGCCAGTTCCACCCGCTGATGGCGCTGCGCCACGACGACGGCACCATCTACGCCTTCGCCCGCAGCGGAACCTGGCCGCAGCCGAAGAACCTGGGCGCCTGGATGGGCGGGTGGGCCTTGATCCGCTACAGCCGCGATGGGCAGATGCTGTGGGCGGCGCGGCTGCCCGAGGTCTGCGTCGGCATGGACGCCGTGCCCGGCGGCGGCGTCATGCTCGGCTGGTATGAGCAGGCGGTCATCTACCACTACGGCGCCGACGGCC
>MVZH01000440.1 GCA_002068325.1 Lentisphaerae bacterium ADurb.BinA184 | reverse complement strand
AAGACCGCCTCCTCGTCGCGCCCGCCGACGGCCAGCTCCACCGCCACGCCGGCCGCCCGGTACGTTTCCGCCAGCCTGGCCAACATCTGTTCATAGAGACGGGCGACCTCGGGCAACGTCTGCGCGCCGACAAAGACACCGTGGTTCTGGAGGAAAACGACGTTGGGCGCCCGGCGGCCGGATTTTGCGGACTCCGCAAGCCGCCCGGCCACGCAACGGGCCAGCGTGTACCCCGGGTCAACATACTCGATCCACAAGGCATCGGGGAACAGGCGGGCGCAGGCCGAGGCGCCATCCACCGCGCACGTCATCCCGTTGACCAGCGTCGGATGCAGGTGCACCACGTACGTCCACGGCATCGCCTCGTGCAACGGCGCCTCGACCGATGGACGCGCCTTCGCCTTCCCCAGCACCGCCTCGCCCATCAGCTCCTTGACCCGCCGCTCCCGCGCCCATACATCCGACGGCATCGGCGCCTCGACGAGCGTCCGCAACTGCAACCGGTTCATCGCCACCAGGTCCCCCGCCTGAAGCGTTGCCAGCGACACCCCACTGGGCTTGATGTACAGCGTGTCGCCGCACTTGACCGAGGTGTTGCCGCCGCCAAGGAAGACCAGCCGCCCGTCACCGCCAAACCGACGGGACGCCAACGCCAGCTGTTCCAGCTCCTGCATCCGGTGATTCCTTACTCCGCTCACGTCCGTCGCGGCCGCCGGCCGCAGACCGTTCCGACAAGTCGCGCGCCGTCCGTGCGCAATGTAAGCCGTCATCCGGCCGCCGCAACGACTTCCCGGGCCCTCTTGCATTTGCGCCGCTCGGACGGGATATTACGCTATGCCTTTGGGCGGGGGGCGGTCATCAAGCCGCCGGCCGGCCAAGGCATGTAGCGAGGAACCATGCCATGAGCGCCAGTCTGGTTTACACGCTCGCCGGAGAGGTCCATCACGTCCCGCTCGAAGCTGAGGACGTCACCATCGGCCGCGGCTCCGGCTGCACCATCCGTTTCACCCACGACGCGGAGATCAGCCGCATCCACTGTTCCGTCCAGCGACGCGGGGCGGGGTACGTTGTCCTGGACGCCGCCTCGCGCAACGGCACCTTCCTCAACGACGTGCGTTGCACAAACGTGGAGTGTGAGCTCAAGGACGGCGACCGCATCCGCGTCGGCAAGACCGTGCTCAAGTTCGTCAAGGCCCGCGGCGCCGACGCGACGGCGGAGGCGATACAGGAGCTTGAACGCGAGATCGAGTCTGGCAAGGGCTTTCACACCATCCTGCACGAGATCGTTGACAAGCCGGCGCCCAAGAAGTGAGGCGCGCGCCGGTGACCGATGCGCTTGCCCGTTTGGCGCCGTTCGCCGCTGTCTTCTCGCTGCCGTCTTCTGCTGGTGCCTTCGCGCCACTGTCTTCTTGGTGCTGGTCTGCTCTCTGCCATCTGCTATTGGCTCTCTGCGATCTGCTATTGGCTCTCTGCCATCTGCTATTTGCTATCTGCGATCTGCTATTGCCTCGCTGTCGCCGGCCACCTGCCTGACGCCCGCTCTGCAACCCTTGGGAGCGCCCCGTGCCCGTCCTCGTTGTCCTCGACGGCTTTACACTGAACCCCGGCGACCTGACCTGGCAAGGCCTGCACGGCCTCGCCGACTGCCGGATCCATGACCGCACCACCCCCGGACAACTCCTGCCCAGGGCCCGCGGCGCGGAGTTGCTGTTGACCAACAAGACCGTCCTCGGCGGCCGTGCCATCGCCGCCCTGCCCGACCTGCGCTACATCGGCGTGCTGGCCACCGGCTACAACGTCGTGGACCTCGAAGCGGCCCGCACCCGCGGCATCCCGGTCACCCACGTCCCCGCCTACGGCACCGCGTCGGTGGCGCAGATGGTCTTCGCGCACCTGCTGAATCTCACGCAAAACGTGGCCGGCCACGCCGCCTCGGTGCGCCGTGGCGCCTGGCAGCAGGCCGAGGACTTCTGTTATTGGGAGACTCCGCTGGTCGAGCTGGAGGGCCTCACCCTCGGGCTCGTCGGGGCCGGCCGCATCGGCGCCGCCGTCGCGCGCATCGGCCAGGCCTTCGGCATGCGCGTCAT
>MVZH01000439.1 GCA_002068325.1 Lentisphaerae bacterium ADurb.BinA184 | reverse complement strand
TCACGGGTCACCGATCACCGATCACCGGTTCCCGGCATTACCGGCGGAGACCGCCGGCTCCAGGTTCCGCGGCGTTGGGGGGTGGGAGGCGACGACATGACCCCCCGTAACCTCGTGACGCCGTGCCCCCGTGACGCCGTGCCCCACGATCAACGATCCACGACCTACGACCTTCGGTGCCCTCGTGCTTCGTTCACGGCCTCACCGGTCACGGGTCACCGATCACCGATCACCGGTTCCCGGCATTACCGGCGGAGACCGTCGGCTCCAGGTTCCGCGGCGTTGGGGGGTGGGAGCCGACGACATGACCGCCCGTGACCTCGTGACGCCGTGCCCCACGATCAACGATCCACGACCTACGACCCACGGGTTCCTCGTGCCCTCGTGCTTCGTTCCCGGCCTCACCGATCACCGGTTCCCGGCATTACCGGCGGAGACCGCCGGCTCCAGGGCACGCGGGCCAACCGACTCCACGACCCACGACCCACGACCCACGAAATTACCGGCGGAGACCGCCGGCTCCACGCCCCACCTTCCACCACCCGCCCCCCGCCGGAACGGACGTGCGGAGGCCGGCCCGCCCACTACGGCTCCAGCCACACGTACTTCAGCGGATGCTGGTTGCGGAGGTTCGGGTACCACCCCGAGACCGTCTCCGCGAGCAACCCGACGTTGACGTAGCGGTACAACGGCAGGATCGGGCACGCGGTCTCAACCAGCAGCGCCTCCATCTGCCGGAACAACTCGAGCCGGCGCGTGGGGTCGGCCTCGGCCCGCGTGGCTTCGAGGAGCCGGTCGTAGTCGGGGTTTGCCCAGCCGGTGCGGTTGTTGCCCGAGGAGCTCTCGAAGATGTCGAAAAACGAGACCGGGTCGCCGAAATCGCCGATCCAGGAGGCACGGCAGACCTGGTAGTTGAGGTCCTTCATGTCGGCGAGGAAGACCTTCCATTCGACGTTGCGGCTGGTGACGTTTACGCCCAGGTTGCGCTTCCACTGCTGCGCCACGGCCTCGGCGATGAGCTTGTTGCCCTCGCTGGTGTTGTAAAGCAGCTCCACCGCCGGAAAGGGTTTGCCGCCCTCGTCGTAGCCCGCCTGCCCGAGCAGCCCGCGCGCCCCCTGCGGGTCGTAGGCCAGGCCGGCGACGGGACGGTAGCCGCCCACCTCCGGGCAGTAGCTGGCGACCGGCTGCTGGCCGCCCCGGAGCACGTTGTCGGTGATCTCACGCCGGTCTGTGGCCATGCCGAACGCCCTGCGCACCAAGACGTTGTCGAAAGGCGGCCGGGTGACGTTGAAGCGCAGGAAGTAGGTTCCCAGGTAGGGCGCCGCGTAGAAGTCCGGGTGACGCCTGATCTCGTCAAGGCGGGGTTGCGGAAGCGTGGGCAGCCAGTGCAGCTGCCCGTCCTGGTAGAGTTTGTAGGCGGTGTTGAGATCGTCAATCAGAAGGGCGGTGATGCGTTCGAGGCGGACGAAGCCGCCGTCCCAGTAGGCGGGGTTCTTGCGCATGACGATGCGGTTGCGCGGCGCCCACTCGGCCAAGGTGAAGGCGCCGTTGCCGATGAGCTTGCCCGGCTGCGTCCACTTGTCGCCGTGCGCCGCCACCACGTCGGCCCGCACCGGGTAGAAGACTGGCATGGCCAGCAGGTCCGGCAGGAACGGGCACGGGTGCCGCAGGCGGAACTCGACCGTGCGCGGGTCGGGGGCGCGGAGGCCGACGGTTGCGAAGTCCGCAGACTGTCCGCGGCGGAACGCCTCGGCCCCCTCGATGTAGTCGTAGAGCGAGGCGTACGAGGCGGCGGTGGCCGGGGTGAGGGCGCGGCGGAAGGACCAGAGGAAGTCATCGGCCCCGAGCGGCCGTTCGTCGCTCCAGCGCAGACCGTCGCGCAGATGGAAGCTCCAGCGCAGGCCGTCCGGCGAGACGGTCCAGCGGTCGGCCGCGGCCGGCCGCGGTTCGAGGGTGCGCGGATCGACGCCGACCAGCCCCTCGAACAGGCAGTCCACCAGCTGGAAGGCATCGAGGCTGGTCACGAGGGCGGGATCGAGAGTCTCGGGCTCGGCCCCGCTGTTGAACGTGAAATGCTGCCCGGCGCCGCGCCAGGCGTCGCCGGCGGGGCGCAGGGCC
>MVZH01000438.1 GCA_002068325.1 Lentisphaerae bacterium ADurb.BinA184 | reverse complement strand
GACCGTGCCCGAGGGCCGCAGCCTGCGCTGGGCGCCGTACGGCGACCTGTACGAGGGGATCGAGTTCCTCAACGTCTACGCCTCCGGCATGTTCAACGACGCGGGGGCCAGCCCAATTGACGACCTCGGGCGGATCGGGGCACGCGGCTGGTCGAACCAGGAGCGCTACCGCGGCTGGGTCTACCAGGACGCCGCCGGGGAATGGACATACATGCCGCTGAACCACATCGTCAGCTCGCCGTCCTTCGCGCGGCGGGTGTGCCTGGACAGCCGCTGGATTCTCGTGGGGGAGGCGGATCGGGCGCCGACGGTCGAGCTGCTCGAAGATACCTGGCGGCACGCGCACGTGGGGATCTGTCACTATATTTACGACACGCATTTCAACTACCTGCCGGAGGCCAACCCGCTGCCCGGCGGCACGGTGCTGCGGGCGCACTACCGGCTGAGCAATACGCCCCGGGCGGAGGCGGAGGCGCTGTGGCGCCAGGCGAAGGCCCTGCCGGTGCCCGAGGACGAGCGGCGGGCGACGGACTTCCCCGTCTGCACCTGGTGCGGGCTGGACACGTTTACCGAAGGCGTGCATCATGGCTGCTACGACCCGCACCGGTTCTGGCAACCGTTTGTCCGCGGGCCGCACCCCGCCGTGCGGCCGTGGCACGACCCGGCGATCCGGCACAACCACGAGGCGATGCAGCGCTACCGCTTCCCGCAGTCGGAGGCGATTCGTTTCGGCTGGAATCCAGTCTGCCCAGACCGCCGGGGCGGCTCCGTGTGGGTCGAGAATGAGGTCCCGGCGGCGTCCGGCTGGGGATTGTTTTTCAACGGCGCGGTGCCGTACCTGGCGGAGCGTCCGTACCGGCTCAGCGCCTGGGTGCGCGGAACGGACGTCAGGGGCACCGGCATCGCGTTGAGCGTCAAACCCGGCAACCAGCAGGAAGCCGTATGGACGCCGCGGATTCAGAGTGCGGCGGAGTGGCAACGGCTGGAGCTCGAGCTGCCGCCGCTGAAGGCGAACCTGGTGTCCGGGCCTGCGCCGCCGGGGCTGGTCTTCGAGAGCAACCGCCTCGACATCCGTTTTGAACTCGATGGCATCGGCCGGGCCGAGATGGCGGAAATCCGCTACGGCTCGGTGCGCTGAACAACGGCGGAGAACCCCTATGGACAGGTCGTCCGGCTGGGCGGCTATGGTGTCAAGGAACGCCCCGCCGAGGAAATCCTGGACCGACTGCACGCGACGGCCATGGTCTTTGAGCAGGGAGGCGTCGCGGCCGCGGTCATCAACCTGGACTGGATCTGCGTCGAGGAGGTTGTGGTCGAGCGGATTCGTGAGGGTGCCAGCCGGCGCACCGGCATCCCCGGGCCGAACATCACGGTCTGCGCTACCCACAGCCACTCGGTTCCCAACACGCTGAACTTCTGGGGATGGGGCGAGGTCGAGCAAGCCTACATCGACGCCGCACTGCCGGCCATCATCCAGTCGGTGGCGGACGCGCACGGCGCCCGGCGTGAGGTGCAGATCGGCTTTGCGACCACCGAGAGCCTGGTGGGGGTCAACCGCCGCGGGGTCAGGGAGGATGGCGGTATCTGTTTCCGCTCCTCCCCCGCTGATCCGTTCGACCCGACGATGACGGTTGCCCACGTGCGGGACGTGTCAGGGGCGGACGTCGGGATCGTGGTCCACTACGGGGCGCACGGCACGGCAATGGGGGTCAACCGGCTGGTCTCGCGCGACTGGTGCGGCGTGATGAAGGATCGCATCGAGTCGCAGTTTGCCGCGCCGGTGGTCTTTCTGAACGGGGCGATTGGCGACGTCGGCCCGCGCACCAACTTCCGGGCCGAGGGCGGGTTGTCGGCCGGCGTGGGCGATGGCGTCCACGCGGTGCGCGAGGTCGGGTACCGCGGGGCCACCGACGCCATCCGGGCGCTGCTCTCGATCAAGGAGTGGCGCGACGGACTCCGGCTGGCCGTCCGTACCGACGAGATCTTCCTGCCCTACGCGCCGCTGCTGCCGCTGGCCGAGGCCGAGCGCGAGGTGGCCCGGTGGGAGAGCCGCAAGGACGAATGGGGTTCGCCGATGTGCGAGTACCGGCACCACTGCGCCGTCGTCGAGGCGCACCGGCAG
>MVZH01000437.1 GCA_002068325.1 Lentisphaerae bacterium ADurb.BinA184 | reverse complement strand
CGCGCCGTCCGCCGCGTAGGCCAGCCCACCCGGTTGCGGAACGGCAACCTGCCCGGTGCGCGCCCCCGTCTCCCGGTGGAAAAACCGCACCACGTCCGGCCCGGCCAGCGAGACCGCGACCTGGTCGCCGCCCGCCGCGATGCCGGTCAGGCGCGCGTTCTCGTCGGCCGTCGCCACATCAAGGATCAACGCCTCGCCGCCGGCGGTCTTGAACGGGGCGTAGGCGCCGGTCTTCAGATCGCAGCGCCCGACGCCGGGGACGGGACGCCCCGCCCAAGGCGCCACATCCATGCCGATGAAGACGTGGACGCCGTCGGTGGCGACGTCGGCAATGCCCTGGAACTTGCGCTCGCCCCACTTGCGGCGCCCGTTCAGGTCCGTGCCGATGAGCGCCCAGCCGGCCTCGGCGCCGCTCGCCGCCAGCACCATCATCTCTTGGCCCGCCGCCACGCTCACCGGCGGGTTGTGGTCGCTCATCCAGGCACCGCTGCCGTCGGCGGTGTCCCACGGCGGCACTCCGGCACTGCCGTAGGAGGCCTCGTACGACGGATCGATGCCCTGGTGGTACAGCCCTCGCCAGCGGTAGTTGCCCGGCGGCACCAGGTTGCCGGCCTCGTCGCTGCCGTCCCAGCAATCCACCTGCGGCCCCTTGCCGCGCGGCGCCATGCCAACCAGGTTCTTCACCCGCCGCCCCTGCTCATCCTCGATGACCAGGGTGACGAAGCCGTCAAAGGGCATCTCGTATGCCAGCCGCACCGGGCCCTCGGTCTTCTGCAGGAAGGCCAGCGACTCCGTCGCCTCGACCCTCGGCAGTTGCAGGTTGCCCTTGGCCTCCAGGATCACCGGCCCCCACGCGTCGTGCGCCGTCCAGAAGAACTCGCGGCTCGAGGTGCCGGCCTTCAGCAGGTCGGCGTAGCGATGGATCGGGAAGGTCCGCCCGTCGGCCGGCCCCCACAGGAACTCCATGCCCATGCTGAACTGATCCCCCGCCTTCAGGCTCATCGGCGGCTTGTATGGCTTGCCGGTCGCCTTCACCACCGCACTCTGGCCGGTGAGAATCCGCCACGGCAGCGCAATCTCCTGCACGTAGCTCTTCCCGTCCTCGCCCTTCTGGAACGCCTGCAGCGCGCCAGCCTTCATCGCGTCCGGGATGGCCTCGAAGAGCCCGGCGTCCTCGACGGGGTCGCGCCCGCCCGACCAGCGGCCGTACGAAATGTTGACGACCGGCCGGCCGGCCGCCGTCGAGTACCAGCAGTCCACGTGCAGCACAATGTCGGTCTTGAAACGCAGCTGCAGGCAGTCGCTCTTCCAGCCGCTGCCGATGTCGAAGCGGGCATCAACCATGTTGACCATCGGCGTGGAGTCGCGCCACTGGATGGCCAGGTAGAGCCTGTCCGCGTCGTGCATCGCGGCCACCTTGGCCGAATAGGCGCCCCGCGTGCGGTAGTTGGCGTAGACCTCGATCTGGCCGGACAGATCCCAGTCGTCCAGCTTCCCGTCAATGACAACCTTGGCGGGCGGCGGCACGGCATGCAGCGCCGTGTTGTTGCTCTGCTGGGCACCGGCCACACCGCACAGAACCGCCGTCGCGGCAAGGACAACCGTTCGGACACAACGCATGTGAGAACCCCTTCGGCTCGGCATCAACTCTAGTCCTTCGCCCGACGCGTTCGCGGGAAATCCCGCATTTGTCCGGACGCGAGGGCGTACCGGCGGAGTCCGCCGGCTCCAGTGCGATTCGCACGGATCATCTCGAGACGATTGACAGAAGGCGACACATTGAACGGCGGCGGGAAGGGCTCAGCGTTGCCGGCGCCGCAGCGCCAGCGCGCCGCCGCCGAGGAGCAAGGCCAGCGTGGCCGGCTCGGGGATCACCTGCAGCAGGATCATGCTCGGGTCGCTGCTGTAGTCGAGCACGATGTCCTTGAGGCCGCCGGGGACTGTACCGAGGGTCAGCCCGCCGCTGAGGCCGTGGGCCACGGGGGTCACGCCGTCGTCGGCGAAGAAGGCGAACAGCGGGTAGGTGCTGTTGTTCTGCATGCCGCCGGTGTCAACGATGTCGAGGACGTTGCCGTTCAGCACCAGGTCGCCGCCGGAGTAGTGCAGGAGCCGCACGAGGTCGCCAGTGCC
>MVZH01000436.1 GCA_002068325.1 Lentisphaerae bacterium ADurb.BinA184 | reverse complement strand
GGCGGTTCCTGCGCAACCGCGCGATCCGGCACCCCGAAGGCCGCCAGCCACGTCGCCGCCAGGCTCAGCCAGGATGCCGACAGCCACCGTCTGCATGTCTTCATCGTCACATCCTCCAGGACTCCATTCGTGACTGAGAGCGCCACCGCGGCCTCCGGCCGCACGGGCGTCAAGATAGCCGCCAGAGTGCGTTTCACTACCCGGCGCTTCGTTTGCGCGGCGCTGCCGGCGAGGCTGTCGCGCACAGTTCTTCTCGTTTGCGCGCGAGGGGTTTCCCGGCTACAGTACTGCGTATGCCATGACAGGCGGGCAGGGGGTTCAACCCCGCGGCCCCTGCCCCGCGTCACGGCCCAACGGCGAGGGTTCGACAGCCTCATGCGCCGAAACGCATTCACCTTGATCGAGCTGCTGGTCGTGATCGCGATCATCGCCATCCTGGCGTCGTTGCTCCTGCCGGCCCTGCGCCAGGCCAGGGAGAGCGCCAAGACCCTGCAGTGCCTGTCGACCGAGCGCAGCCTGGGGCAGGCCTTCGCCCTCTACCAGGCGGACTCCGACGGCCTCATGCCGCCCATGCGGGTCTACCCGCCTTACAGCGGCCCCTCCAGCCGCTGGGACGACGTCGGCGTCGCCCTCGGGCAGGCCCTGCCGTGCTGGGCCGACATCCTGATGGACGGCGGCTACCTCACGCTGACCGCCCTCGACTGCTCCTCCCTGGAAGGCCGCGGGCTGGCCAAGGGGTCGGCCGGCCCGTCCTACATGGACCCCACCGACCACGCCCTCGAATACGGCATCAACGTCTTCCTCTGCGAACAGGATGCCGGGATCGGCCGCAAGCCCTGGCCCATGGAACGCGTCACCCGCCCCAGCGAAGGACTCCTGCTCGGCGACAGCAATGCGCCCAGCTGGACACCCTGGCACATCGCCCCGTGGATGCAGGGAAACTTCGAACACCTCGACGGCTGGAACTCCAACGTCGATGGACGCCAGCGACACAACGGCAACCGCGTGATAAACTTGCTGTTCTTTGACGGCCACGCCCAGTCGCGGGACGTCTTCACGCACATCACATTCACCAGCCCGCCCTTCGCCATGCACTACGGATTTGTCCAATACTCCATTTACCCGATGAACGCCAGCCTTACGGGGCCGACCGCCCATCCCACCCCGCTCTGGCGCCCCTGGCCGCCCTACTTCCCGTAGCCCCCGCGCCTTCGCAGCCTGAACTACTCACAAAGAGGAAACGGAGGCAACGAAGGGTTTGCGTTGCGGACGGTTACCACCCGCGTACGGTTGGGCGGCGTAAACACTGACGCCTCTCTCAGTGGTTCGTAGGCTATTGCCAACCAATGAGATATGCCTCCGTTGCCTCTCTGTTCATGAATAGCTCAGGTTAGGGCCCCCCGGCCGCCAGCCGCATTCCGTCAGTCTGGGACTATGCATCAGACCGACCGCGGCCGCGATGCGAGCCATCGTCCGGCGGCTTCGAGGGCCGCCAGCTTTGCCTGGAGGTTCTGGCGGCGCACCGGAAGCACGTCCACCACGTCGAAGCCGCAGGTTGACAGGGTTCTCTCCAGGCTGGCACAGCACGTCGGCGCGCCGCCGCCTCCGCCGCCGGCCACACACACGCCGATCACGGGCTTCCCCTGTATTGAGACACGCCCGGCTTCGTGCGTGCACGTGCGGCGCAGCCGATCCGTGAAGGCGCGGAGGCTCTCGCTCAAGTCGGAGTAGTAGACCGGCGTGGCGAAGACCACAACGTCGGCCTCCCGGATGCCCTCGACCAGGGTGCCGAAGTCATCGGCGACAGCGCAGCGTCCGGCCCTCCGGCACAGCCCCCAGCCATTGGCGTCGCACTGGCGGCAGCGTTCGATGGCACGGGTGGGCAGGAACACCCTCTCCACGGACGCGCCGGCGGCGGTCAGCCCCCGGAGCACGGCATCGGCGGCCTGCGCGGTCTGGCCGTCTGGATTGCGGCTTCCGGAAACGAGTATGGCCTTCATACGAGGTCCTCCTGGGCGTGTGAGGCGACATGTTCTGGCGCCGTCTGCAGTGTCCTGTGTCCTTTGGATGACCTTCCGTGCGCCGCCGGTTCGGCTTGCGGTCGGCTTCCAGGCGGCCGCCGTCTACCGTACGATGCCGGCGGTCGGATC
>MVZH01000435.1 GCA_002068325.1 Lentisphaerae bacterium ADurb.BinA184 | reverse complement strand
TGGCCAGGAACGCGTTGCAGGCGATGCAGCCGGGCGGGGTCTTGACGGCGGATGCCCGGGTGGTGGGCGACTACATCGAGGTGCGGATCGCCGACACCGGGAAGGGCATTTCCGCCGCGCAGCTGCCGCACATCATGGAACCCTACTACACGACGCGCGAGGACGGCTCCGGGCTGGGCCTGCTGGTGGTGGAGCGTGTGTTGCGCGGGCACGGGGCGGAGTTCAGCATTGACAGCACCGAGGGCGCGGGCACCGTGTTCACGATCCGGTTCCCGTTGCGCGAGCGCCAGGTCCGGCTGCTGGAGGCCGGCAGCGCCGCGGCGCCGGCGGCCGCCCCCGCCGCCGAAGGCACGCCGCCATGAACGAGCGCCCGGTCATCCTGATTGTTGACGACGAGAAGAACACCCGTGAAGGGCTGCAGAAGTCCTTCCGCCACAAGTACGACATTCTGCTGGCCGATTCGGCCGAGCAGGGGCTGGAGGCTCTGCGCGGGCACGCGGTTGATGTGATCCTGGTGGACCTCCGCATGCCGGGCATGGACGGGATGGCCTTCCTGCGCCGCGTCACCGCCAGCGAGAACCCCCCGTTGGTGATCCTGTTCACCGCCTACGGGACGCTGCAGATTGCCGACGAGGCGTTGCGCCAAGGCGCCTACGAGTACCTGGCCAAGCCGCTGAACCTGGACAACCTGGAGATGGTCATCGAGCGCGGTCTTGAGAGCCGTCGCCTGCGCGCCGAGAACGTCCGCCTGCGACAGGAACTCGACGAGGCCGTGGGCTTGACCAGCTTGGTCGGCAACTCGCGGGCGATGCAGGCGGTCTTTGACAGTGTGCGGCAGGTTGCCGGGGCCCGCTCGACCGTCCTGCTGACCGGTGAGAGCGGCACCGGCAAGGAGCTGATTGCGCACGCCATCCACCGGCTCAGCCCGCGCGCCGGCAACCCGTTTGTCGTCGTGCACTGCGCCTCGCTGAACCCCAACCTGCTGGAGAGCGAGCTGTTCGGCCACGAGAAGGGCGCCTACACCGGGGCGCACGAGCGTCAGGCCGGCCGCTTCGAGACGGCGGAAGGCGGCACGCTCTTCCTCGATGAGATCGGCGAGCTCGACGGCGCCACCCAGATCAAGCTGCTGCGGATTCTCGAAACCCGCTCCTTCGAACGGGTCGGCGGCAACACCCCGATCGATGTTGACGTGCGGCTGCTGGCCGCCACCAACCGCAATCTGCGGGCCTTGGTTGACGAAGGCCGGTTCCGCGAGGATCTCTTCTACCGCCTCAATGTCGTCAACATCCATCTGCCCCCGTTGCGGGAGCGCACGGACGACATCCCGCTGCTGCTCGCCCACTTCCTCCGGCAGTTCGCCGCCGAGAACGGCCGGACGGTCAACGGCTTCTCCAGCGAGGCGCTGAAGCTTCTGACCGGCTACGCCTGGCCGGGCAACGTCCGCGAACTCCGCAACTGCGTTGAGCGGATGGTGGTCATGTCGCGCGGCACCACTTTGACGTTGGGGGACGTTCCGCCCGACCTGCGTTCCGCGGCGGCGCACCCCCCCGGGGCGGGCAGCCCCGGCGCCGCCCCCGCCGGTCTCGACTTGAACGCCAACGAACGCGAGCTCATCCGGCGCGCCCTCGAGAAGACGCACAGCAACCGCACCCTGGCCGCCAAGACCCTGGGGATCAGCCGCCGCACCCTGCATCGCAAGCTCAAGGCGTACGGACTGGAGGATCACTGAGGGGGCGGGCGGGGCGAGAGGGGGGCTGGGGGCGGCGTCGCGCGCCGGGCATGGCTCGGGCTCAGGTGGAGGGCGAAGGTTGGCGGCGGAGCTGGCCGCAGGCGGCGGCGATCTCCTCGCCTTTGCTACGGCGAACCGTGACGCGGGCGCCGGCGGCGGCGAGGCGGCGCTCGAAGGCGGCAATGGCTCGGGCGTCGGGGGCGCGGTGTGTAGAGGCGGTGGGATTGCAGGCGATGAGGTTGACCTTGGCATCGAGTTCGCGGGCGATGCGGGCGAGTTGCCCGGCCTCCTCGGGGGTGTCGTTGCCGCCGGCGATGAGGGCGTATTCGAGTGTCACCAGCCGTCCGGTCTGCTTGCGGTAGAGGCGGCAGGCGGCGAGGATGTCGGCGAGGGGGGCGCGATGGGCGGGGGGGATGAGGCGG
>MVZH01000434.1 GCA_002068325.1 Lentisphaerae bacterium ADurb.BinA184 | reverse complement strand
GGCACTGGCGACCTCGTGCGGCTCCTGCACTACTCCGGCGGCGACCTGGTGCTGAACGGCAACGTCCTCGACATCATCGACGCCGGGGGAATGCAGCGAGACGCCACTTATCCGCTGTTTGCATTTTTCGCCGACGACGGCGTGACGCCGGTGGCGCACGGGCTCTCTGCCGGCGCACTGGTTCTCGGGACGGTTCCGAGCGGGTACCGGAGTTTCGTTCTGGACTACACCAGCACGTCGAATCTGATCCAGCTCTACGTGGTTCCCGAGCCGGGCACGGCCCTCTTCCTCGCGGGGCTTGCGGTTGCCGCCTGTCGTCGGCGCCGCGTCCGGCCTCCGGGCGCGACGGCCTGAGCACAGCGGGCGGGAATGCACTGGAAGTCCGGAGAGGCGCCTGCAAAACCCACCGCGGACGACACGGAGGTCGCCCCTCCAGCGCGGCAGCCGGCGGCCCTTCTCGGGGGCGATGGAGGGCCGGGCTCCGTCCCGGCCACGTGATGCAGGGGTTCTGCAAGCGGCTCACTTGTAAGCACGGAATCATAGGGAGACAGTCATGCGTGGTGTCCGAACGGTCGTCCTTGCCGCCACGGCGATCCTGTGCGGCGTGGCCGGCGCCCAGCAAAGCAACAACACGGCGCTGCATGCCGTGCCGCCGCCCGCCAAGGTCGTCATCGACGGGAAGCTGGACGACTGGGATCTGTCCGGGCAGATCGAGGTCTATGCCAACTACCGTACGCGCGGTGCCTACTCGGCCAAGGTGGCCGCCATGCACGACGCGGACAGGCTCTACCTGGCCATCCAGTGGCGCGACTCCACGCCGATGGTCAACATGGTGGATGCCCGCTTCGACATCGGCAGCGGCTGGAAGAGCGACTGCCTGCAGCTGCGGATCAAGACCGACATGGTGCTGCACGTGGACTGCTGGTACTCGACCGCGGCCGGCCGGCCGGTGGTCAACATCTCGTACGGGCGCTGGTCGGGGGGGCGCGACCCCGTCGAGGACGCCGGCCTCTTCGAAGCCATCCCGGACGCGATGACGGTGGGCGTGCTCGAGGCCTTCCAGAAGGGCGAGGACGGGAAGAGCTACGTGCAGGAGATGGCGTTGCCGTGGCGGATCCTCACCGGCCAGAGCGCGGTGGTGAAGGCGACCGGCAAGCCGTACAAGCCGCCGATGAGCCTGAAGGCGGGTGACCAGTTCAGCATGGGCATGGAGTTTCTATGGGGGCCGGCCGACGGGCGGACTTTTCCGATTCATCGCTATGCCGACCTGCTGAAGGCGGGCACCTCGAGCCGCGAGTTCTTCTGGACGGCTCACGATGCGTGGGGGCCGGTGATCCTGGAAGCCAAAGGCAACCTGCAGCTGGCCAAGGTCGAGGCGACCGAATCGCTGGCCTTCCTGCAGAAGACCGAGGGACCGGTGCCGCTGGCGTACGAGATGCCCTTTGACGGCTTCGTCACCCTGGTCATCGAGGATGAGCAGGGGCGGCGGGTGAAGAACCTGGTCGGCATGGCGCCGCGCGGCAAGGGGCGGCAGGTGGATTTCTGGGATGGCAGCGACGAAGCCGGCAACCTGGTGCCGCCGGGCAACTACCGCTGGCGAGGGCTGTACCACCAAGGCATCGACCCGTCGTACGAGGCCTCCTACGGCAGCGCCGGGGTGCCGCCGTGGGACACCGCCGACGGCAGCGGCGCCTGGATGAGCGATCACAACCCGCCGGTGAGCGTGGCGGCGGGCCAGGAGATGATGGTGCTGGCGGCGGGCGGCTCCGAGGCCGGCTGGGCGCTCATCGGCACGGATCTGAACGGGCGCCGGAAGTGGGGCGAGCGCAAGTTCCAGGGGGCCGTCGACGTCGCCACCGACGGCGTCCACGTCTTCATCGGCCTGGATGCCGCGCCTTGGGCGGGCCGCCCGCTCCCCGGCGTCGGCCGTTGCGAACTGAAAAGTGGCACCTACGCCCCGTTCAAGACCGCCGACGGCGAGGCGTTGATCGTTGACGTGGCGATGGCCGACGAGAACGCCCGCCTGACCGGCATCGCAGTGGGCGGCGACCAGGTCGCGGTCTCGCTGGCGGGGCCGGACGTGGTGCGGTTCTTCCACCGGGAGACGGCGGCGCGCACCGGGCAGGTCGCCGTCCCCAGGCCGGGTGGGCTGGCCTAC
>MVZH01000433.1 GCA_002068325.1 Lentisphaerae bacterium ADurb.BinA184 | reverse complement strand
CAGGCCCAGACCGCCGTCGCCGCCGGCGGCAGCCTCGGCCTGGGCTATGCCCGCGGCGAGTCCAAGAACCTCGGCTTCATCCCGCGGCCGGTCGCCTCGACGGACTTCATCCTGGCCGTCATCGGCGAGGAGATGGGGATGCTGGGCCTCGGGCTGGTCCTGGCCGCCAGCACCGCCCTGGCGCTGTGCCTGCTGCGCATCGCCGCCGGTTGCGGGGACGACTTCGGCCGTCTCCTGGTGGCCGGCATCGCCGTGCTCCTGTTCCTGCATGCGGCCATCAACGCCGCGGTCGTGCTCGGCCTGACTCCCGTGACCGGGCTGCCCCTGCCCCTTGTCAGCTCGGGCGGATCGTTCCTTATCTGCACCCTCGCCGCCGTGGGCCTGGCGTTCGGCGTCCATCGCCACGCGGCCGGCGGGCCAACGATGCCTAAGGGCCACGCCCCCCCCCAACCATGCCAAAAACAACCAACAACAGAAGAAACCCTGCGCGCGGCCTGGCGGTGGTTGGAGTTCTCGTGCGTGGCCTCCTTTTCCCATCCTCCGGAGGCCGGGTTGACAGTCTCGGTTGGCCGCTTACATTGCGGCCTCCCACCAGCGAAGAGGCCCCCCCATGCGACTCCGGCGCGACGTCCATTTCGGCGAGTTCCTCAAGGTGCTGCACCGTCAGGGCCGCCCCGCCTATCTGCCCTTCTACGAGCATGTCGCCAGCGCCGGATTCATCGCGGCCCGCACCGGCACCCGCTTTGACCAAATGACCCCCGACGACCCCGGCTACTGGCCGGTCTACGTGGACTTCTGGCTGGGGATGGGGTATGACTGCATCCCCATGGAGATCCCGCCGGCCCTGCCGCTGGCCAGCCATGAGCACGCCCAAGGCGGCGCCAGCCACGGCAGCGAAGCGCAGGCCGTCATCCGCACCTGGGAGGACTACGAACGCTACCCGTGGCCGCCCGAGGGCCAGGCGGTCGCCTACCGCCACTTCGAGACCGTGGCGCGCCTGCTGCCGGAGGGCGTGAAGATTGTCGGCGGGGTCTGCGCCGGCCCCTACGAGTGGGTGTCCTCGATGATGGGCACGATCGGGCTGTCCTACGCCATGGCGGACGCGCCCGACCTCGTCGAGGCCGTCTTCCGGCGCGTCGGCGCCATCCACCTGCGGGCCAACCAGGATCTCGCCGGCATGGACGCCATCGGCGCCCTCCGTCAGGGCGACGACCTGGGGTTCAAGACCTCGACCTTCCTCAGCCCCCGGCAGCTTCGCGAATGGGTGTTCCCTACCTACCGGGCGCTCGCCGCCAACGCCCATGCCCACGGCAAGCCCTTCATCCTCCACTCGTGCGGCAACCTGGCCGAGGTCTACGACGACCTCATCGCCTGCGGGATCGACGCCAAGCACTCGTTCGAGGATGTCATTTTCCCCGTCGCCGAATTCAAACGTCGGTATGGCGGTCGCATCACCCCGCTGGGCGGACTGGATGTGGACACCATCTGCCGGGCCGCGCCCGCCGACTTGCGGCGTTACGCCCGAACCATGATCGAACGCTGTTTCGAGGACGGCTGGTGGGCCCTGGGAACCGGCAACAGCCTGACCAACTACATGCCGGTCGAGAACTACCTGGCCGTCCTCGACGAAGGGCTGCAGGTTGCCGGCGCCGCCCGCTGAAGTCCCGCGCCACCCGTCCTCCTGTCGCGCCCCGGCGAGGGAGTCACCATGCGCTTCCGCCCGTTCCGCCTCGCAACCGTACTGCCGATCCTGGTTGCCGTGATCCTCCTGCCGCAGGCAGCCCCAGCGGCCGACCCGCCGGCACGCGAAAAGGCGGTTGCGCCGGAGGTGGTTCCGACTGGTCGTGCGGCCCAGTACGTCGGCCGGGAGGCCATCGTCGAAGGCAAGGTCGTCGAGGCCACCTATCAGGCCCGGCTGCGCGGACGCCCCACGTTCCTGAACCTGGACAAGCCGTACAGGGAAAAAGGCTTCACCGTCTTGATCTGGGGCCGCGACCGCGACCGCTTCGAAGCCCCGCCCGACCGTCTGCTTCTCGGCAAGCTGATCCGTGTCCGGGGGACGGTCGTCAAGTACGGCGAGACGACCGAGATCGTGGTCCGCGACCCCTGGCAGATCGAGATGAGCCTGGAAGGCCTCGGCTTCGTGGCGGTCCCCGGCAAGTC
>MVZH01000432.1 GCA_002068325.1 Lentisphaerae bacterium ADurb.BinA184 | reverse complement strand
GCCATCTCTCCGCCATCCTCGGGCTGCCGGCGGACGTGCTGCCGGTCGCCGCCCTCGCCATCGGCCGGCCGCTTGACTTCCCGGCCCCGCGCACCCGTTCCAACGACGCACGGATCCACCACGAGACCTGGTAGGGCGGCGTTCCCGGGGGGAACCCCCAGCTTCGACGCCATGCGTTTCGACACCGTCATCATCGGAGCCGGGCTGTCCGGCCTGGCCGCCGGCATCCGCCTCGCCCACTTCGGCCGGCGCGTCTGCCTGTGCGAACGCCACACGCGCATCGGCGGCCTCAACTCCTGGTATGAACGCGGCGGCCGCCGCTTCGACGTCGGACTCCATGCCCTCACCAACCTCGCCCCGCGGCAGCGGCGCGAAGCCCCCATCAACAGGCTCTTCCGGCAGCTGCGCCTGTCGCGCGACGAGCTGCACATCGTCCCGCAGCGCCACTCGCGCATCGTCTTCCCGGGATGCAGCCTGCGCTTCAGCAACGACTTCGCCGTCCTTGAAGCCAGCGTGGCGGAGGCCTTCCCCGCGCAGCACGAGGCCTTCCAGCGTCTCGTCGCAGCCGTGCGCGACTACGACGTCTACTCCTACCACCTCGAACCGCTCCCGGCCCGGAAAACCCTCGCCGCCATCCTTTCAGACCCCCTGCTGATCGAGATGCTGCTCTGCCCGGTCATGTACTACGGCAACGCCCAGGCCGACGACATGGACTTCCGCGCCTTCTGCATCCTCTTTCGCAGCCTCTTCCTCGAAGGCGTCGGACGCCCCGCCGGCGGCATCAGGCCCCTCCTCGACGCCCTCGCCGCCCGCCTCGCCGAGGCCGGCGCCGAACTCCGCCTGAACTGCGGGGTCCGCACCATCGCCTGCCCGGACGGTGCGGTCACCGGCGTCAGCCTCGACGACGGCACATTCCTCGAATGCGACAGCATCCTCTCCTCGGCCGGCCACCTTGAGACGCTCCGGCTCTGCGACCCCGCACCGGCCTCGGCCACAACCCATCCGGCCGGCTGCATCTCCTTCATCGAAAGCATCTTCCATCTCGACTGCCCGCCCGCCGACCTGGGCCTCGACGACAGCATCCTCTTCCTCAACCGCACCCCGGAATTCGCCTACCGCCCACCCGCCGCGCTTGCCGACGCGCAGAGTACGGTTCTATGCCTGCCGGGCAATTTCGGGGGCGGGGAGACGGTAGCCGGTGCCGACCTGCTGCGCGTCACCAGCCTCGCCAACCCCCAGCCCTGGCTGCACCTGCCCGCCGACGAGTACCGCGTCGCCAAGGCCGAGGCCGCCGCGGCACAATTGGACGGGATCGCCGACATCGCACCGCTGGCCGGGCACGCACGGCTGGCCGATGTCTTCACCCCCCGCACCGTCCTGCGCTACACCGGACACCTGAACGGCGCCGTCTACGGCTCGCCGCGCAAGCTCTACGACGGCCGCACCCCGATCCGCAACCTCTTCCTCTGTGGCACCGATCAGGGGTTCCTTGGCATCGTCGGCGCACTCCTGAGCGGCGTCTCGATGGCCAACTACCACCTCCTGGCCAAGGCCTGAGGCCGGCGCGTTGGCCGCAGGCGCCATCTGGCTTGAAGGCCCTGCCGCCCGCTGTAACGTATACGCTTTCCGGGGCATGCCTGGGCCGCACCGCTGCGGCACTGATCGAGCCGAGAAGGATGGTCGCCATGATTCGCGTGGGAATGATCGGGTGCGGCACAATGGCCCGGAGCCACGTCGGCGCACTGGCCCCGCTGCACCATCGCATGAGGTTCACCGCCTTCGCGGACACTGACCTGGCGCGGGCGCAGCACGCCGCGGACGCCGCGGCCGGAGCCGTGGCGGTTGCGGACTACCGGAACCTGTTCGACCATGTCGATGCCGTGATCATCGCCCTGCCCCATGACCTGCACGGCGCGGTCGGCATGGACTGTCTGAGGGCGCAGAAGCACATTCTGATGGAGAAACCTCTTGCCCTGACCGAGGCCGAGTGCCGACAGCTCATTGCCGCGGACCGCTCGCCGGACCCGGTCTTCATGGTAGGCTACGTCATGCGCCACGACCCCTTGTGGACACACCTCGGCGACGCCCTCCGCGCGCGGACCTACGGCGACGTCTTCCACGTCTCGATCTGGACCGAGCAGTACACGGACACTTCACGGGGGGCGTGGCTGGGCCAGGCGCGGCGGG
>MVZH01000431.1 GCA_002068325.1 Lentisphaerae bacterium ADurb.BinA184 | reverse complement strand
CGCCCAGAGCGTCTCCCCCGTCTCTTCATCGACGCAGTAGAGCCGCCCGTCGGTCCCGCCGAGGTAGACCCGGCCGTCGGCGACGGCGACGCCCGAGACCGAACCGATGCCGGCGCCGCCGAGCTCGTTCGTCCAGAGCTCCGCCCCGGTGGCGGCGTCATGGCAGACAAGCCCCATCGGGTTGGCTTCATCGAAGTTCATATCCGGCCAGGTCGGGATGAAGACCTTTCCGTCATGTACCGCCGGAGAACCGTCGGCATACTCAGCGGTCTCCGCCACCCAGAGCGTGGTGTTCGTCTGCGGCCCCTCTCCCGGAACGTAGCCGGTCCGCTGCTGGTCGTGATGAAACATCGGGTACGATGCGCTCGCCACCCCAACAAGCAGGAGTGAGAGCATGATGAGTCCAACAAAGAGTGATAATTGCCTCGATAGCATATGTACAAGTACACTTTATTTAACGTAATAAAACTTTACAAAATGTCCTTTATGTAATTAAAATTATTTTGTTTTCCGGGGCGTGTGCGGCGCGACAGCGCATCCTGCCCCGGTTATCCGGGGTCCGGCAGGGCTGCAGCGAGAAGCGCCGGGATGTGAGATCGCCGGTTCTGTCGATTCGGGCGGCGCCGCGCGCATTCCCGCCGGCAATGCATTCCGTCGAGCCCGGCCCGGGTCCTCCCTGCCGGGGCACAGGCATGGCTGGATGAAGAACGGCAGTATCGGTTTCAGGGATCCAATCAGGCGCCCCGGAGAAGCGGAGAACTCTTCATACAGACTGCGGGCGGGGATGAACTTCCGGGAGGTGATCGAGGAGAGGTTCGCCCAAAAGTCAGGAGGTTACCTCCTCTTCATGAGGAGGTATCCTGCCGCCGCGATGATGACGACTGCACCGGCGATGAAGGCGATCATCTTCATGGGCAGTCCTTCGGCAGGTGGCTCTTCGACCGGCGGTGTTGCCGGCGGTGTCGTCACGTTCGCCGCGGGCGTTGTCGTCGTCCGGGTGGGTCCGGGGGTTGCGTCGCCGGGGGCTTCCCCGGTCGCCGCGATCGAAAAAAGGCCGAACCCGTCCGGGGCGGCAGAGAAGACGGCGTTGCCGTCCTCATCGCCGAGTGCCTCGACGGGGACCGTTTGCCAGCCGTCGCCGGTATACAGGAAGAGAGCGACCTTTTCTGCGGTGCAGCCGTGCCCTCTGAGCCAGGCGGTCGGGACGGCGAACCGGAGCTGAACGCCGCTGAAGTTATCGGGGGCTGCCCTGTAGAGGGTTGTCTTGACGTACTGGTAGACGGTGCCTGCCGGGGGTTCGACAGCCCGCGGGAGCGAGGCCTCCGCCACGGTCACCATGGCTTCTTTGACCTCGTTCTTCGCGGTAAGGGTGACCGCCGAGATTGCCGTCATCCGCATGGTGAGGGTGGCGCTTTCGCCGGACCGGAGGTTGCTCGCCGCACCGACCGCCGTCGAAGAGCCGCCGCCGCTGCTCCCGGAGGAGGCGGGGGCCGGTGCGGGACCGGCTACGGCGGCAAGTGCGAACGCGGAGAAGCCCTCCGGCGAGACGGCCGTAAAGACCATCATGCCGTTCTCCATCCCTGTGTAGGTCGTCTGCAGCACCGAGCGGTTGCCGTCGTCGCCCAGCCGGAAGATCCGGACGGCGTCGATGCCGCCGTTTGCGTTCACCCAGTCGGGCGATGCCGTCAGCCGCAGGACGGCATCGCGGATGGTGTCGTTTCCGGTGAGGTTGGTCTTCGTGAAGTAGACCGCGTATGCTACATTGCCGAGCTCGAGGTTCTCGTCCTGTGCCGCGAGGACGAACGCGGTCTTCGCCGCGTCGCCCGGCTGCTCGTAGATCGCCGTCGTTATCCCGAGGGCGGGGTTGTAGTTGTTCATCTCGGCCGCAAAGGAGGCCGAGACGTTGCCGGCGCTGCCGACCGTGGCGTTGACGGGAGCGGACTCCAGGTGAACGCCGGTGACGTTGCCGGTCGAGACGTTGCCGGCGGTGGTGTTGAGCCCGTCGGTCCGGATGGTGACGGTGAGGCCGCCGGTCTGGAGGTGGATCTCGTTGCCGGTGACGTTGAGCCCGGCGGTGGCGTTGATGGTCACCTGCTGGCCGCCGGCCACGGCGGTGACGTTGACTGCGTCACTCTCGAGGGTGAAGTTCTCCGCCGCCTGCGGGGGTGCCGGCGGAATCTCCTGGACGGTGATGATGCCGGTCGCGCTGTCGCTCCCGGCCGCATTCGTGACCG
>MVZH01000430.1 GCA_002068325.1 Lentisphaerae bacterium ADurb.BinA184 | reverse complement strand
GTGGACGAACTGGACGTTGCGGACGACGGCGCCGTCGGCGTCGCGGACCTCGGCCGAGACGGTGCCGCCTTCGAGGGGCTGTTTGTCGGTGCCGAGCACGCGGGCCTTGAGGGTGACCGTTTCGCCGGGCGAGTACTCGGCCCGGTCGGTCATGAGCTTGACGTGTTCGTCGGCGCCCGAGGTCCGGCCGACCGTGGCCCAGAGGAGGATCTGCCCCCAGAAGCGGTGGTGGTACTTCCAGCGGGCGCGGTAGCGCCAGCGCCAGAAGGCGTCGCTGCCGATATACATGATCTTGCCGAGGCCGGCGTAGGCGGTCAGGATCACCGGCGTCTTGGATTCCTGGACGGCGACGAGGGTCTCGGCGTTGGGGTTGGGGAAGACGCCTTCCTTGACCCAGTTCATGCCGGGGAGCCGTTCCCAGAGCTGGGCGGTGGCGGCGGGGGTGGGGCCGATCTGGACCGGGTTCTCGTAGCGCCCGCCCTCGGTGACGGCCAGCCGCAGCGGGCCCGAGGCGGCGGCCGGCGCGGCCCCGGCGAGGACCGGGACGGGCTGGGCGCGGAACGGCAGCACGTCGGCGAGGACGGTGCGGCCGTAGGCGGCGGGCATGAAACTGGGGCCGGCCAGCAGCAGGAGGGTGCCGCCCTTCTCGACCACAAAGGCGCGGATGGCGTCGAGCTGGGCGGGCGTGAAGTGGGCGGGGTTGACATCGCCGAGCACGAGGATCTGATGGGCGAACAGGGCCTCGCGGTCGGCGGGGAAGCCGTCGTCGCCGCCGGGCAGTTCGAGGTTGGGGGTGGAGCCGATGAAGATGGTGGTGACCTCGATGCGGGGGTCGCGCGTCAGCATCATGTTGGCGTAGCGGCTTTCCCAGCGGGGGAACTCGTCAACCAGGAGGGCCTTGAGGGGGTCGGTCATGATGTTGACGGAGAAGCTCTTGCGGTTGTTGATGTCGAGGACCTCCTCGCCGAAGGTCTCGGCCGACACGCTGTAGTGGCGCAGGCCGTCGGCCTTTTCGACGAACGCGAGGTCAACGGCGACGATGGCGTCGGGGCCCGGGGGCAAGTCCTTCTCGACCATGAGATCCTGGCCGCAGTGGACTTGGAGGTGGATGGGGCGGGCCTCGAAGCCGTGGCGGCGGATGACGGCGGCGACCTTGAGGGTGTCGCCCTTGAACGACGTGGTGGGGGCGAGGACGTGGTCAATGCAGACGTCGCGGGGCGGGGTGGGCAGGCCCATGCCGACGCTGAACACGGGGATGTCGCGCTCGCGCAGCACCTGTTGCAATTCGGCGAAGGCCTTGCCGGCGTTGTTGTTGCCGTCGCTGAGCAGGAGCACGCCGCTGATGGGCTGGCGTCCGCAGTGGTTGATGGCGTCGTAGACGGTCGAGGCGATGCGGCTGGCGGGCAGCTTGGCGCTGAGCACGTCGGGCCGGCTGATGTCGGCGTTGCGCGCGAGGGGGGCGACGGGGTCGGCGAGGGTGAAGACGTCGGCGTCGGCGTGGCGGCGCAGGCGGTCCAGCTTGAGGGCGCTGTTGCCGAGCAGGTGCTGGGCGAGTTTGATGCGGGGCATGCGATTGAGCTTGGCGAGGGCGGCATCAACGCTGTGGATGCCGGCGGCGGCGAGGGTTTCGTCGGCGCGGCGCTGGAGGTCGGTCGTGGCGTCGGCTTTGGGGCTCCAGGCGCGGAGGATGTCCTGGAGCCGGGCCTTGGCGTTTTCGACGGCCTCGGCGCGGGGGCGTTCGGGGGGGGCGTCGGCGATCTGGTCGAGCGTCTCGGCGAGGGCCTTGGTGTCGCCGGCGGCGGTCTTGATCTCGAGGAGGAAAGCGTCCTTGCGGCGGGCGAACTCCTTCTGGGCGGAGGTGAGGGCGAGGGGGGAGAGGTGGTCGCCGCGGAGCGGGGTTTCGACAGTGCCGTCGGGGAGGGTCCAGCCGACGGTGCAGTGGTCGTTGCCGGCGTTCTCCTTGAACAGGATTTCGAGGTAGTACTCGTGGTCGGTGGCGAGGGTGACGGGGGCGCTGCGCTGCTCGGGGAAGCGATCGAATTCGAGGGGGTTGAGCCATTCCCGGGCCTGGGCGACCAGCTGTTTGCGGGCGGGGTCGGGGCCGTCGCTGAGGAAGAGCTGGGCCTGGTCGTCGGCGGTGATCATGAACACGTAGTCGCCGTTCTGCGGGGGGTGGAGGAGGCCGCGGACGCGGGCGCCGAAGCCGTCGCCGCCGCCGGGGGGCAGCTGGAGGGCGGCGAGCTGGCGGGTGG
>MVZH01000429.1 GCA_002068325.1 Lentisphaerae bacterium ADurb.BinA184 | reverse complement strand
TGATCCCCAATATCCGCGGCATCTTCTGGCACGGATCGGACTGGCTGAACCAGCTCACCAACATCAACAAGGAAATCCAGGCGATCCGCAAGCTGGACTCCTATGGCGAAGGCGAGAGCCGGATGTATGGGGACACGTCGGCCGGCAGTTTCACCCACATCGAGGGCTACGAGGATCACAGCGTCAACCTGCTGGGCACCTGGAACGCCGCCGGCGAGCTGACCGGCCTTGTGGTCAACGTGCCTTGTCCTTCGCAGGAGACCGAGCACCTGTTCGAGGTCAGCGCCGACTACTGGCACGATGTGCGGGTCGAGCTGCGCCGGCGCCTGGGCGAGCGCCTCTTTGTCCTCCCCCAGTGTTCGGCGGCGGGCGACCAGTCGCCGCACATCCAATGGGACAAGGCGGCCGAGGCGCGCATGCGCCGGCTGGCCGGGCGCAGCGAACGGCAGGAGATCGCCATGCGGATTGCCGCCGCCGTCGAGGCGGCCCTGCCCCTGGCCGCCCTGGAACGTCACTCGAAGCCGGTGCTGCAACACCGTTGGGAAACGGTAGACCTGCCCCGCCGGCGGCTGAGCGACGCCGACGTGCGCGAAGCGCTGGCCGGCGCCGAGCCGCACCGCATCGCCTACGAACGGATGCTGGCCGAACTCGAAGCCCATCCCGAGATGCGCGAGAAGCCGCGCTGGTACGTGCCGATCACCCACGAGTACCGCCGCTGGCGCTGGCACGCCAACGTCGAGCTGCGCCACGCGCTCGAGGCCGTCCAGCCAACCCTGCCGGTCGAGCTGCACGCCGTACGGCTCGGCGACATCGCCCTCGCCACGAATCCGTTCGAGTATTACTTGGACTACGGCGTGCGGATCAAGGCCCGCAGCCCGGCGACGCAGACCTTCCTGGTACAACTGGCCGGCGCCGGCACCTACGTCCCCTCGGCCCGCTCGCTCGCCGGCAAGGGTTACGGCTCCGTTCCCGCCAGCACGCCCGTCGGCCCCGAGGGCGGCACCAAGATCGCGGAATGGACGGTGGCCAGCCTGAAGGCGCTCTGGGCCTGAGGACACGGCTCTTCATTTGAGCGAGACAAGGGTAAAGACGACGGCAAAGACAATGGGAGACTCCCTTTTCCCGCCTCCAGTCGTTGCCTTGGTCTCCGGCCGTGAGTGATGCGTACTGGGCCTAGGGACGACGCGTGCCGGACGGGTGCCGCGCGACCGGGATGCGGCCGATGCAAGACGCAGGAACATCACGTTTCCGGCGGTGGACAACTTGACTTCAGAGCCTGCCTGCCGATCCCCGCCCCAAGTGGCCATCGGCGGCGGCGCTGGCACCGAGCTGCTGCCGAGAACTTTCACAAGGCCGACGTGTTCACGCCTCACCGCGGATGCGTCACGCCCTGTGCGGCCGGCCGGGTGGTTGGCCGGCTTGTGGCGTGAACATGTTGTCGGGCACGGCGAAGAGGTTGCGTTGCCGAAGAGACGCGGGCGGCCGCGGCGGCGATGACGACGATGCCGATGCACGCGGCGGGACGGTTGAATGAGGAAAGACCAAGATGGCGGACAGACGATGGGCGCTGATCCTGGCCGGTGCGCTGGCGGGGGCTGCGACCCTGGCGGCGCCCCCGCCCGGGGAGCATAGCGTGACGCTCCGCGACCGCATCGGCGTCGAGTGGCGGGATGAACTCGTCCACGAGGAGCTGGCGTTCCCTGCGGGGGTCTTCACGGGCCGTGCCGTGGCGCGGGTGACCGGCCCGGACGGTCAGGCCGTGACGAGCCAGGTCAGCGACGTGGTGCGGGATCCTGACGACGGCTCGATCCGCTCCTGCAAGGTGTGGTTCCGCACCAGCCTGGTTGCGGGGCAGGAACTGACCTACACGATCCGGCCCGGCGTCGAGGGGGTGTCCGGCGACGGCGTCAAGGTGCAGGAGAGTCCGGAGTCCGTCGAACTGAGCACCCGGTCCGGCGGCGTCATCGGCATCCGGCTGCCCGGCGGGGCCGAGGAGTTTGCGTGGCCGGTGGAGGCGGAGGCGGTCGCGGGGCCGGTTCAGGGTTTGCTGCTGCCGTCGGGCACGTGGCTTGGTCCGGGGCGGATACGGGCGCCCTTCCGCGTGTACGGTCGGCGCACGCAGGTGACGGCGGCGGGGCCGCTGTTCGCCGAGGCGAGCGTGCACTACACATTCGACGTCGGCGAGTGGTGGACGTTCAGCGCGCGCGTGATGGCCGGCTGCCCGATGATCGTGATCCGCGAGTCGCTCAACACCGGGCATAGCGGCGGGACC
>MVZH01000428.1 GCA_002068325.1 Lentisphaerae bacterium ADurb.BinA184 | reverse complement strand
CGAGGACATACCGCCCGGCCAGGTGCGGGGATCCGTCGGCGTTCTGCAACAGCCACTCGGGGTGCTCGCGCAACACCCGTGCGCCAGCCCGGATGGTCATGCCGCAGTGCAGGGCGGGGCGCAGGCCGAGCGCCTTGATGTCGGCCGCCACCGCCGCCAGGCCGCGCGGGAACTTGACGCGATCCTCGCCCTCGTACAGGGGACATCCCACCGCCCCCCAGGGGTGCGCCGACCAGCCTTCGTCGATCTGCACCCAGCGGACGCATGGGAAGTGCTCGCGGATCAGGCGGGCGTTGCCGACAATCAGCTCGTCGCTGCACTTGTCCCAGATGCCCAGGTTCCACGATCCCCAGATGCGTTCGGCGCGGTGGGGCGAGGACAGAGTCCGGAAGTCGTAGGCGTGCAGCAGGGCTTCGTTGTACTGGGTGAACGCCCGCGGCAGGTCGTTGTGCGGGGTGATCTGCAACCAGGTGGCCTCGCCGCCGACGGCCGCGCCGGGCGGCACCTTGACCCCCCGCACCCCGCGGGTTGTCATCGCGCCCCGGCAGGGGTAGCTGCCGTCGGGCGCGGCGGGGCCGAAGTGCAGCTCGCGGTACCACCGTTCCTGCGAGAACTGGGCATCGACCAGCCCGCCGTCCTGCCGCGGCGACACCAGAAAGGCCGCGGGGTAGGGCTGGTCTTCCGAGCGGCCGTAGACCGGTTCCGCCCCCAGGTCGGCCCAGTAGCGCGGCCCGCACAGCACCGTGCCCCAGGCCAGGCGCCGCCCGGCCGGAGCCTCCCCCCGCACGGCCGAGAGGAACATCTGCTTGAGGTTCTCGACATGGAAGACGCGTCCCCGGGGACAGACCACCCGGCCGTCACCCTCGACCACGTCGGAGAGGCAGACAACGCGGTCGGAGCGGTTGCGGTACCGGCACCGCACGAGGATGCGGTCTTCGGCGGCGGTGGCGCACACCGAGACCGTCATCTCCAACGGCAGGTCGGCCGGCCTCGCCACCAGCACCAGCCGGTCCGCCGGGGTCGGGAGCCGGTGCCAGGACACTCGTCGGCTGTCGAACGGCTCGCCGTCCACGCTCAGCCGAAACCCCAGCTGCCGCCAGCCCAGCCCGCCGTCGCCGCGCATGAACGTGAGCGCTCCGTCCTCCCACCGGCAGAACGAGCGGGGCATCGCCACCTCGTGCAGGGCAGAGGCCGCGTTCACCATGGATGCCTCACTTCGAGGGCAGCCGCCGGCACGACTGGCGCTCGACCAGGTGCGGCTCGACCCAGGTCACCATCTCCTCGACCGGCGCCCCCTTCTCGCACAACACCATGACCAGCCGGGCGACCGCGCGTTCGCCGACGTTCACCGAGGTCAGCTCCGGCATCAGCGCCACGCACCACGGGGTGTCACTCATGCCCACCACGCTCAGATCCTGCGGAATCCGCAACCCCTGCCGCTGGGCGGCTTCATAGACGAAGCGGGCGCGGAAGTCGGCGTCGCAGACAAAACCGGTCGGGCGGGCCGGCCGGCGCAGGATGCGTTGCAGGCGGTCGATGGACTCCTCGGCGTCCTCCGGAACGATCAGCGCCAGCGAACCGCCCTTCTCCAGGCCGTGCCGCGCCAGCCCGGCGCGGAATCCCGGGTAGTACGGCTTGCCGATGGCGCGGGTGCCGTCGCGCTCATCCAGCCGCACCGCGTCATCCGGCGTCACCAGGGCGAGGCGCCGGTGGCCCAGCCGGGCGAGGTGGCCGACCGCGACCTCGATGCCCCGCGCGTAGTTCACCAGCACATGATAGGCCGGCCGCGGCGCCTGCCCGCGCGCGAAACCCGTCACGACCAGGTTGACCTCATGCCGTGCCAGCTCCTCCCGGACCCGCGGCAGCAATGTCTCCTCGACCACCACCCAGCCCACGTCATTCAAGGCGGCGCCCAACCGCTCGCCGTTGCCGCCCGCCTCGGTCAGCGGGTTGAACGCCAGCATCCGGCAATGGTGATCCTGGGCCTCGGCGACCAGGGCCAGGAACTGCTCGCGGTGGAAATGGGACTCGGTGTCCCCGATATACAGCAGGCTGGTGACGTCCCGCCCCATCGGAGTCGGCACCGCGACGAAGGTGCCGCGGCCGCGCTGCCCGACCAGGCAGCCACGCTCCTTCAGCCCGACCATCGCCTTGCGCACGGTCTCACGGCTGACCGCAAACTGCTCGGCCAGCGCCGCTTCGGGCGGCAGCCGGGCACCCGGCCCCCACGCCCCCGTGCTCATCTGCCGCATAATGTATTGACATATCCGCTCGTGCTGGTAATCCATGCGG
>MVZH01000427.1 GCA_002068325.1 Lentisphaerae bacterium ADurb.BinA184 | reverse complement strand
ACGTGGGCGGACGTCGGCTTCGACGCCATGCCGTCCCAGGGCACCGTCGCCACCCGCCTCTACCAGGGGCGTGTCCGCTATCATGACTTCAACTACCCCGGCGCCTGGCAGGGCCGGCAGACGCCGCAGGTGCCGATGTTGCTGATTGACGTCGAGCTGCGCCTGCGCATGGCGGCCGAGCCCGAGGCGGGCGCCGCGCTCTTTCCCGTCATCACCCAGGTCGGGCCGCAGCCCGGCTACGGATTTGCGGACTCCGCAACCGGGCAGCCGGCCGCCGGCAAGCTGGAGACAGGCTGGGTGGACCTTCCGGCGGGCGGCTGGGCGGGCGATCTGGTCAGCCTGATGCCCGGCCTGAGCGTAGACGCCCGCGGCCGGGTCGGATTCCGGACGCCGCCGGATGCCGTCCTGCTGCCCGCGGGCACGGCGTGGCGGGCCCGCTACGTGCGCATTCCGCCGGACGCGGACATGGCGGCGATGCGCAACTGGCTGGGGGTCGGAACGGCGGTGCCGTGGCGGCTGGAGCTGTCGCGCGGCGCGGTCGAGAGCACGCTCTATGTGGCGACTCTGCGCAGCGAGGCGGGCGGGGTTGCCGGGCAAGTCGAGGCAGCGCCGGGGATGCCGTACGCGTTGCCCCTGTGCATCGCCGGGCTGAACGGCAACTGGCCGGCCGCGGTGTGGCGTCCCGGCGCCGAGCCGGTCTGGTTCGGCGTCTTCGAGGGAGCCGGCTGGGCGCGGCTCGACGCGACGCAGGCCGGGGCCTTCGTCGCGGGGAACGTCCTGACCGCTGGCCGGCCTGAGTTGCGCATGAGCATCCTGCGCTGGGATGCCAAGGGGATCGCCGTCGAGGTCAACAACCCCACGGCCGAGCCGGTGCAGACCACCCTCTCGACTCCGCCGGAAATCACCGGCCTCTATCGCCTCAGCCGGGAGGTCGAGGTGCCGCCCGGCAGCCTGGTGCGTCTCGAGTTCGGCGAAGAGGTGCAATGACCTCGTGACGCCGTGACGCCATGACGCCGTGACTCGGTGAGGCCCACCATCCCGACCTGCCAGGAGTCCAAGACCTTCCCTCCCCTTGCGCCCTTGCGCCAGCTCCGCCCCGCCCCGTCCGGTCGCCGCGGCGCCCTGAAACCCCGATGGGAACCGGGCCACCACCTTTTTGTCAAAGGGAGTGAATAAGGCCGTGGGTTGCGGCGTCAATACCGGCAGAAAGGCGGAATCGAATCTGAGATCGACCGGCCGCCCGCAAGCCAGAGCTTCCCTAAGGATAAGGAGACTCAACGATGAAAAGCTTCCACCGCACCGGCATGGTGGCGGCCATGGCGGCCGCGCTGATGGTCTTCGTGGCCCTGCCGGCCCAGCGCGCCTTCGCCGGTCATCACGACCATGGCTGGGAGACCGCCGGGAAGATCCTCACGGGCGTCTTTGCCGCCCAGGTGCTGCTGGGGGCCTTGAGCTGTGGCTGTGACGGCCCCTCGACCTGCACCCATTACGGGGTTGCCGAGCCGTGTGCGCGAACCGTGGTTGTTGAGCCGTGCTATGTGCCCAGCGTCGGCGTGTGTGTCCTCTCCGGTCCGCACTACCGGCACGGCTGCGGCCCGCGCTTCACGACCGGTTGGCCGTACCGCCGCCCGGCGGTGGTTCATCACTACAGCTCGCCGCCGCCGCGGCCCCGGCCGCACTACGGGGCGCGTCCTGGGCCTAGCCATGGACCGTCCCGCCCTGCCGCCCCGCGGCCTTCGGGCGGTGGCCGGCCGGGCCCCGGATACTCAGGCGTATACCGCTCCGGCGGGCACGGCGGGCCCCCGCGCGGCGGGCGCTGACCCGGCCCCGGTCCTGTCCCTCACTGAGCGGAGGCGGCCTCGCCGCCTCCGCTCTTCTTGTGGCCGGGTTCGTCCCCCGCCAGCGCGAACGGCAGCGCCAGCATGAACGCCAGCGGAACCCCGATCCCGCGCACCAGCAACGGCGCCCACACCGCCGCCACCGCGTACGCCCCGATCGCCCCCAGTGTCCCCAGGGCGGCGGCGCGCGTGACAACGCCGTCGGAGCAGGCGTAGACCCGCGCCGCCCGGCGCATCGAGGCAAGCAGCATCCCGCAGAACAACAGCATCCCCGGCACGCCGAGGGATCCCGCGAGGACGAGATAGAGGTTCTGCGAGTCGGCCTCACCTTTGACGTTCTCGCAAGGGATGGTTCCGAAGTAGCGCCCGATGTGGCGCTGATAGTTGCCGGCGCCGACCCCGAGCAGGGGCCGCTCCGCGGCCATGGCGGCGGCCGCCTGCCATTCGGGGTAGCGGCGG
>MVZH01000426.1 GCA_002068325.1 Lentisphaerae bacterium ADurb.BinA184 | reverse complement strand
CCCGTAGCAGACCATCCAGGTGCCGGGCAGCAGGCCGTACTGCCCCTGCCGCGCCAGGGCGACGGTCAGCACCGCCCCGATCCCGAGCGCGGGCAGGGCGTCGGCCGCCGGCAACAGCCGCCTGGGCTGCCGACCGACCTCGGGGTCGAAGAGGAACCAAATCGCGAGCGCCCCGTAGTTCAGCAGCAACGCCGCCGCCGCCACCGCCGCCCACACCGCCAGCTGGAACGGCGGCCCCCATCCGTCCCCGGCCCGCACCATCGCCGCCGCCGCGGCCAGCGCCAGCGTCCCCGACGCCACCCGCGCCACCCCCGAGTACCCGCGGAAACTGCGCTTCTCGATGATCAGCCGCCGGAGCCGGCGGACCTGACCGAGCGCGTCGTGCACATGGGCTGCGATCATGGGTGCCCTCCCGGAATGTCCAAAGTACTTTGTTCTGCAAAGTTAGACGGCCGCCCTCCCGCACGGTTCCCGCCCCCGGCCGCCTTTTTTTCCCCGGAAGGCAGTCCATATTGCGAGGGTGACCGGGAACCGGTGCCGCCGGCGGCGCCGGCGCACCCCCTACCGGCACCCAGGAGGCGGCGTGTCAGCCATGAAACGATTGTCGAGGCGTGGCGGGGCCGGGAGGCTGGCGGCATGGGCCTGGCTGGTGGTCGCGGCGGTGCCCTGCCCGGCCGTCGAGGTGGCACTCTGGCCAGGGGTCAGGGATGCGATCATCGCGAAAGACCCTGACGCGCGGGCCGGGCGTTGCGTGGCCGCCGACGTCTCGCGGCTGTCCGGCACCGCCTTCGAAGCGCGCACCCCGCCCCTGGCGCCCGGCGCCTACCTCGCCGGGCTGCGGCTGAAGTTGCCGGTCATCAACCACGTCAACACCGCCCCGCTGAACTGGATCCTCACGGTCTCCGGCGCGGGCGACGGCCGCCGCGCGTTCGACATCCTGCTGATCGAACGGCCCGGTGTCTACCAGGAGATTCCCTGCCGTTTCGTCGTGCGCCGTGGCGGCGAGGCCGTCGTCAGCCTGGCCTGGCAACGCGAGAGCCTCAACCCCGACCGCAGCCCCGACGTCCGCGTCGAGATCAAGGACATCCCGACGGCCTCCGACATGGCCATGCCCGGCGACCCGGACGCCGAGGACGAACTCGATGAGCTGGATGTCGAGACGGAGCTGGAGAGCGAACCGCCGATCGCCGGGCTGAAGTACCTCTTCGCCGCGGTGGACGCCGTCACCCTCACCCCCCTCGGCGACGTCACGGTCGATACGCTCGAAACCGACAAGATCCGTTACCGCCCGGGTGAGCAGGCCACCTTCACCATCGGCCTGAGCAACCTCGCCGCCGCGGCGCGCGCACTGACCATCGAGACCACACTGGTGCACGATCTGGACACCGTTGTGCCGGTCGACAGCCGCACGGTCACGGTGCCGGCTGCCGGCACGCACGGCTTCTCCTGCCAGGGGCCGCCGTTCAAGGAGAAATGGGGCTGGGCGGTCCGTTGCCGCGTGCTCGACGGCGGCCGGGCGGCGACGGTGCGCGAGGAGTACTTCACGGTGCACGACAATCCGTGGGCCGTGCTCATGGCCGGCCGCGGGGCGGCGCAGTTCACTGCCCACATCACCCCCGAGTCGGCGGCCAAGGCGGCCCGCGACAACCAGGCCCGCTACCGCAACTGGGTCGAGTCGGGCTTCTGGGCGCCGGACGAGTTCGGCGATTTCACTCCGGACACCGAGCACTGGTGGGGCGGGCAGGGCTGCTACTACGGCAGCGTCAGCGGCACCCGCGCGCAGATCGAGGAGGGGCACAAGCGCGGCATCGCCTTCGCCGTCTATGCCAACATCTGGGGCGGCGACGGCCCGCCCGCCTTCGAGACCGTGCGCCGGCGCCCCGACTGGGGCTACGCCTCGACCTTCAACACGGAATGGTTCGAGCGCTGGGACCGCAATCCCCTGGGCACCGGCAGCGAACGACGCGGCATGCACGTGTGGCCGGTCACCATCATCCGTCACGGTGCCACCGACGAGCCGGCCCGCCACCACGCCCGCGAACTCATCGCCGCGCACCGCACCCTGGGCTGGGACGCCGTGCGCTACGATTCGCACGCGATCAGCAACGAGAACGCGCGCATTGTCGGCATCGTCAAGGAGGTGGTCCGCGCCGAGGTGCCGGACTTCCAGTTCGGCTACAATTCGAGCGTGCCGGGGCGTGACGCCTCGCTGGCCGCGGCGTTCAGCACCCAGTGCGAGGGCGGCGGCCTGATCATGGAGGAGGGCATCCGCCAGTACGGCGGCGGCGGCCTGTCCTACGG
>MVZH01000425.1 GCA_002068325.1 Lentisphaerae bacterium ADurb.BinA184 | reverse complement strand
CGGCGTGGCCGGCCCGTCGCTCTCGTCGGCCAGGTAGTCCTCCCGGCGGGTCGCCGGGGCGGGCGGGAGCATGAAATCGCCATAGAAGTTCAGGGCGGTGCGGGAGGCGGTGGCAGCGGCCAGCCAGCCGCCGTCGCCGTGCGCCTCGGCGGCCAGCCGGGCGGCCAGGGGCGCCGAGATGTAGACGATGCCGGTATCAACGGCGGCACGGCCGGCGGCCGAGAGTGCCCCTTGGCGCGCGAGCTGATCCCGGCCGGGCTTGTGGAGGAAGGCCTGAACCCGGCCCGAGTCGTCGGCGACGAAGACGCCGTGGTGGGTGGCGGTCTCGGCGTCCGCCTGAATGGCCACCCCGGTGAGGCCGGGACGCGAGAGGTCCAGCTGCGAGTGGTCGAAGAGGAGGAGCACGTCCCCGGAGGCGATGACGACGCCCGGCGCCATGAGGGCGGGCAGCCCGCTGAGGGCGACGAAGAGTTCATCGAACAGCGTGGACGGCCGTCCGCAGGCGAGCAGCCGGGGGATGGGGGCGAAGACCTTGCCGAAGGCCGAGTACTGGGGCAGCCGCTTGCTGTCGCCGCCGGAATGCAGGATGAGGATGCGGCGCTCGGCCAGCCAGGCCTCCCGGCCCGGGGCGCGATGGGCCGCCGTCTGCCTGGCCGCGCCCAGCTCGTTGAGGGCATGGAGGGTGGCGCCGCCGGAGCCGATGCGTACGCCGCCTGGGTCGGCGATGACATGAAACCGGGTGCGGCCGGGCAACATGCCCAGCGTGCGGCGCTGTTCCAGCTGGTACTCGAAGGCCGCGGCCTGGCGGGAGTTGGCCGCCGTCAGCACCACCTCGTCCCAGGCCGGAACCGCATCGTGCGACTCCAGGGACTGGGCGTAGGTCTGCCAGTTGTTGAGGTGTGCCTGGTGGAAGAAGGAGAGTTTCACGGCACACGTACGCCGCGCATCTGACCAACGGGCTGGGCGGGAGGTGCGCCGACGCGCACCCCCCGCCTCGAGAGGAAGGGAATCACAGCTCGCCGGGGCTCTGCGGCACGTCGGAGATGGGCAGCGGGGGCTCCAGCGTCACCGGCGGGGCCGCCACGCGGGTGGGCGTGGGCACCGCGGTGGGGACTTCCGGCTCGGGCAGCTCGCCGATGTAGCCGCGGTAGAACTGGCAGCAGTTCCCGCAGGCGCCGAGGGCGGCGCAACGCCGGCACAGCTCTTCGGCCGCGTTCATGTACTCTTCGGCGTTACGGTAGTCTTCAAGGTTCAGCACGGCCACCGTCTTGGCCGCGGGCTGTTGCTTCCTCATCTCGTTGTACAGCTCGACCGCCTTGGCGGTGGGGAGGGCGAAGACCTCGATGCCGCGGCCCTTCAGGTCATTGAGGACCGCCTCGGGCGGCGTCTTGAGGCCGGCCGGCCCGGTTCCGAAGATCACCGTTTGCGGGCCGTAGGCGACGACGTCCTTGACCATGTCTTCGAAGATGCGTTCGCCGGTGCCGAACCAGAATCCGCCGAGGACGCGCTCGGGGTAGACGATCACGTCGGTGTTGTAGGCGTTGCCGGCGATGGTCATCTGGGCGCCGTCATAGTTCTCGATGAGGGCGTCCTGCGGGATGTCGCGGTAGAAGCCGTAGCCGGCCTGGCCTTCGTCCACGTAGATGAGCGTGCGGTCCCGGATGAACCCGGCGGGGAGTTCCTCGGTCATGGCGAAGCCGCTGATCAGCACCTGCCCGGCCAGCACCCGCAACGCGGCGAACGGGGTCTCGCCCGGCACGTTGCCCATGGCCGCCTGCGACCAGGAGCCGTTGCCGAGGAGGGCGATGTTCTTCTGGCCGAAGGCGACGTTCAGGTCCTGCCCGGCGATTTCGACATCGGGCAGGAAGGCATAGTCGCGGTCGTCGCACTGCACGAGGGTGAAGCGGAAGGTGGAGCCGGCGCGGATCGTGTCCTCCTCGGTGCGGACGAAGTCGCCCTCGAGCACCAGCTGGCCCTCGGTGCAGTCCATGACCATTTCGCGGGTCATGTTGTCGGCCAGCCGCCCGTATCCGACGCTGAAGTCGGTGCCGGTGGCGCCGCAGATCCCGACTGGCGTTTCGACTTCGAACTTCATGCCCTTGGGCAGGGCCTGCAACCGGCCATCCACGTCGCCGGAGTGCAGTTCGATGCGCGCCGTGTTCCGCATGGCCGCCTTGCCGACCACCTTCACCTCCGAGTTGGCGAGCACGCGCACCCGGTTGTCGGGGGTGAACTCGAGCACGGCGGAGGAACGCCTCGCCGTCTGGATGGTGACCCCGGCCTGGTAGTCCTTGCCGACCTCGCCGGCCTGGTACTCGGCGTTGTCA
>MVZH01000424.1 GCA_002068325.1 Lentisphaerae bacterium ADurb.BinA184 | reverse complement strand
CCCGTTCTCGTTGTCGGCGTAGGCGGCCACGGCAATGCCGATCTGCCGCAGGTTGCTCGAACAGGCCGCCCGCAGAGCGTTCTCGCGCGCGTGCCGCAGCGCCGGCAGGAGCAACGCGGCGAGTATGGCGATGATCGCCACCACCACCAACAGCTCGATCAGCGTGAAGCGTCGCGCCATGCGCTCTCCTGCATCTCACATCGGCCGGGACAGTTGCCCCCCCGGCCGGTCAGGGCTGCCGCCTGTGTCCACGGCCGGCCAGCAGCGCGCCAAGCCCGGCAAGCAGCAGCATCCCGGCGCCCGGCTCGGGAATGAACGGCATGACCCCGGTGACCTCAAAGAACGCCTGCGCCCAGTCGCCGCCGCCGTCGCTGATGCGAAGGGCGTCCATCGTCGCACGGGGGGCGCCAGACGTCGATCCGCGGTACCCCATCAGGCCGATGCGGAAGAGGTTGTCCCCGAGGTCGCTGCCCGACTGGCTGAAGACCGGCGTGCCAATCTCCTCGAGATCCGCCGGGTTCACCCACAGGCTGATGGCGTCGTTGCCAACGCCCACTTCGAGCTGCCCGACAACCAGGACGGCGTTGCCCTGCGTGAGGCCGGTCACGACGTTGAGCGAGTCGGTGCCGCCATAGCGGACGTTGATGGAGGTGCCTTTCAACTGCACGTAGTTGGCCGAGTAGACGTTGTTGTCTGTCGTGGGGTTGAACTGGAGGGTCACCTCGGGGGTGGTGAAGGTCGGTTCCATGAACATCAGGCAACTGAACCAGACCCCCCCGGTCATCGGTCCAAGCCCGCGGTACAGCCCGCGCGGTTCACCGCCATAGCCGGACCCCGCCTTGTTGCTCGAGGTTTCCTGCACGATGCCATAGCCCCCGCCTGCGTACGACAGGCTGCCTGATGTCACCTCGATACGTGTCGTCCCGGTCGACCACGCGGTCGTCCAGCCGCTGCCGCCGTTCTTTCCGCTCAGGCCGCCCTCGTTGTAGGAGGCTGGGGCGTAGGCGAAGTCTTCCGTGACCAGGGTTCCGCTGGCGAGCAGCGGCGCCAGCAGGATGCAGGGCGCGGTGCGCGCGAGCAGCCCCAGGACGACACGCCTGAACTGGCCAATCCGTTCCCGTGCATTCATGCTGAGACCTCCCATGAAGCGTCGTTCCGTTGCGCGCATCGAGTCAGTCCTCGCTCATGGCTTTCCGTTCGGCGGGCCGCCATGGACTGCGCCGGCCCACCGTTCCGCAAACTCGTCTTCCCACAGCGGCGGCACCGTGATGACCTCGGGGTGCCCGTTGCGACGCCCGTTGCGGAACTGCGCCACCACGTCGCACAGAAGCTGCCGCAGGTCATAACCGATGCGGCGCATCGGCAGCCGCTGCAGGGCCGGCGGCGGGAAGTTGCAGTGGGCAACCACCTCGAGTTCCTTGGGGACACGGATGCCGAGTTCAAGCAGCACCAGCTCGACGTCGGGCGTCAGGTTGTCGTCGCCGACCAGCAGGGCCTGCGGCCGCCCCGACGCCGGCCCGGCCAGCAGCAGCCTGACCAGCGGGCGCACCGCGGCCGGGTGCGAAAAGTCCGCAAACTGCAGCCAGTGCGGGGGCAGCACGAGGCCGCACTGCTCGGCCTGGCCGTGGATGCCGGCGACGAAATCGCGCGAGCCGCTGAGGGTCGAGGCGCAGATGGCGGCGACGCGCCGCCGGCCGTGCGCCGCCAGCCACTCCATGGCCGGCCCATAGAACGAGTGGAAGACGACGGCGTCCATGTCGCCGCGCCGGCCCGCGCTCATGATCCCGGCCTTGCGCAGGTCGGGCTGGCGGACGAACGGCGCGTCCCACAGCTGCCAGGGGTCCGTGGTGAAGAGCAGGCCGCCGATGCAGGCGTTGGCGGCGTCCGCGGCCAGGCGCTGATAGTCCGCCGCGCGCGCGCCCGCCCCGACATCATAGTACCGCGCGAACTCGCAGTCCAGCGAGGCGATCCCCCGCACCGCCTCGGCGTGCAGGACATCCTCCATCCGGCTCCAGTCGCCCCCGGTGCCGGGATGGCTGTGGAAGGCCAGCCCGAAACGGCAGAGATGCGAGGGGCGGGCGGCGACAAAGACCCCGCTGCGATGGCGCGACTCGACATACCCATCCCGCACCAGCCGGCGGACCGCCCGGCACACGGTCACGCCCGTCACCCCGTAGCGCGCCTGCATCACGGTGTTGGACGGCAGGCGCTCGCCCGGCTTCATGCGGCCGCCGCGAATCCGGCCGCGCAGCTCCGCGGCGATGCGCGCCGAGGCGCCGCGCCGGCTGGCCCTGTCAAGGTTGTCATGACCGGTTGCCGTCATGGCTGACTCATCTGTGCG
>MVZH01000423.1 GCA_002068325.1 Lentisphaerae bacterium ADurb.BinA184 | reverse complement strand
CGCGATGAAGCATTTTTCCATCGTCCGCGACGAGAGGCACCTGATCCCCTACATCCGCCAGGCCCGCCGCCGCCGCCCCGACCTCACGCTCTTCGCCTCGCCGTGGAGCCCGCCGACCTGGATGAAATTCCCCAAGGCCTACAACTACGGCACCCTGGTCTGGACCCAGCGGAACCTCGACGCCTACGCCCTCTACTTCGTCAAGTTCATCCAGGCCTACGCGGCCGCCGGCATCCCCATCCGCCAGCTCCACATGCAGAATGAACCCGTGGCCGACCAGAAGTTCCCCAGCTGCCTGTGGAGCGGCGCCCAGATGCGCGATTTCATCCGCGACCACCTCGCCCCCGCCTTCCGCGCCCACGGCCTGGACACCGAGCTGTGGCTGGGCACCCTCAACACCGGCGACTTCGCCGGCTTCCCCCTGACCGTGATGAGCGACCCCGTCGCCCGCGCCCGCATCGCCGGCATCAGCTTCCAGTGGGACGGCAGGAACGCCGTCCAGCGCGCCCACCAGAGCTGGCCCGGCCTGCGCCTTATGCAGAGTGAGAACGAGTGCGGCGACGGCCGCAACACCTGGGCGTATGCCCACTACGTCTTCGCCCTCCTGCGCCACTACCTCACCAACGGCGTCAACGCCTACGTCTACTGGAACATGGTCCTCCCCGAGGGCGGCCTGAGCACCTGGGGCTGGCGCCAGAACGCGATGGTGACGGTGGATCGCGAGCGGCGCACGTATGCCCTGCGGCCGGAGTTCTACGTCATGAAGCACTTCTCGCGCTTCATCGAGCCGGGGGCGGTGCGTCTCGAACTGACGGGGCCGTGGGCGGGGACCTCGGTCGCCTTCCGCAACCCCGACGGCCGCTGCGTGGTGGTCTGCGACAATCCGCTCGACGGCCCGCAGCCGCTGCGCCTGCGCCACGCCGGCCGCACGCTCGCTGTCGCCCTGCCGCCGGCCTCGTTCAACACCCTGGTGTTCTGACGGCGCCAGAGGGGGCAGGCTTTACAGCAGGCCTTTATCGCGGCGCAGGTCGCGCACGTGGACGGCTTTGCCGAGGTGCCGCTCCAGGCTCTGCGGGCGCACCAGCTCGACGTGGAAGCGGATCCCAGTGTTGGCTTGGAGGGCGCGGTCGATGCGCTCGCGCAAGGCTTGCATGGCGCGCATCTCGTCGGAGAAGCTACCCGGCTGGATCTCGACTTGGACGGTGGCCTCGTCGAGGTTGCCGGGGCGGTCAACGATGATCATGTAGTGGGGCGCCGTGCCGGCCACGCCCAGCAGCGCCTCCTCGACCTGCAACGGGAAGACGTTGACCCCGCGGATGATCAGCATGTCGTCGGTGCGGCCGGTGACGCGGCTCATCCGCACCCCGGTGCGGCCGCAGGGGCACGGCTCGGAGTTCAGGCTGGCCAGGTCGCGGGTGCGGTAGCGCAGCACCGGGCAGGCCTCCTTGGTCAGCGAGGTGAAGACCAGCTCGCCGACCTCGCCCTCGGCCACCGGTTCGAGCGTCTCGGGGTTGACGCACTCTACGATGAAATGATCCTCCTGGATGTGCATGCCGTTGCGCAGCGGGCACTCGCCGCTGACCCCGGGGCCGATGACCTCGCTGAGGCCGTAGTTGTTGAAGGCCAGGATGCCGAGCTGCTGCTCGATCTTCACCCGCATGTCCTCGGTCCACGGCTCGGCGCCCAGGTGGCCGTAGCGCAGGTGCAGCGCGTGCGGCCCGGTCCCCGCCTCGGCCAGGCCCTCGGCGATCACCAGCGCATAGCTCGGGGTGCAGACCAGGACGTCAACTTCGAGGTCGCGCAACAGCCGGATCTGCCGGGCCGTGTTGCCGGCGGCGGCCGGGATTAGGGCGGCGCCGACGCGCTCGACGCCGTAGTGCAGCCCGAAGCCGCCGGTGAACAGGCCGTAGCCGAAGGCGATCTGCACGGTATGCTCCGGCCGCAGGCCGCCGGAGGTCAGGAAGCGCGCACACAGCTCCGCCCAGGTGGCGAGGTCCTTGCGGGTGTAGCCGACGAAGGTGGAGGAGCCGGTGGTGCCCGAGGAGCCGTGGATGCGGGCCAGCTCGGCGCGCGGCACCGCGCACAGCCCGAGGGGGTAGTTCCGCCGCAGGTCGTCCTTGACGGTGAACGGCAGCCGCCGCAGGTCGTCGAGGCTCTTGAGCGACTGGGGCGTCAGCTTGGCCTTGGCCATGCGCTCGCGGTAGAACGGCACCCGCGCGGCCTGTTCGAGCTGCCGGCGCAGCCGCCGCAGCTGCAGGGCCCGCAACGCCTTGCGCGGCAGGACCTCCGCCCGGTTCCAGATCCGGTTCTCGACCACGAAGTCCGACATCGACAACCCTGGCTTCCCTTACTGCGC
>MVZH01000422.1 GCA_002068325.1 Lentisphaerae bacterium ADurb.BinA184 | reverse complement strand
GTGGGGCGGGGGTGGTGCGTGGGCGTCCGGGGTCGGCCTGTGCAGTGCGTCCAGCCGCCGGCAGGCGAGGGCGGGGAGGCGTTTGCGGACCTCGCAGAGCCGGGCGTGGTCGAGGGAGACGGTCAGCACCGTGTCGGCCTCTGCAGTGGTTTCGGAGAGGATCTGTCCCCACGGGTCGGCGCAGAGGGTGTGTCCGTAGTGGATGACATCGCCGGCCGGGCTGGGGCCGTGCTGGGCGGCGGCGGCGACGTAGCACTGGTTTTCGATGGCGCGGGCGCGCAGCAGCGTGTGCCAGTGGGCCTCGCCGGTGGGGGTGGTGAAGGCGGCGGGGCAGAGGATGACGTCGCAGGGGGCGAGGGCGCGGTACAGCTCGGGGAAGCGGAGGTCGAAGCAGATGCTCAGCGCGAGGCGCCAGCCGTCGAGTTCGAAGGCTACGGGCGTGGTGCCGGCGGAGAAGAGGGTGCCCTCGTCATACACGGCGTCGCCGCCGTCCATCCGGAAGAGGTGGATCTTGTCGTAGCGGGCCAGGCACCGTCCGTCGGGGGCGACGGCGAGGGCGGAGTCGAAGAGTTGCCCGCGCTCGGAGAGCGGCACGCCGCCGGCCACCAGGGCGGCCCGGCAGGATCGGGCCAACGGCGTCAGCCATTCGGCCCAGTCGGCCTCCGCCCGCGCGGCGGCGCGCACGGCGGTGGCGGTTCCGCGGCAGAACGCGTACTCGGGCAGGAGGGCGACGTCGGGCGGGCTGGCGAGGTTGTCGAGGGCCTGCCCGAGCCGTGCGCGGTTGGCCTCTGGATCGTCGCCCGAGGCGGTCTGGACGAGGGCCAGGCGCAGGCGGCCGGACATGCTCACACCCCCCGTTTGGCGTGGGGCCAGATGACCTTGTGCAGCTGCACCTGCATGCGCAGCGGCAACCCGCTGGCCAGTACCCACTCGGCCAGTTCGGCCGGCTTGCAGGCGCCGTAGGCGGGCGCAAACAGCAGGGGGAAGCCACGTCCCGCCAGGCCGTGCCGTTCGATCTGCTGGCAGGCCCAGTCGAAGTCGTCGCGGCTCGAGACGACAAACTTCAGTTCGTCGCGGCCGGTCAGCCGCCCGATGTTGGGTTCATAGAACGCCGCCGCTTCGCCGCTGGCGGGGCACTTCATGTCCATGATGACGTGGTAGCGGCGTTTGCCGGGCAGCCCGAGCGAGCCGTTGGTCTCGAGGAGGACGGTGCGCCCCGACTCCGCCAGGGCGTCGAGCAGTTGCGGGGTGCGCGGCTGCAGCAGGGGTTCGCCGCCGGTGACCTCGACGATGCCGCCGCCCAGCGCCAGGGCCTCGTCCACCAGCCCCCGCCAGGGCACCGTGCGGTCGGGCTGCCGGGCATGGCGCGTGTCGCAGTACCGGCAGTTCAGATTGCAGCCGGCCAGGCGGATGAAGACGCAGGGCAGGCCGGCGAAGGTGGACTCGCCCTGGATGCTGCGGAAGACCTCGCTGACGTGGAGCATGGCCCGTCTCCCAGTTGCTGACCGGCCGGATGACACGGTACGACACAGGACATGCAACGACTGACCGTCCCGGAACCGTCGGGACTCGATGACCTACCGGCGGAGACCGCTCACCGGCGGAGTCCGCCGGCTCCAAGGGCAAGACTCACCGGCGGAGACCTCCAGGGGTAATGCCTGCGCAGCTCCGACACGGTTGGTAATCTAGCATGATTTGCCGGGCGCGCACCTGCCGGGGCGTTCAGGCCTGCGCCGGTTCAGCCGGAGCCTCGGCGGGGGGCGGGGTCAGGTCGCCGTCGAGCTGGATGCCGCCGATCTCGACGCGCAGGTCGCGCAGCGCCAGCGTCCATCGGTGCATGTGAAAGGCCTTCGCCACGTCAAGGGTGAGCAGGTTCCCCGCCGCATCGAAGGCCAGCCAGTCGCGGCTGGGGAGGTTGGCCAGGATGCGCGAGCGCACCCAGTTCGAGTCGCCGGCGACGTTGGCGCCGCGGCGCAGGAGGCGCTTGGCGAGGCGCGACAGGGAGTCGCCGTGGCCGGCCGCGGGGGAGGCGGCGGAGCGCGGGTGGAAGTCGAGGTCGGTCAGGCGCAGGTGCAGCAGCGGGGAACCGGCCGTGACCGACGGCTTCATGCGCAGGCCGATCGTGTCGGTGTCCATCCAGTCGAGGTAGCTGGCGGCGGCGCGCAGTCCGGCCAGGCGCAGCTCGACGGCTTGGGTCAGCGGATGGGTATGCAGCTCGACGGCCGACACGTGATCGTGCAGCGCCCGCTGCAACAGGGCCGCCAGCTCGCCGGATGAGAGGTCAAGCTTCATTGCCGCAATATAGCCCCGCAGGGGACAGGCTTCCTGCGGCGCAAGGGCGGCGGCAGGCGGGGGGGGGCGG
>MVZH01000421.1 GCA_002068325.1 Lentisphaerae bacterium ADurb.BinA184 | reverse complement strand
CCCCGCCGGGGCAGGCCCCGGCGGAACAAAGCGGTCGCAAGCGACCGCACTCCAGAGCGGCTCCGCCGCGGTATTTCAAAGGCCAAACACAAGAGGGGTGTCATCGTTCATGGCAATCGAGTAATGCCGAACACCAGGGCCGGGCTCCGTCCCCCGCCACTTGTGCGGGGGTCTGCAGGAGCCTCCCGGCACGGCGCTTGCAGGGGTTCTGCCGGCACCTCAGAACAAGAGAGCAACAAGGGATCGCGCGATGACGGAATCCGCCGCCGCCCCCTGGCTGGTCAACCGCCCCCTCGTCACCGTCTGCAAGGAGCTCTACCGACGCCAGCCGCGCCGCCACGCCGCCGCCATGACCGCGCGCGGCTACGTCGGCCCTCGCCTCGAGATGCGCGAGATTCAGGCGGTCGAGGCGCGCGACGACGTGCCGTCCGAGTCCACGGTGCGGTTCTCCGCCGACAACGGCCGCACGTGGTCGGAACCGGCGGCGATGCCCGAGACGATCCGCCTCTGTGCCGGCCAGGAGGCCTGGGAGGGCGGCGGCGCTTTCCTCTATGATGACGCGGCCGGGGTGCTGGTCGAGCTGTGGCTGCGGCAGATTCAGGTCGGCGACATCTGGGCCGGCGGCCTCTGCAACTGCTTCACCTACACCCGCCTGTCGCGCGACTTCGGGCGGACGTGGTCGGCCCCGCGGCAGCTGCGCTATGAGGACGGCGCCGACTTCGACCCCGCAGCCCCCTGCCGGCCCGAGTTCCTCCTCCGCAACCAGGCCTACTTCGGCAACAACCTCATCCGCCACTCCAACGGCACGCTCGTCACCGCCGTGGCCCACGCCAACGCCCCCGACGACCCGGACAATGACCGGCGCACCTGGAAGCTGGCCTCGCTCTGCTTCGTCGGCCGCTGGAACCCCGCCCGGCTAGACTACGACTGGACCGCGGGGCGGCGGGTCGCCATCTCCGACAGCGTCTCGTCGCGCGGCCTGATGGAGCCGGCGGTCGCCGAACTGACGGACGGCCGGGTGCTGGTGGTGTGGCGCGGCTCGGACACCCCGGCCATCCCCGGCCGCAAGTGGTTCGCCCTCTCGACCGACGGCGGCCTCACCCTCTCGCCGCCGGCCGAACTCACCTACGACGACGGCACGCGCTTCTACTCGCCCTCGTCGATCCACCAATTCCTCCGCCACAGCCTCACCGGCCGCCTGTACTGGTTCGGCAACCTCACGCCCCAGCCGCCGCGCGGCAACCACCCCCGCTACCCGCTGGTGATGGCCGAAGTCGACGAGACCCGCCCCGCCTTGCGCCGCGGGACGGTGACCCTCATCGCCACCCGCCCCGAAGGCGCCGACGAAAACTACCAGCTCTCCAACTTCTCACTCTTCGAGAACCGCCAGACCCACGCCATCGAGCTGTTCCTGACCACCTACGGCCAGGAACCGGGCGCGGAGAACTGGATGAACGCCGACAGCTGGCACTACGTGCTCTCGCTGGCCGAAGCCTCCCGCCGCCGGTGACCGCCGCGGCCGCGCGGCCGCCGGGGAGGTACTCGGTGAGCAAGTAGGGCGTGATGGAGGGACGCCCTCCATCGCACAAGACAGGCGTCGTCCGCGGTAGAGGGCTGCAAGCGGCTCAATTGCTCAGGCCAGACTGCTTCGGGAGGGTGGGAGTGATAGTTATCAAAAAGTGTCACATCTCCGAATGAACACGATGCGAGGTGCCCATTTCAGATAGGGTTTTTCTCTCTTAGACTGTGACACACTTCGCGAAGTGTGTCCAAAACCCCTCTGTGCGAACTGCGCGGTTCGGCTGCCGCGGCGCGGCGCAGGCACGGCGTACAGGCAGGCGCCGTTGGCTTGGCACAGACAGGTGGCGTCCGGGTCGCACCCGACAGACCTGGCCTTCCAATGCGACCCGGCGGACACGGGAACCCGCCCCGCAGCGTCGGCAACCCCGCCCCCACTGACGAACCGAAGATCCGGCGACGCCGCGGCGGTTGGTGAGCGGGCGGTCCGGCGCTATATTGCACGTTCCCGGTTGTGGGTTTGCCCGGTGGTGCCTGTACCCAAGGCTGACAGGAGCGGATGCATGAAGACGTACAAGATCGCGGTGATCGGCGGCGACGGAACCGGCCCCGAGGTGGTGCGCGAGGGCGTCAAAGTCCTCAAGGCCGCGGCGGTCAAGCACGGCTTCAAACTCGAACTTCACGACTACGACTTCGGCGGCGCGCGCTATCTGAAGACCGGCGAGGTGCTGCCCGCCAGCGCCGCCGACGAGCTGCGCCAGTTCAATGCCATCTTCCTGGGCGCCATCGGACACCCCGACGTCAAGCCCGGCATCCTCGAAAAAGGCATCCTGCTGCGCCTGCGCTTCGACCTCGACCAGTACATC
>MVZH01000420.1 GCA_002068325.1 Lentisphaerae bacterium ADurb.BinA184 | reverse complement strand
ACGACTTCAAGGGCGGCGCCGACCCGCCGCACCGGGACGTCCGGCGCTTCCGTGCCGTCAAGGACAAGCCGGCGGAGTCCGCAACCGGTGTAGACCCGCAGCCGCACCGTCCTCATCTCGCCGAGCGGCCGCCCGGTCGCCACCGCCGACGACACCGCCAGACCGTCCGCCGTGGCGGCGAGCGCAAACCGTGTCTTGCAGTACTCCCGGCGCTGGTACCCGGTCGAGAGACCGTCGTCCTCGTAGAGCACGCACGATCCGGCGGCGCCGGGATAGACGTCGAGCACAAGCTCCGCGAGGTGACCGGCGTGCAGAACCCCGTCGGGCGCCTGACGCGGGAGGATCGCGCCGGCGCGCACGTAGACGGGGACGTCGCCCAGCCCGGCCTCGCGCTCGAACTCGGTGCCGCCCGGGACGGCTCCGTTCCCCTCGAACGGAACCCATTCGCCCGGCGGCAGATAGAGCCGTCGCCGGCATTCGGGGCCGAGCACCGGGGCGACGAGAAGGTCGGGGCCGAAGAGGTACTCGTCGTAGCGGTACGACGCCGGGTTGGCGGGATCGTTCAGGAAGAGGCCGCGCACCAGCGGCATGCCAGTCTCGTGGTGTTCGCGCGCGGCACTGTACACATAGGGCAACAGGGAGTTGCGCACCCGCAGCCAGCGCCGCGCGGCGCCGCCCGCCGCCTCGTCATAGTCCCACGGCTGCCGACTGCCCGAACCGGGGGCGCTGTGGAAACGCAGGACCGGGCTGAACACGCCGAACTGCAGCCAGCGCAGATACAGCGCCGTGTCAATCCGGTCGGCCTTCCGTCGGGTGTAGAAACCGCCGATGTCGTGCGAGACGTAGGCCAGGCCGACGTGCCCGGCGCGGATCGTATGCTCGCACTCCAGCGCCAGAATCTCCCAGCAGGACTCGGTGTCGCCGGTGAAGGTCGCGCCGTAGCGGTGTGAACCCAGGCCGCCGTAGCGCGCGAGCAGCATGCCGCGCCGTCCGTCGCGCTCGGCTTCCTCGAAACACAGCTTGTTGCAGACCAGCTGCCCGGTGGTGCCGGCCAGCTCGCCGCGGCAGCCGTCGTTCCACCAGAAGTCCAGCCCCTCGTCGAGGATGGGGCGGTGGCAGAGGCGCGAGAAGGCGCGGGCCTCGCGGCCGGCGCAGATGTTGATGTCCACCATCGGCAACGTCCGCCCGCCGTAGGACTTGTCGGCCACGCGGGAACGGGAGCCGGCGGCCTCGAGGTAAGGCTCGAAGTGGCTGTCATCGCTGCGCACATCCAGCGGGTGGTCGTTGAGCGTCACCTGGACGCCGCGGGCGTGGCACCACTGGAAGAAACGGGGCGGGTCGGGGTACCACGCGTCGTTCCAGTCCCAGTGCCCCCAGCCTTCACGGTGCCATTCCATGTCAACGACCAGGACGGAGAGGGGATAGCCGCGCTCGGCGAAGGCGGCGACCAGCCCCATGGCTTCGTTCTCGTCGTAGGCCGGCCAGCGTGAGAAGAACAGGCCGAACGTGTTGCGGCTGGGCAGGGGGGCGGGACCGCACAGCAGGATGAAGTCGCGCAGGGCTTGGGCGTAGTCGTCGCCGTACGCAAAGAAGTACCAGTCCTGGCAGCCGGGGCGGTCGCGCTCGACGGGGAAGCCATCCTCGCCGAGGACTGCCGAGGTGGAGTCATTGAGGAAAAAGTAGCCGCTGCGCGAAAGGAGTCCGGCTGCGAAGCGGTGGGCGTCAATGGTGTGGTTGAGGGTGCGTTCGAGGAGCCGGCCCTCGTGGTCGCGCTGTTGGGCGAAACGGTGCCAGTCGCCGGCGTTGACCTCGTGGGCGACGGGCGGACGGGGATCACCGGGGGGCTGAGGCTGGCCGGCGGCCCCCTTTTCGGCGACTGGAGGCGGTCGCCGGACGCGGGCGGCTTCATAGAACGGCGGGTCGTCCTCGCACTGCAACCAGGCCAGCCAGGTCAAGGCCTTGGCGTCGGGCGATTCCATGTCGGCGGTGTGCACGCCCTCCATGCGGATGGACTGGCCGTAACGGTCGAGCGAACGCAGAGTTCCGCCCAGGTTGCGCGGGTCCCGGTCGCCCGGCCGCCAGTACTGCAGGAACCGCCCGGCGCGCCAGCGGACTTCAAGGGTGGTGCGCGAAAACGCACGCGCCGAGTCCCGGCTGACGATCGTGATGACCCCAGTCTCAAGAGTCGTCTCGCCCCCGCTCGCGCGGACGACGGCGAAGGGCTGCGCCTGCGGTTGGGCGGCGGCGACGATGCTCGGCCGCTGCTCGAAGCGCCCGTCCGGCGCGAACTCCATCCGCACGAGGGTCGGCGAGAGACAGGTGAAGCGGCGGCGGCCTACGGTGACGGGCTGGCTCATCGGTGTCATCCCCCGGCGTGACCGCCTCCGGCGGCGCGCGGCCTTGACGGTCGGTCACGCGTCGAGGCAGG
>MVZH01000419.1 GCA_002068325.1 Lentisphaerae bacterium ADurb.BinA184 | reverse complement strand
ATCTCGACGCCGTCCGGGTCGCCGAGGGACGGACAGGGCGAGAAGTGCTGGACGTTCGGCCAGCGCGCGGCCATCACCTCGGGCAGGCGGGCGGCCTGGATGAAGGGATCGTCGTCGTAGACCTTGACCGCGGCGGGTTTGCCGGTGTCGGGATCGAACCACTCCTCCGGGCTGCGTGCCAGGTACGGCGGCACGCCGTCGAGGCACAGGTTGGGTTTCGAATACTGGTGCGAGTCGCCCAGCCCCATCTCGACCGCCCAGAATCGCCCGCCGGCCCCCGGCTCGACCTCGACCTCGCAGACCATGTCCTGCCGGTACTCGCGGGGCGGGGTGAGCGGCGGCTGCCCCCACAGGGCGCGCACCCGCTGCCCGCGCGGCGAAACGATGAAGACGCCCCAGTCCTCGCGCTGCGACATGTACTCGCTCGACCGTTGCGCCTTGCAGGTGAAGCGCGTCACACCGTCGGGCACAAAAAACCACCACTGCCGCCGGGCAATGGGCAGGAAGATCGCCGCCTGCCGCTCGCGGAAGGCATGGTCGCGGCCGGCATCGCCCGTCCACAGCACCGATTGCGCCAGCGTGGACCAGATCCAGTGCGGCTGCGCCTCGGTCTCCAGGCGGTAGACGCCCGGCGCCCCTGCCGGCACCTCGATGACCGCCTCCGCGTTGCGGATCTCAAGCTCCCCGTCGCGGAGCACCGCCCCGTCCGGGGCCGCCAGGCGTACCCGGCAGCGCGCCGTGTTCCATGCCTCCACCGGCCACTGCATGACGTGCAACGTCACGGAGAAAGCCTGGCCGGTGGGGTTGTTCAGGTAGACACGTGGGCGGTGCTGGACATAGTGCCCCCAGTCGCCGACGGCGGTCTGCGCGTACGCCGGCGCGGCCAGCGACAGCCATGCAAGGCCGAGGGCGCGAAGGGCGGCGTTGCCTTTCATAGCGTGGTTTCCCCCCTGTGGCCTGTGCCATCCGCATCCCGTCCGCGCGAGGCTGCGGTTGCCCTTCAGCGGGGCGTGGCGGCCCCGCCGTCGGCCGGCAGGCGGATGGGTTCATCAACTGTAAGGATCCGCTCCTTGCCGTCGGGCGTGAGGAAGCGCACCTTGTTTGGGCCGGCCTCCTCGATCAGGTGGCCGCGCAGCTTCTGCCCCTCGGGAACGACGAACTGCCCGTCGCCCCCCACGACGCGGAACAGCGCCGCACGCTTGCCGCTGCGGTTCTCCTGATACCCCGCGTAGGCGATGGTGACGAAACGCGGCGGCTCCGGTGGCGGGGGGGAGGGCGGTGTCGGCTCGGGCGGGGGCGTGGGTTCAGGCGGCGGCGTGACCTTTGCGGCCGGCTCCGCCGCCGGCGGCGGTCGTTCGGGAGGTGCATCGAGCGGCGAGGTAAACAGGTTTCGCTCCGCGGCGGGCGCCGCCGGCGCCGGTTCGAGCATGGCGCGGGCCGCCGGGTAGTGGATGAGAGACACGGTCTCGGGCATCGCCTGCCCGGCGTGCCCCCGGACCCCGCCGCCGCGCCCCCCGGCCAGCCACAGCAGGAGGACGGCAAGCAGGATCAGCGCGAGCGCGGCCAACAGAGCCGCCTCCCACTCATTGCGAAGCTGTTCCAGCCAGTCTCTCAGAGTCTGCACGATCCTGTGCCTCAAGGGTTCCGCGCCCGCCACACGTTCCCGCCGGTTGTCGTTCCCCCCCGCCGCGTTCTGTCCTCGCCGCCCATTTTCTATTTTCTATCTGCTATCTGCTATCCCCCCCTCGGCAACACCCTCGGGTGCGCCGCCGCCGGCCGCGGCGTGAGGTCGTCGCGCAGCAGGAAAAACGAGCTGCACACCAGATCGGCCTCCGCCTCGTGCCCCGCCGCCCCACCCTCGGCCGGCAGGCTCTTCCGCAGTTCCATGCGATCCACGGACAGGAACCCGCCGGGGGCGCCGGCCGCCCGCAGGAAGGCCTGCGTCTGCTCGACCGACCCCGCCACCCGGATGCGCACCGGCATCTGCATCAGATAGGGTTCCGTGTCCGCGTCGTCAAGGCGGTAGAACGTCGGTTCGAGAACCCCCAGCATGGCGCCGCGCCGCCGTCCCGTGCCCGCCCCCTCGACGGCCGGGGTCACCCGCAGCCCGGCCGCCAGGGCACGGTCAACCACCGCCTCCACGGTCCACACCTGGAGCACGAGCTGGTAGGTGTCGGCGCCGGCCGTGTCCTCGCTCATCTTGAGGATGTCCCGTTCGAGGGTCACTCCGGCCTCGCCGAGTTTGCGTTCGAGGCGGTTGAACTCCTCTTGGTAGTCCAGCCGTGTCACCTGGCGGCGGAAGTGTTCGTTGCTCTCGTACTGACGTTGCACGCGGGCGTTGAACAGCGACACCGCCAGCGTCAGCACCTCGTCACGGGTGCGTTCGGCGACGGCGCGGCGGTGTTCGCCGTCCGCCGCGGCCGGTTCGAGGCGGG
>MVZH01000418.1 GCA_002068325.1 Lentisphaerae bacterium ADurb.BinA184 | reverse complement strand
AAGTACGAGCGCGTGTTCGGCGAGACGACGACCACCCGGCACGCGGAGTGCCTGATCCGGCGCATCGCCTGGCGCCTGCAGGCGAACATCCTTGGCGGGCTTTCGGAGCGCGCCCGCGTGCGTGCCGCAGAACTGGCCGCCGAGGCCGACCTGCGCATGACCGCCCCCAAGCCCCCGCCGGCCGCGGCCGACGGCGAGACGGTCACCCTCCCGGCCCCGCCCGCCATCCGGGATGCCGCAGACGAGCCGGCGGTGGGAACGCAGTTCGAGCGGCTCTACAAGGGGCGGAGGATCGTGGTCACCATCGTGCACAACGGGGTGCGCTGGAACGGCGAACTCCACCGTTCGCTGTCCGCCGTGGCCCGGGCAGTCACCGGCGGCCACTGGAACGGGAAGGCGTTCTTCGGCCTGACGCGGAGGGCGGCCCGATGACAGGACCGAAGCCCACGGTCCGCTGCGCGGTCTACACCCGCAAGAGCACCGACGAGGGGCTGGATCAGGCCTTCAACAGCCTCGACGCCCAGCGTCTGGCCGCCGAGAACTACATCGCCAGCCAGGCCGGCGAAGGCTGGGTGTGCCTCCCGGAGCGCTACGACGACGGCGGCTACACCGGGGGCAACACCGACCGGCCCGCCCTGCAGCGGCTGCTGGTCGACGTGCGGGCCGGCCGGGTGGACTGCGTGCTGGTGTACAAGGTTGACCGGCTGTCGCGCTCGCTCCTGGACTTCGCCCGGGTCATGGGCGTCTTCGAGGAGCACGGCACGTCCTTCGTCTCGGTGACCCAGAGCTTCAACTCGGCCAATTCGATGGGCCGGCTTACCCTGAACATCCTGCTCTCGTTCGCCCAGTTCGAGCGCGAGGTGATCAGCGAACGCACGCGCGACAAGATCCACATGGCGCGGCAGCAGGGCAGGTGGTCGGGCGGCTGCCAGGTCCTCGGCTACGACGCGGCCCCAGGCGGCGGGGGGCTCGTGGTGAACGCCGCCGAGGCCGAGAAGGTGCGCACCATCTTCGCGCTCTACCTTGAGCTGGGCGGCCTGCTGAAGGTGATTGAGGAACTCGACCGCCGGGGCTGGACCAACAAGACCTGGGTCACCCGCGGCGGCAGGCTGCATCAGGGCAAGCCCTTCGTCAAGAACGTGCTTTACGCGCTGCTGACCAACCCCCTCTACACGGGCCGGGTCCGGCACCAGGGCAAGGTCTACCCGGGCCGGCACGAGGCCATCGTCGACGACGAGACCTTCGCCAAGGTCCAGCGCCTCCTGGCCCGGAACGGCCGCCACGCCGGCGATGCGGACATGCGCTTCCGCGGGCAGGCGATCCTCCAGGGCATCCTGCGCTGCCGGGCCTGCGACTGCGGCATGGTCAACAGCCACAGCCGGAAGGGCAACCGCCGCTACCGGTACTACCTGTGCCACCATGCCCACAGCCGGGGCTGGCGGCACTGCCCGCGGCCGACGCTGCCCGCCGAACAGATCGAGCGCTTCGTGGTCGAGGAGATCCGCGCCATCGGGCAGGATGCCGGCCTGGTGCGCGAGGTCGTCGAGGAGACGCGCCGCAGCCGCGACCGCGAGGCCGCCGAACTGGCCACCCGCGAACGGCTTCTCGTGGAGGAACTGGCCGGCTACGAGCGTCAGGCGCAGTCGCTGGCGTCGCGGCCGGGCGAACCGGCGACCGTGGCCGGCCTGGCCGCCATCCAGGAACGCGTCTCGCAGATTGCCCGGGAGGCCGCAGACGTCCACGGCAGACTGGCGAACCTGCGCGCCGCGACCCCCGGGGAGTCCGAGATCGTCGAGGCGTGCCGCCTGTTCGACCCGCTGTGGGACACCCTCACCAGCCGCGAACAGCACCGCATCCTGCACCTTCTGATCGAGCGGGTGGAGTACGATGCGGCCGAGGAGACGATCTCCATCACCTTCCACCCCACCGGCATCCAGGCGCTCAACGCCGGGCGCCGCTGCGAAACCGAGGAGGCAACGGCGTCATGACTCCCTGCACCATCACCCGCAAGATCCACCTGCACCACGGCCGCAGGCAGCTGCGCGAGGTGCGCCCCGGCCCCGCGCCGGCCCGTCCCGAGGGGCGTATCCCGCGGATCAGCCGACTGATGGCCCTGGCCATCCACTTTGACGACATGGTCGCACGGGGCCAGATCGAGGACTACGCCACCGTGGCCCGGCTTGGGCAGGTCAGCCGGGCGCGCGTGACCCAGATCATGAACCTGTCCCTGCTCGCCCCGGACATCCAGGAGGAGATCCTGTTCCTGCCCATGACCCGGCGGAACCGGGACGTGCTCAACACTCTTGTCCTTCAGCCTCTGGCCCGTGAGCACGACTGGCAGCGCCAGCGCGCGATGTGGGCCCGCCTGAAGGCACAGCTGCCGCCGTCGGCGCCCGAGCCCGAGGCCGGCGGGCAGGAGGGCCAGCCGTAGCCGGGGCAGGC
>MVZH01000417.1 GCA_002068325.1 Lentisphaerae bacterium ADurb.BinA184 | reverse complement strand
CGTCTGGGTGGCCAGCGGCTGCGGCGCCTGCCAGACCCCGGCGACCCGCCGTGTCCACCAGATGTCTGCCCCGAAAAAGGCCTCGAAGACGGCGACGGAATCCGCCCCGGCCGTCAGCGCGTCCGCCGGCTCCGCGGTGTAGACGACCACCGGCTCGCCGTCGGCGGCGATCACCAGCGCAGGCGCCCCGCACAGCCGCGGGCCGTCATCGAGGACGACCGGCTCGCCGAAACCGTCCCCCGTGTCCGACGTCGCCAGCAGCTGCTGCCGGAGGGCACCGCCGTCGAGAACCAGTCGCGTGAACACGACCAGCGTCTCGCCAGCCGGACAGACCGCCGCCGCGTGCCCGGCCTCGACCCAGGTATTGGTTGCGGTGTCCGGCAGCAGGGGCGTGCCTTCGTACAGTCCGGTGCGGCCGGCGGGCAACGCGACCACGACCTCGTCGGCGTCGTCGTCCTCACCGTCCTCGCGCTCCCCGTCGCGCGCCGAGGGGGGCAGGCGAACCTCCTGGGATTTGAACTTGACGCTGGGCAGCAGCTCCAGCTCGGCCGAGCCGACGATCTGGCCGTGCGGCTGAATGGTGGGGACGGGGTACGGCCCGAAGTCGAGGCCGATCTTGCAGCCGAACTTGCCGCTCAGGGTGCCGTTGAGGTAGGTGTGCTTGTCCAGGATGGCTTTGAGGGTGGCGCTGACCGTCAGGTCGGGATCTATCTCGACGTAGCCGCGGTCGGGCAAGTCGAAGGGATTGGGGCCGTTGTTGACGACGTTGCGCGCCAGCATATCGATTTTCATGCCGAGTGTGGCATCGGCGTCGAAGTTGCGGTCGAACCAGTCGGTGTGCGCGACGATCATGTCGCCGAGGGGCTTGTTTTTCTTGGCGACGGCTTTGCCGATCTTGGAGATGATCCCGGTGGCGCCCTTCTTGATGAGGGTCTTGAGGAAAGCGGGGGCGACCTCAACCTCCATCGAGCCGCGGCCGCCGCCGCTGTAGCGGGCGAAGGCGTACTCGGCCTTTCCCTCAGGCACGGTGAAGAGGATGGCCCAGGCTTCGTTGCCGGAGAACGCGGCCTTCTTCAGCGGCACAGCGTCGCTGTCGATCTCAAAGGCGAGTCCGGCGTCGCGCAGGAGCGAGCCCACGATCTGGCAGTTGCCCTCGTTGAGGGTGCCGTGCAGCGTGCTCCAGAACTCCAGCGAGGCGCCGAACTCCTTTCCCGGCGCCTGGCGGGCGCACAGCAGCCAGGCGTACTCCTTGGGCAGGACCCACTTGGTGCGGGCGATTTGCAGGGGGCCGATCTCGAGGCGCGACCCGCGGCCGGGATCCGGGGGTTGTTCACGCGTCGGCGCGGGGCTGAAGTCAGGGATGTCGCCGGTGTGGAAGTAGAGGTCGCCGTCGTCGTCGCCCGCCGCCGTGTCCTGCTGCAGCCAGACGGTCAGCAGGTCGCCGTCGGGGGAGAGGACGGTTGCGGGCTGGTGGTCGCCGGCCGCGTCGAACGTGAGCTGGGCGGGTTCGCTCCAGCGGATCGAGAGGTTGGTGGCGACCTGTCCCCAGCAGACGAAGAGGCGGGAATTGTTCTGCGCGCCGCGGCAGTAGACCAGGGCGAGGTCCGGTTGCAGGGGGTCGGCGCGGAGGCCGGCGGCGGGCAGCCACAGCACGGCGGCCCGCGAGAGGCTCAGGGCCGGGTCGGGCACGACGGCAGGCGGCCCCCATTCGTAGCCGTTGAAGAGCGCCACGGCGAGGCGGATGTCTTCGACCCAGGCAGCGGCCAGCAGGCCGTCGGCGCGGCGGGCAAGCGAACACACGGTCTGCTCGCCGGGGTTCTGCAGGAGCGGCTCCGGATCGGCGACGGCATTCGGGGCGGCGCGCACGACCAAGCCCGCCCGGTCGGAGGCGATGAGCTCGACCGTGATGGGCTCGACAACCGCGTAGCCGTCCGCCGTGATCTCGTACAGTCCCGTGGCCGGGATGTTCTCGAAGCAGAAGCGGCCGGCCGCGTCGCTCTGGGCCTCCAGGAGGATCGGTCCGCGGGCGTCTTCACTGAACAGTTGCATCGGTACCCCGGCCAGCGCCTGCCCGGAGTCGCTGTCCACAAGGGTGCCGGCGGCCAGATAGGCCGGCGCGTTGGCGAGGCCGAGGAAGAGGCGGTCGACACAGGGGATCGCGATTCCGCCGGCGAAGCGTCGGCGCGCCTCGTCGTGCAGGGCGGCGAGGTAGGTTCCCCAGGTGTTGCCGAGGCGTGCGGTGAGGTCGGCGAAGCGCTGCGGCCAGTCGGCGGGTGGGTTGGCCGGCCGCATGGCAGGTTCCATCGCGGGCCAATCGATGGGCGAGCTGTCGGCTTCCTGCGCGCCGACGGCCCACAGGAACTGGGCGACGTCGGGGGCGCGGAAGGCGATGGGCAGGCGGTGGCGGAACCCCGGCGGCAGGATGGCGGGGTCGGGGCCGTACGGGTTGACGGCGAGGAGCT
>MVZH01000416.1 GCA_002068325.1 Lentisphaerae bacterium ADurb.BinA184 | reverse complement strand
TCGGCGGCGGAAACCGCGAACAGTGTCGGCACCGCCAGCACCAGCCAGATCATTTGGCGGCCGACAAACTCGAACGGGCGGTCGAGATGATAGGTGGCGCTGTAGATGGCCAGGCAACCGAAAAGGCTGACCACCACCGCCACGCAGGCGGCCGGTGTCATGCCCCGCCGAAGGAAGGCGAGAAGGCGGACCAGAAGAGTGGACGGCGGACGGTTCATCCGGCCACGGTGGCCTCGTCCGCCCCCGGCCCCGCGGGCGGTGTCTGCCCCGGGCTGCGCCAGAAAGTCAACGCGACCTCATCCGGACAGGCCGCCCGCCGGGCGCCGGCCGGAGGCGCGCCGGGAGAGGCGAGGGGGGGCAGGAAGCGGGAGATGTGCAACGGCCGGTCGGCCGGGCGGTTCCCGCGGCACCGTTGGACAGCGGCGTGGTCGGTCATGATCCAGTCTCCCGTTGGGCCGAATTGCTCACCGCCAAGTCGCAAAGCCGCAAAGCCCATTGAACCTGAACATGTGACGATGACGGCATGGCTTTGTGAGGGTCAAGCATGGCAGGCCACAACAACGGCTCGAAAGAACGCCGCAACACCGGCTTGACAAGACAGTTACAGGGACTTGGGGTCTTGGCATCTTCGTGGTTCATGAACAGATCCGGCTGGGGCTGTTTCCCGGTCGGCGGGCTGGCCGCCGGCGGTCCGGTTGTCGGCCGGCGGTCAGCCTCCTGCGCGGCCAGTCACGCCGCGGGGCGGCCCCTCTCAGCCTTGGTTTGCGGACTCCGCATTTTCATCCGCGGGCGGGGCGAGGCGGATGGGCAGATAGACATCGTAGCCCGGGGTCATGCTGCGGAGGCGCTCCCAGGTCTCCGGAACCCAGGCGCCGGCGGGGTCGAGCATGACACGGTACAGGCCGGGGCGGCCGCGCAGCAGGCTGTCGTGGATGCGTTCGGCGCCGGAGACGCCGATCTCCATGCCGTTGCGGCGGATCACCGCGCCCAGCTCCCGGCGCAAGGTAGGGGCGGGGACAGTCTCCCGCACGAACGACGACTCGATCCGGAACTCGGGGTGCCGGGTGCAGACCGGCCCCACAAGCCTGAACTGCTCCGGCGTCAGGTCGCCGAGCAGCCGTACCTCGGGCCGGGGGACGTCGAGGGCCTTGCGCAACGTCCAGCCCGGTTCGAGGGGCAGCACGGCGTGGAGGGCGGCCCACTGCCCGGCCGCCCGCTGGGCGTCGGCGGGCCGATGCCAGACTAGGGCGTAATGCCGGACCGACCAGGCCAGCGGCCGGCCATCGGCGTCGAGGATGCGTCCGCGAAGCCCCGGGATCATGCCGTGTCGCCACGACGTGCGTTGCATGTCCGCGGTGAGCCGGCCGCGCTCGACGATCATGACTTGGAACAGGCGGGCTACCACCACCACGGCCCAGACGGCGAAGACGAGGAACAGGCGGAACGCCCGTCGCCTGCCGGTGGACAGGGGGTAGGAGTCGGCGGCCGGCTGGATCGCCTCGGCAGTCATGGTTCCTGGGCGGCGGAGGCTGGCTGGAAGGTGCAGGCGCCGAGCAGCCACTCGGCATGCGTATCCAGGAGCGCGGCCCACTCGCCGCCGTGGCGGCTCTCCGATGCCAGTTCCTCAGCCCAGGCGTGGATGTCGGCCTGGGCCTGGTCGCGCCTCTGGGGCCGGGTGACCAGTTCCGCGGTGACGCTGGCGGCGCCGGCCGCCAGCACGGCGAACAGACAGAGGGCGGTCAGGACGAGCAACTGGCGACGGCGGCGGGTCAGAAGGATTCTCAACATGCGTGCCTACCTCTCCGGCGGTCACGGTTCATCCGCCCGACGGGGCGGGACTACGTTCAAATCGGCGGCCATCTCGGCCGTCCCCCTCTGGCGTTCGTGTTCGATGAACAGCTCGGCCTCGGCCTGCCAGCTTTCCGCATTCCAGATCTCCACGCCGATCTCGCAGCCGACGACGACCACCTCGGTTCCGGGCCGCAACCCGAGCCGCTCGCGGAAACGGACGGGGACGGTGACCCGGCCCTGGTTGGTGATCGTCTCGACCTCCGTCAAGGCGCCGAACCGCCGCAGTTGCCGGCGGAACACCAGGCTCTGCGCCGCCCGCGCCGCCGGCTGGGCGTCGGCCTGCCGCATCTGTTCCCAGGCGTGGGCCGGATAGACGCCCAACGCGCCCTCGGCCAGGCAGTGGAGAACCACTTCGTTGCCAGAACGGCGAAAGTCGGACAGGAAATGCGGACTCAGCTTGATCCGCCCGTTGGCGTCAAGCAGGCAACTGTCCTGTCCGTAGAATGCCGTCATCCCAAGGTCCGCCGGAAGGGGTTCAACCGTTCCATGATAGTCCATATAGTTCCGTTTTCGTCCAAAAGCAAGCGAAAAACAACCCGAAACACAGAAAAATTTGGGGGCCGGGTACCCGCGGCGCGCCACACACCCGGATGCCGCCCACCGCCGCAGTGCCTGTCCCCTCCC
>MVZH01000415.1 GCA_002068325.1 Lentisphaerae bacterium ADurb.BinA184 | reverse complement strand
CCGGCAGGCATGGAGAGGCGTTTGAAGAAGGGAATCGTCATACAGCAAGTGTCAAACGGAAGTCAGGACTTGACAGGACTCCGCCGGTAGTCGCGTGGGGCGTGATGGCTGTTGTGTCGAGGGTGTCGAGGGATTCGACGGATTCGACAGAATCGAGGGAATCGAGTTGATTGGATTGTTGGTTCGGTTGAGGATCGCCCTGTCCTGTCAGACCCGTCGGGGCTGGCCGCCGGCGCTCACCCGCCCGACGTCCCGTCGGCGTCCCCCGGCGCGCCGGTTGCGGCGAAGCCGTTGGGGGCAAACAGCCCTTCGAGCGACGGCAGGTTGCGGTCAGCCGGCTCGGCCGTGATCTGCCAGTCCGGCCCGAGAGTATGGCGCGCCCAGGTGGCGGATTCGAGGAGGCCGGACACGTCCCAGTGCGCAAGGCCGTTCGGCGCTTTGTGCGCTGTGTGGGCCGGATCCCAGCACGGCGACGGCGCGATCCCGTCGAAACGCAGGAAACCGCCGGCGAACCGGCCGGCGATCTGCCGGATCAGGGCGCGCATCAGGTTGGCCGTGGCGCTGCTCTCCCAGCACGGCGTGCCGTCACGGCGGCCGCGGATGTAGTCGGGAAGGGAGGGCGCGTGGCAGGCCCCGTCCGGCCACGGCAGGGCCGCCGAGTCAACGGCCAGGGTGAAGTCGCCCTCCTCGCCGCCGACCACCGTCAGCTTGCGCTCGGCGCTGACCGCGGCCGGGCGCGCCGGCGGCAAGACGCCCTGCGGCCGCAAGCCGGGGCACGACCACGCCAGGTACCATTTGAACCGATAGGAGCGCGCCGCCGGCTCGCACTCGACACAGGTCATCAGGGGTTCGCGGACGACCTCGATGCCGTCGGGCCGCAGGACGACCTCGTAGTTGCCCGCTTCCGGCCCGGCCCCGAGGTTCTCCTCCCACCGCCAGACGTCGGCGCCGGTGCCGATCTCGATGCGGGCGCCCCCCTTGCGTTCGAAGACCAGGGCCAGCGGCGGCCGGTGCCAGTGCGCGACCGTCACGGATCCCGCTTCCGGCGGGGTGGGAATCTCACGCCAGCGCGGTGCCGCCCCCTCGGCAAGGTGCAGTGCCGGCGGCACGCAGTAGAACCGTTGCCATGGCCCCGGCAGGAACAGCGTCCCCAGCCCGAGATGCCGCCGCACGGTCGCCCCGGCCGGCCACCGGACGTCACAGGCGATCACCGCGTGGTTGGCGGCGTAGCGGCAGACTTGCGAGAACCCGATCTGCCCGCCGAACGGGAAGTAGCCGCGCGTCTCCACCACCGCGGTGCCGGACTCGCGCCGGGCCCGCACGGACTCGACCAGGGCGTTCTCGGGCGTCAGGTCGTCCACATAGAAACGGCAGTCCCGCAACAGCGTGTCGCGTCCGACGGTGAGGCTGGCGGGGCCGCCGATGGTCTGGGTGGAGTGGCTGGCCGCCCAGGCGCCGCCGTCGTGTTCGACGTACAGGTTGCTGTCGTCGCGCCGGATCATGGCCGTCTGCGGCGCGCACGGGGCGCGCACTGGGCGATGTCGCGAACCGCCCCGTTCGCCGCCGAGGTCGTCATCAGCGCGTAGGCCTGCAGCGCTTCCGACACCCGGCGCTCGCGCTTCGGCCGGAAGGCGTCGGCGCCCGCGGCCAGCATCCGCCGGCGCCGGGCCGCCAGCTCACGCTTCGACAGGCGGACGTTGATGGTCCGCTTCGGGATGTCAATGTCAATCACGTCGCCGTTCTCGACCAGCCCGATGTTGCCGCCGGCGGCCGCCTCGGGGGAGACGTGCCCGATGGACAGGCCCGAGGTGCCGCCGCTGAAGCGCCCGTCGGTGATCAGCGCGCACTGCTTGTCGATGTGGCGCGCCTTGAGGTAGGAGGTGGGGTAGAGCATCTCCTGCATGCCGGGGCCTCCCTTGGGGCCCTCGTAGCGGATCACCACAATGTCGCCGGGCTGCACCGTGTTGCCGAGGATCAGCTCGACGGCCTGTTCCTGCGAGTCGCACACCTTGGCGGTGCCGGTGAACCGGAGCAGGGCCGCATCCACCCCCGCCGTCTTGACGATGCAGCCGTCCTGGGCGAGGTTGCCGTAGAGCACGCACAGCCCGCCGTCCTTCGAGTAGGCATGGTCAAAGTCGCGGATCGCCCCGCCGGCCACGTCGGCGTCCACCGACGGATAGGTTGCGGACTGCGCAAACCCGCTGAGGCAGAACTGTCCTCCCGGCGCGGCCAGCGCGCGCTGCCGCGCCTCCTCGGCCACCTCCGCGCCGCCACTGTGTATATCATTGACGCGCAACTGCTTGTCCACCGTGTCGCCGCTGACCGTGCGGCACCCGCCGTGGATCAGCCCGGCCCGGTGCAGCCGCGCCATGATCACCGGAATCCCGCCCGCCCGGCTGATGTCCTCCATGTGGAAAGGCGAGCTGGGCGCAACTTTGCAGATGCACGGCGTGCGCCGCGACAGCCGGTCAATGTC
>MVZH01000414.1 GCA_002068325.1 Lentisphaerae bacterium ADurb.BinA184 | reverse complement strand
ACTGGTGCAGACCGCCTTCGGGCTGGCCGTTTCGGATGCCTTCTACGCCGATGTCCTGGATGACGACGGACGGCCGGAGCTGGCGGTCGGACGCCTGCCGGCGCTCTCGGCCGCCGACCTCGCCGCCATCGTCGCCAAGATCGTCGCCTTCGAGACCGCCCCGGCCACCCCGTGGGGACAGGACCTTGCGCTCCTCGCCGACTCGCCCGACGACGGCGGCGATTTCACCACGGACAGCGACGCCATGGGCGCCGTGCTGCCCGCCGGGCGGACGGTGGCGCGCATCTACGCGGACGAACTCGGCTACGACCTGGCCAGAACCTCGCTGCGGGAGGCCTTCGCGGAGGGCACCCGCGTCATCTCCTACCTCGGCCACGGCGGCTTTGACCGCCTGAGCCGCGAGGGGCTTCTCACGTCGGCCCAGGTCGCCGAGATGGCCAACGCCGAGCGTCTGCCGATCCTCTTTGCCGGCACCTGCGTCGCCGGCGAAGCGGGCCAGCCGGGCAAGGACTGCCTGGCGGAGACCCTCATCCGCCACACCGGCGGCGGCTGCGTCGCGGTCTGGGCCCCGAGCACCCTGGCGCACAACGCGCAGTCGCGCGTGCTGGGCGCCCGCTTCCTGTCGGCGCTGTTCGATCCGGCCAATCCGCGCCTCGGCGACGCGATGCTGGCGGCGGTGCGGGAGTTCCTTCTTGCGGAGCCTGACACCGAGACGGCCCGCCAGGCGGCGGCCGCCTACAACCTGCTCGGAGACCCGGCGACGGTGCCTGGCCTCGGCCGAAGGTAGGAGTTGCGCGTCCAAGAACGGGAATCGCCATCACCGGTTTGCATCGCTCCCATGACAGCCTATACTGCCCATCTCACGACGGCCTCTGTCGAGGCAATTCGACGTAGGGATCCGGCCGGGACCCCGTCGGGACTTCTGCCCATGGAACGGGAATCCATACCCACCGTGATGCAGCCTGCTGAGACTGCCAACCCATGCCTGGCGGGTGCGGCGCTTTGCCGGTTGGGCGCGGCGCTGGCGGTCGCGGCCCTGTTGGTGCCGCTGGCCACCCGCGCCACGGTCGTCGTCAGAACGCAGGAGTTCACGGTTCCCGTGCTTGCGCTCGACCCGGCGTGGGGTCCCGAAGCAATAACCGTCGAACAGTACGACCCGTCTGCCTACGGCGGCCGGCAGCTGCAGGAGATCCGCTTCCAGCTCACGGCCTTCTTCAGCAATGACGTCCTCGGGGGGACGGCGTCCTGGGTGGGCTTCGAGAACACAGACACGGAGTATGCTGGAACGACGACCTTCTCGTTCACGGGCATCAGCAGCCTGGTGAGCCTGACCCGGCCATGGGACAGCACGACGATTGCCAGCGCGACGCCCTCCTTCGACTGGGCCAGCTCCGTCACTGGCGTCTACGACGGGGCAACCGACTGGGGCGGCACCTCGGGCCGCATCACGGCCATCGTCGCAACGGATTCCGCCTCGCACACCAGCCCGGCCCCGGCTTCCGACCTTCCCTACTTCATCGGGACGGGAGATCGGATTTTGAACGTCTCCGCCGCGGCGGAACAGTACAGTCTGTACGTGACCGGCGGCAAGACGCATCTCGAGACGATCGTGCCGTACATCGGCAGCACGGTCATCATTCAGTACATTGTGCCTGAGCCGATGGGGCTGGCCTGCCTCCTTAGCGGCATCAGTGCCCTCGCGCTCCGCCGTCCAAGCCGGAGACGCGTGTAGGGCGCCGGCTGCCGGCCCCGCTTCCGGCCGGTCGTCAGACGGCAGGGGACAGGGGGGGTGTACGGCCAGAGGCGTTGCCTGTCACCCCGCAAGGCCACGCTGGCGGGAGAGACGGGGTGCGCTGTGGGACGCGGCCCGCAGCCAGGCGTTCCGCCCGCGTCATTCCACCCCTCCCCATGTGGGTTCGAACTGACGCGACGGCCCGTGTGGCCGCGGTCCGTTCGTGCCCCAGTCGGGCCGGCCTCTGCGAAGGAAGCCAGATGCGCGCACTCTGCACTCGCCGCTGTGTCTGGGCCATTGCGGCCCTCGTGGCGGTTCTTCCCGCCCAGGCCCGGCTGCACTGGCCGCGGCCGGCGGGCCTTGCGCCGTCGGGCCGCGCAGGGGTGGCGGATCACGTCTATCAAGTCTTGCTGTACCGCAGCCGTGACTTCGGCTACACCTCGACGGACGGGGATGTGACCTACCGGTTCGACCTCGAAGTCTACACCGACAGCACCGTCAGCCGCATCGAGTTCTACGCCCCGGGCGCCGCCGCACCGATCCTCGTCATGGACAGGAACCAGGTCGGCAGAACCCTGGTTGACGGGTTGCGTACGGAATACGACACCTGGTACGACGCCGACGCCGGCGTGGGCGGCGCCTACGCCTGGGAAATCCTCACTTCGAGCGAGACCCCGGCGCGCCTGTGGGACAGCATCGTCACCGGCTGGTATCGCCTGCACGTCTCCTACACGGGCGGCGGCAGCGACGAGACCC
>MVZH01000413.1 GCA_002068325.1 Lentisphaerae bacterium ADurb.BinA184 | reverse complement strand
AATCCGGGTGAAACCTTAAAATTCAACATTCCTTCGAAAAGCCCCCAATGACTCAAGCGCTCATCGGCGTGGTCATGGGTTCCAGTTCCGACTGGGACACCATGCAGCACGCAGTCCAGATTCTCCAACAATTCGACATCCCCTTCGAGGCGCGGGTGGTGTCGGCCCACCGCATGCCGGACGACATGTTCGCCTATGCCGAGGGCGCCGCCGGGCGGGGGCTCAAGGCCATCATCGCCGGCGCGGGCGGCGCAGCCCACCTGCCGGGCATGATCGCGGCCAAAACCGTGGTGCCGGTGCTGGGCGTGCCGGTGCAGACGAAAGCGCTGTCGGGGGTGGACTCCCTGCACAGCATCGTGCAGATGCCCAAAGGCGTGCCGGTGGCCACCTTCGCCATCGGCGTGGCAGGGGCCGCCAATGCCGCGCTGTTTGCCGTGGCCATGCTGGCCAACGAAGATGCGGCCTTGCGGGCCAGGCTCCAGTCTTTCCGCGCCGCGCAGACCGAAGCGGCGCGCGCCATGACGCTACCTCCCGTATGAACCAGGTCATCCTCCCCGGCACCACGGCCACCGGCCATCAGACCACGCTGGGCGTGATGGGCGGCGGGCAACTCGGGCGCATGTTCGTGCAGGCCGCCCAGGCCATGGGCTATTTCACCGCGGTGCTCGATCCGGACCCGGCCAGCCCGGCCGGGCTGGTGAGCCACTTTCACATCCAGACCGACTACCTGGACGAGCAGGGCCTGGCCCAGCTCCTTCAGCGCTGCGCCGCCATCACCACCGAGTTCGAGAACGTGCCGGCGCCGGCCCTGTTCACGCTGGGGGCGCACCGCCCGGTGGCTCCGGGCGCCGATTCTGTGGGAATCGCCCAGAACCGCATCAAGGAAAAAGCCCATTTCGAGCGCTGCGGCGTGCCCGTGGCGCCCTATGCCGTGATCGAGACGCCGGAGCAGCTCGCCGCGATCATTGAAGCGCCGAGCGCCGCGCCGAGCGCCGCGCCGGGCGATGCCAGCCCCAACGGGAGCGGCGCCGGGGCTGATCTGTTCCCGGGGATTCTGAAGACCGCGCGCCTGGGCTACGACGGCAAGGGGCAGATCCGCGTCGCCACGCGCGCCGAGCTGGCCGCGGCCTGGGATGCGCTCAAGAACGTGCCCTGCGTGCTCGAGAAAATGCTGCCGCTGGCGGCCGAATGCTCGGTGATCGTCGCGCGCGGCTGGAACGGCGACATGGTCCACTTCCATCCGCAACTGAACCTGCACCGCGACGGAATCCTGGCTGTAACCCAGGTTTTTGAAGGAAATCTGCCCCTTCCCAGCGTGGATCGGTCAGTTGCAGCTACCAAAGCAATAGCGCAGGAGCTGCAGTACGTCGGTGTGCTCTGCATCGAATTCTTCGTCCTCGCAGATGGCAGCCTGGTCGTCAACGAGATAGCGCCGCGCCCGCACAACAGCGGCCACTACACCCTGGACGCCTGCGACGTCTCGCAGTTCGAACTGCAGGTGCGCGCGCTCACCGGCCTGCCGCTGGTGCCCCCGCGCCACCACAGCCCCGCCATCATGCTCAACCTGCTCGGCGACCTGTGGTTCGACGCCGCCGGACGGCCCATCACTCCGGCCTGGAGCGAGGTGCTGGCCTTGCCGGGCACGCACCTGCACCTGTATGGCAAGCTGGATGCGCGCAAGGGCCGCAAGATGGGCCACCTGAACATCACCGGCACCGACGTCGAGGGCGTTCGGGCCACCGCCTTGCAGGCGGCGTCGCTGCTGGGGATTCCCGCGTTCTGAACCGCGGGCGCGTTTTTCATGTTGCTTGACGGCCGTTCCCCGGACGCGATCGCCGCGGCGGTGCAAACCCTGAAGGCCGGCGAACTCGTCGGCTTGCCGACCGAGACCGTGTACGGCCTGGCCGCCGACGCGGGCAGCGATGCGGCTGTGGCCAGGATCTTTGCCGCCAAGGGCCGGCCCGCCAACCACCCGCTGATCGTGCACGTGGCCGACGCCTCGGGCGTGGATCATTTCGCCGCGAACGTGCCCGACTTCGCACGCCGCCTCATCGACGCCTTCTGGCCCGGTCCGCTGACGCTGATCCTGCCCCGGCGCCCCGGTGTGGGTGCGGCAGCCGCCGGCGGACAGGACTCGATCGGGCTGCGCTGCCCGTCGCACCCCGTCGCACAGGCGGTGTTGCGCGCCTGTGCGGCCCAGGGCGTATTTGGACTGGCCGCTCCCAGCGCCAACCCGTTCGGCCGGGTCAGTCCGACCACGGCCGCCCATGTGCAGGCGGGCATGGGCGACGCGCTGCTGGTGATCGACGGCGGCGCCTGCGACGTCGGCATCGAGTCCACCATCGTCGACTGCACCCGCGGTGCGCCCGTTCTGCTGCGGCCGGGCGGCATCAGCCGGGCCCAGGTCGAGGCGGCCTGCGGGCAGCCCTTGCGCGACGGGGCCGCGCTCGGCGCGCCCGATCCGAAAGCCTCCGGCACCTTGCTGGCGCACTATGCCCCGGCCGCGCCGGTG
>MVZH01000412.1 GCA_002068325.1 Lentisphaerae bacterium ADurb.BinA184 | reverse complement strand
GGGAGGCGGGGGACGGTGATGCGGGTGCGATCCTCGATCGTGAGGATGTCGTCGAGGCGTCCGCCGACGCAGACCCGGCCGCCGTAGAGCACAAGGAGGTCGTCGCACACGTCCTCGACATCGGCGAGCAGATGGCTGCACAGGATGACCGTCTTGCCGCGGCGGGCGAGGAGGCGGATGACGTCCTTGACCTCACGGCAGCCGATGGGGTCGAGGCCCGAGGTGGGTTCATCGAGGATGACCAGCTCGGGGTCGTTGACAAGGGCCTGGGCGAGGCCGATGCGACGGGCCATGCCCTTGGAGAACTCGCCGACGGCGCGGTCGCGGGCGGCGCTGAGGCCGACCATTTCGAGGAGCTGCCCGGTGCGTTTGGAGCGTTCGTCGGGATGGATGCCGAAGAGGGCGCCGAAGAAATCAAGCGTCTCGGCGGCGGTCAGGTAGCGGTAGAGGTAGGATTCCTCGGGAAGGTAGCCGATGCGGCGTTTGGTCTCGACGTGGCGGGGGGACTGGCCAAGGACGACGAGCTTGCCGCGCGTGGGGTAGAGCAGGCCGAGGAGGAGCTTGACGGTGGTGGATTTGCCGGAGCCGTTGGGGCCGAGCAGGCCGAAGACCTGGCCGCGGGTGACCGAGAAGTCTATGCCGTTGACGGCGCGCGCTTTGGGGCGGCCCCAGAAGTCGCGGAACACCTTGGTGAGGCCGCGGGCCTCGACGATCAGGTTGTCAGGGGTGGGAGTCACGGTGTGCGGTGGCGCCGGGGTTCAGTTGGGAGCGACGGTGGCACGGAACGCAGATAGCAGATCGGAGATAGCAGATAGAAAATGGCAAGAAGAGAAAAGGAGGATGCAGCGGAATGGCGAAATCATGCCGGGACTCTTGCCGTCTTGTCCTGGGGGGCCGGCGTGGGGGCTTCGAGATGCTCACCGGCCCTCACCAGGCGGGCGCTGTTGAAGAGCGTGATGATGGTTCCTGCACTGTGGAGGATGGCCGCAATCACCGGGGTGACGACTCCGGCCACCGCCAGGTAGAGTCCAAGCACGATGAAGACCAGCCCGATGAAGAGGTTCTGCATCATGACGGTGCGGGCGCGCTTGGACAGCCAGACCAGGAACGGGATGCGCCGCAGGTCATTGTTCATGAGGGCGACCGAGGCGCTGTGCACGGCCACGTCGCTGCCGATCGCGCCCATGGCGATGCCGATGTCGCTGGCGGCCAGGGCCGGGGCGTCATTCACGCCGTCGCCGACGAAGGCCACGACTCCGCCGCGCCGGCGCAGCTGCTCGACAAAGGCGACCTTCTCCTGCGGCAGGCAACCGGCCCGGATCTCGCTGATGCCCACCTTGGCCCCGACCTGGCGGGCGACGGACTCGTTGTCGCCAGTCACCATGGCGCAGTGCCTGACCCCGAGTCCCTTCAGTTGCGCGACCGCCTCCGGGGCGGCGCCGCGCAGGGCGTCGCGCAGTCCGATCCATCCGAGCGCCCGCTGGTTGCGTGCCACGAAGACCACGCTCATGCCTTCCCGTTCCTCACTCTTCATGGCGGCGAGCAGCGGGTCGAGGGCGACGCCGTTCTCGGCCAGCCAAGTCTGGCGGCCGACCCGGCACACGTCGTTGCCGAAACGGGCCTGGACGCCGCGGCCGGCCACCTCCTGGTAGTCGGCGGGGTCGTTCCAGGTGATGCCGGCGTCCTTGGCGAGGCGGCGCATGGCCTCGGCGGCCGGATGGTTGCTGTGGCATTCGGTCGAGGTGGCGACCGTGAGCAGCTCGGCCAGCTCGACGCCGTCGGCGGCCTGGAGCCGGGCGACTTCGAGGTTGCCCTCGGTCAGGGTGCCGGTCTTGTCGAAGATGAGGGCTTTGATGCGGGAGGCCAGCTCGATGTGTGAGACGTCCTTGATGAGCACGCCGAGCCGGGCGGCGGCGGCGACGGCGGCGATGACGGCCGACGGGGTGGCGACGATCAGCGCGCACGGGCAGGCGACGATCAGCACGGCGATGACGCGGTTCAGGTCCTGGGTGACGAACCAGACCAGGGCGGCGAGCATGAGGATGGTCGGCGTATAGAACCCGGCGTACTGGTCGATCATCCGCATGAACGGCAGCCGCGAGCGTTCGGCGGCCACGATCAGCTCGCGGACCTTGCCCAGGGTGGTGTCGGTGCCGACGCGGGTGACGCGCACGTCCATGACCCCGGTGAGGTTCTGGGTGCCGGCGTAGACCTCGTCGCCGGCGTTCTTGTCCACGGGCAACGATTCGCCGGTGATGGTGGCCTGGTTGACGGAGCTGGTGCCGTTGCCGACGACGCCGTCGGCCGGGAAGTTCTCGCCGGGGCGCACGCGGACGACGTCGCCGACGGCCAGCGAGAGGGCCTCGACGTCCAGTTCCTGTCCATCCGCCAGCCGGCGGGCGCGGTGGGGCGTGAGTTTGACCAGCGACGTGATCGAGGCCTCGGCGCCGATGGCGGTCTTGCGCTCGATGGTGATGGTGATCAGCATGAAGAAGGCGACGGCGCCGGCGGTGCGG
>MVZH01000411.1 GCA_002068325.1 Lentisphaerae bacterium ADurb.BinA184 | reverse complement strand
CCTGCCACTGGGACCGTGGCGGGGGGCCGGCCGGGGTTCCTCTGCTGGGGGATCTGCGCGAAGGCCCGGTCTGCTACGCTGAGAGCGGGGACGGGGTGCACTGGATCAGGCCCGGCCTCGGGCAGGTCGAGTGGCGGGGGCGGCGCGACAACAACATCATCCGCCTCGACGCCGCGGTGAACGAGGGCGTGCACGTCATCCGGGACGACGAGGACCCCGACGCCGGCCGCCGCTACAAGATGGTCTACAACGACTGGGTGCCCGAACGCGGTTTCTGGACCGTCCGCACGGCCACCAGCCCGGACGGACTGGCGTGGACCGACGGGCCGCGGCTGCCCTTCGACGGGTTCCTCGAGCAGGCCTCCCTCTACCGCTTCCGCGGCCTCTACTACATCGCCGGACAGATGTTGCTGGCCGGCGAGGGCGGCCACGCGTCGGGACGGCAGGGGTTTGCCGTCGTCTCCCCGGATTTCGAGCACTGGCTTCAGGAGTACGGCGAGTCCTTTCTTCTGCCGGAGCCGTCTGACCCGGCGGCGCGTGGCTGTGACAAGCCCTACGAGCAGGTGCACATCGGCGTGGGGGCGGCCAGTTTCGGGAACGTCTGCGTCGGGTTGTACGGCCTGTGGCACAACCGGCCCCGCCTGGAGGACAAGGACTGGTTCGGCTTCGGCGCGACGAGCGGCGACTTTGGACTGGTGATCTCCAACGACGGGCTGCACTTCCGCGAGCCGGTGAAAGGACACGTCTGGCTGCACCGTGACGAGTCGCCGTGCGCGGCCCTGCCGCCGGGCGTTGCGCACGGCCGCATCCTCTGCCAAGGCAACGGCATCCTGAACGTGGGGGACAGAACCCTGATCTACCACGGGCGCTGGGCCAACACCGCCGACGTGAAGGACTACTACGCCGAGGTCGCCCTCGCGACGCTTCCCCGCGACCGCTGGGGCGCCCTGGGACTGTTCCCCCAGGCTGCCGACGGCTCGGTGTGGACGGTGCCGTTGACGCTGCCCCGCGGCGCCCAGGTGTCGCTGAACGCCGACGGCGCCGGGGGCATGCGCGTCGAGGTCGCCGACGAGCGCTTCGCGCTGCTTCCGGCGTTCTCCGGCGACCGTGCCGGCCGGCTCGCGGCCCCGGACGGGCTGGAGTGCCGGGTGAGCTGGCCGGGCCCTGACTTGGCCGCCCTTGCCGGGCAGACGGTGCGCCTGCGCGTGCGGCTGGCCCGCGGAGGACATGCCGAACCCCGGCTGTATGCGATCAACGCCGGGATCTGAGAGGAACACGGTCCATGCAACGACAGACGCGGCTTCTGAATGATGGTTGGCGCTTCATCCCCGAGGGCGATGCACCCGGCGCCGCGCCGCGCTGTCCGCGGTGCGGCTGGATGGCCGTGACCCTGCCGCATCAGAACGTGCCGCTGCCGGCCAACGGATTCTCCGAATCGCGCTCGCACATCGTCTCGTGGTACTTCCGGCCTCTGCCCACGCCCGCCGGCCTGGGGGACGGCCGCGTCTTCCTCGACTTTGACGGCGTGATGATGGTGGCCGAGGTCTACGTCAACAGCCGGCAGGCGGCGACACACCGCGGCGGCTATGTCGGGTTCTCGGCCGATGTGACGCCTTTCCTGCGTCGGGGCGACGGGGCGGACAACCTCATCGCCGTGTGCGTGGACGCCCGCCTGCACGACGACATCCCGCCCTGCGGACACGTGATGGACTACCAGACCTTCGGCGGCATCTACCGCGACGTGCACCTGCGCCTCGTGCCCGCCTGCCACCTCGAAGACCTCTCCGTCCGCACGCCGCAGCCGCTGGCGGCGCGCAAGACGCTGACCGCGACCGCCACGATACGCAACACCGGCGCCGCCGACTGGCACGGCGCCGCCCGGCTCGAACTCTGCGATCTCCGCAACCGACGCCTGGCCACCGGCCCCGAGGTGCCCTGCGTAGTCCCGGCCGCGGGCGCGGCGGAGGTCGAGCTGACTCTGACGGGCCTGGCCGGCCTCGCGCTCTGGGAACTCGACGCGCCGCAGCGCTACCGGGCGCGGGTGGTGCTTCTCGACGGCCGGCGCCGCCTCGATGCCCTCGACGCCGCCTTCGGGTTCCGCGAGGCGACGTTCACGAAGGAAGGCCCGTTCGTGCTCAACGGACGGCCGCTCAAGCTCATCGGCCTCAACCGGCACCAGACCTTCCCCTACATCGGCGGCGCCGCCCCGGCCCGCCTGCAGCGGCGCGATGCCGACATCCTCCGGCACGAGCTGGGATGCAACATCGTGCGCACCAGCCACTACCCGCAGTCGCCGCATTTCCTCGACCGCTGCGACGAGATCGGGCTGCTCGTCTTCGAGGAGATCCCCGGCTGGGGGCATATCGGCGACGCCGCCTGGAAGGCGCTGGCCTGCCGCGACGTCGAAGCCATGATCCGGCGCGACCGCAACCACCCCGCGATCATCCTCTGGGGAGTGCGCATCAACGAGTCGGCCGACGACCACGAGTTCTACACCCGCACCAACGCCCTGGCCCGCCGGCTC
>MVZH01000410.1 GCA_002068325.1 Lentisphaerae bacterium ADurb.BinA184 | reverse complement strand
TGCTGCCGCCCCCTTGCCCCGCCGTGAAGCCAGTTGCCGAAGGACTTTGCCGAGCGGTTGCCCGTGAACCGTCCGAACTCGCGGCCGTGGTGGTAGCCGATGGTGGTCGGCACGCCGGTGACGCCCTCGCGCGCGCCCAAGTCCGGCAGGTCGTAGACATTGACAACGCAGAAGTCAACGCCGGGGTTCTGCGCCACCACCTCGGGCAGTTTGCGGATCAGGCCGCCGCAGTGGGGACACGTCGGCGAATAGAACACCACGACCTGGGGCCCCGCCCCCCCCAGCACCCCGCGGTCGAACTCGGCCACCGACGTGATCACGTTGATCGGCCGCCCGTCGGCCCCGCGAAACGAGGACTCCGAGATGTCCGGCGCCAGACAGCCGGTCATCCCCAACGCCGATGCAACCACTGCCAGCCCAACTGCCACCCGCGTCTTGCCACCCATGATGACGTCGCCTCCTGGGGCCGACCGAACGGCCACACGGACGTCCTGGTCGGGCTGGCGTTACCATACGACGCGGACGGCCGCGCGGCAACCCCGGCCGGGAACCTTCACGGGGTGAGACCTGTCCTACAGACCGTTCCGGGGCACAGGCATCCCACAGGGGCTCGAAAAACGTGCTCTACCCTTGGCCTTCCGGGCGCAAGGCGGCCGGTTGGCATCATGATCCATTCCGCATCTCCCGTGCCCCCACCCATGCCCCTGCCCGCTGAGGGTCTTCTGCGAGGTCCGCAACCGTCGGGTCGAGAGTCAAACGCGAGGTCGCCGCTGTGAACAGAACGTGGATCGTCTTGGGGCTGGGATGCGTGTTGGGACTGTCGGCCGCGAGCGCGCAGGAGCCGCCCAACCCCAACATCGGCAGGGACGCGCCGTCCATCAAGGTCGAGCAGTGGGTCACTGCGAAGTCGCTGAACCCCGCCCAGCTGGCCGGCCGGCCGTACGTCATCGAGTTCTGGGCCACCTGGTGCGGGCCTTGCCGGCGCACCATCCCGCATCTCAGCGACCTGGCGCAGCGCGTCGAGCCCTTCGGCATGCCGGTGATCGGGCTGTCGAAGGAGCCGGTTGATAAGGTCAAGCCGTTCGCGCATTCGATGGGCATGGCGTACTACGTCGGGGTGGACGGCGGCACGACGGGGCTGTCCTACCGCGGCATCCCCTTCGCCGCCGTGGTGGACCGTTCCGGCAAGGTGGCGTGGGCCGGCCATCCGATGCACCCGGAGTTCGAGGCGGCGTTGTTCCGGGCCGCCGGCGAGCACTACCCGGAGGCGTCCGTCGCCCTCCAAGCGGCACGCAAGCGCGATCTCAAGGCGGCGTATGACGCGCTGGCCCAGATGCCGGACGAGCGCGCCAAGGCCGCCGCCGGCATGATCACCGACAACCTCGCCGGCCGCCTCGCCCACGCCGAGAGCCTGGCCGGCTTCGCCAAGTACAACGCCCTGGGCACAGTCGGCGACCTCTATCGCGGCATCCCCGGCACCGAGAAGATCGCCGGCCAGCTTGAGACCCTTCGCGCCGACCCCGGCGTGCTCGCCGAAATCCGTGCGCAGGAGGCCGTCGAAGCGTTTGAGAAACAGATTGCCGCCCTCCAGGACCAAGCGCAGAAGAAGGAGGCCGCAACCTCCGAGGCGGAGGCCCAGCGCTTCTACGTGGCAGGACTGCTCAAGATCTTCGAGGATTTCATTGGGACTCACCCCGAGCACCCCCAGACCAAGAGCCTCACCGCCGCCCTCCCCAAGCTGAAGGAGCAACTGGCGGCGATGGAGAAGGAGGCGGCCGCCCCGCCTGCCCCCGCTCCTGCTCCCGCCCCTGCCCCTGCCCCTAAGGGCGAGTGAACCCCGACCCGCCGCCTGACTTGTGAACATCGAGCCTTGAATACCCACCCTCTGTCCGGGAGGCATCCTCGTTGAACAAGCCCCTCAACCGCTGGCTGGTGGCCACCATGGGAACGTTGCTCATGATGTGCCTGGGGACCGTCTATGCCTGGAGCTACTTCCAGACCCCGCTGTGCGAGACCTACCAGTGGACCAACAGCCAGGTCGCGTGGGCGTTCAGCCTGGCCATCTGTTTCCTCGGGCTGGCCGCGGCCGTGGGCGGCATGATCCTGCCGCGCACGGGGCCGACTCGCCTGGCGGTGCTCGGCGGGCTGCTGTTCGGCACCGGCTACCTGCTCGGCGCGCAGGCCCTCCGCCTGCATTCCCTGCCCCTCCTCTACTTCGGATACGGGGTGGTCGGCGGAACCGGCCTCGGACTGGGCTACGTCACCCCCGTGGCATGCGTGGCGAAGTGGTTTCCGGACCGCAAGGGGTTCGCCACCGGCATGGTCGTGATGGGGTTCGGCTTCGGCGCCCTCCTGATGTCCAAGGTCATTGCGCCGTTTCTCATGGCCCGGACGGCGGGGAACCTGGTGAACGTCTTTGCCGTGCTGGGGGTCGGCTTCCTCGTCGTCAACGTCGCCGTGGCGGCCTTTGTCCGGAACCCGCCCCCCGGCTGGTTGCCGGCCGGCTACACGCCCCCCGCCGTCGCC
>MVZH01000409.1 GCA_002068325.1 Lentisphaerae bacterium ADurb.BinA184 | reverse complement strand
CGGGCGGGCGCGGCGTACCGGCCGGGGTTGCGGCGTCGCTTCTCGAACGGGAGTTGCGCAATGCGCTGGAGACGTGGCGGTCGGAGGAGCGTCCCGAGATCGGCCGCAAGCAGTTCAGCAAGGTGATCCTCTCGGGCGGCGGGGCGCACTTGGCGGGGCTGGACGCGTCGCTGGCGCGGGCCTTCGCCTGCCCGGCGGAAGTGCTGGGGGCGGCGGACGGCCCGGGGCGACCGCCTGAGCCGCGTCTGCTGACCGCCTACGGGCTGGCGTTGCACGGGCTCGGGCTGTCGCAGGCCGGCATCAGCCTGTCCACCCAGCGGGTTCGGGTGCAGCGTCATCGGCGGGCGCGTTTCCCCTTCCTGGCGGCGGCGGCGGCCCTGCTGGTGATTTTCGCCGGGCTGCTCGAAGTGAGCGCCTACCGGAACCTGACCGAACGGCAGGCCACCGTGAACCGCGAGCTCGAACACCTGCGCAACTGCAACCGGATCGTGCCCGACCTCGAGGCCAGCCAGCAGGACATCGAGTTCCACCAGCGCGTGCTCATCCCGTTTGTCGAGAAGGGCAACCACGCCCAGCGCTTCCTGCGCTCGGTCGCCAAGCTGCAGCGCGCGAAGGAGCGGATGCTGGGCGAGTCCGGCCACCCCGAGGGATGGGTGATCTACGTCGCCGACGAACGCAGTTTCCATGCCGGCAAGCCGAAGGCCGACGGGGCCGGGGCCGGCCGCGGGGCGGGCAGTGGCTTTGATCCGTTCAGCGGGGCGGCCACGGCGGGCGGGGGTGTGACGGCGGCCGCCGGCGATCCCTTCCCGAACCGGGTCGTGGTCACCGACCTCGAACCGGTCCGCAGCATGGTCGCCGCGGTCTACACGACGCATGACGCCAAGGAGCCCTACCGCCTGATCAAGAGCCTGGTCGCCGCGCTCAACCCGCCCGACCCCGCCGCCACCCCGCCGGGGAAGGAGAACCCGCCGGCGGATCCTGACGCCGACCTGTTGGCCGGGGTGGACCTGATGCCGGAGTCCGAGAGCGCCGGCCGCGAGGACGTCTTCCTGCCGTGGGTGGAGTATTTCAAACGGCACGAGCCTTCTGACAAGCCGGCCGGATTCCGGCGGTTTGTGCTGCGTCTCCCCTTTGCGAGCGTGGACATCCAGGAGCCGCCGGCGGCGGGGGGGGCGCCGAAATGAACACCTGGCCGTTGCCGCACAAGGTTCTGCTGGCCGTCCTCTGCGCCTGCCTGCTGGCCGCCGGGGGCGTGTACCTGTACGTGCTGCGGCCGTTCCAGCAGCGCGTCGCCGGGCAGGCCCAGGAGGTGCGCGACGACTCGGCCCGCATCCGGGCCCGCGGCTGGCCGGTTGACGAGGGCAAACTGGTCGTCCTGCGCCGCGACAAGCAGCGCCAGCAGGCGCAGCTGCGCGACCGCAAGGAGCAGGTCTGGCGCATGGTCAATGCCACCTTTGCGGACAAGCTGACCAAGTACGACGGCGAGGTGGCCACCTTCGTGAGCCAAGTCACGCGCCTGGACTTCCAGGAGGAGTTTGCCAAGGTGGCCGACGAGCTGAGCGGAGAGGGCACGACGGAAGACCGGCGGTACCGCTTCCATCCGGACGTGCTCAGGCTCAGCGAGGACTCGGTCTCGCCGTACGTCTACCAGCTGATGCTTCAGTTGTGGACGCTGGAGGCGGTGATGAAGACGGCGAAGGAACACCGCCTGGTTCCGGTGCTGGTGCCCGTCGAGGTTCCCATCGAGCGGGTCGGCCCCGAACCGGCCGAGGCGCCCGCGGGGGCGGCGGACGAGAACGAGAGGCTGGTTGAGATTCAGGAGTTCGGCAACGTCACCTTGCTGCCGCCGCGCGCCTACTGTCTGCAGGGCGGGGATGCCGCCCCGTACCTGCTCGAATGCCCGTTGCGCATGAAGGTCACCTGCGCCCCGGCCGACCTGCACAACTTCCTGACGGCCATCGAGAAGACCGACCGCTTCCTGCCGGTCAACCGCCTGCAGGCCCGCAAGCTGCCGCCGGCCAACGGCGAGGATCCCGGGCGGCTCGAGGTCGAACTCGAATGCGCGACGGTCTTCCTGCTTCGGGCCGACATCGCGTTCGTGCCCGAGCGCAAACCGCAGCCCCTGCCGCGCGGCGGGTGAAGGGTACTGGCCATGCGTCTCGATCTTCACAGCCTGACCCGCGAGTGGGAGAAGACGCTGTTCTTCCTCGTGCTGTTCGGTCTCCTGGTGTATGGCATCCTGATCCTGCTCGGCTTCGGTGAGCGGAAGCTGGTTTTCGGCGGGGCGGATCCGACGCCGCCGTCGGTCAACCGGCTGAACCCCCTCACCGCCTGGGAGTTCGTCAGCCCGACCGCCGCCCTGCGGCCCTCGCACGAGCTGGCCGATCCCTTTGCCTTCACCCCGCACTTCAAGCCCAAGGAGATCCGCGACCCGCCGAAGCCGCCGCCGCCCAAGCCGCCGGTGCCGCAACCGCCGCCGCCCAAGCCGCCGGTGCCGCAACCGCCGCCGCCGAAAGTCTACACCGTGGTCCAGTACGGCGG
>MVZH01000408.1 GCA_002068325.1 Lentisphaerae bacterium ADurb.BinA184 | reverse complement strand
CGTTCCCGGCCGTGTAATCAACAACCAAACCGGGCTGGATGTTGAGCGGCCCACCCAAGGCGCAGGACAGCAGCCGGTTGCAAACCACATCGCGGCCCTGAAGAAGAACCCCGAACAGGCCGCGATGTTCGACTCCGTCTATGGCAAGGGCGCCGCCGCCCGCTACCTTGGAGCAGGTAATGGCAGCTGAGAAAAACCCATTCCTCGATCCGAACTACGGGCTCGAGCCTGAGCAGAAGGCTGCGGCCAACCCCTTCCTTGATCCGAATTACGGGAAGGAGACTGATGGCCCGCTGGCGCGCGGCTTCAACAAGGCCGGCCAGTCCATGAAGATGACCGCCCAACTTGCCGGCGGCGACACGGAAGGTGTTGCGCAGACCGTCAAGGATGCAGCGGACTATGCCCAAGCCAACCCGAGCCGGCCCGAAGGCCAGAAGCTCATGGAGGCGTGGGACAAGGGCGACGGCGTGCTGGGCGGTATTGGCAACGTGGCGCGGCAGGTCAAGAGCGATTACGACGAGGCCAAGGGCTTCATCCCCGGCATGAAGGCGGTGGGCCGTGACCTGCGCGCGATGGGTGAAGGCATCGTTGAGCAGGTGCCCAACATGATCGCGCCCACGGTCGGCATGGTGGGCGGCGCAGCAGCGGGCAGCGCAGCCGGCGGCCCCGCGGGGGCGGTTGCGGGCGGCTGGGTCGGCGCCTCCGCGGGTAACGCGCTGGTGGAGGGCGGCGACCAGATCCAGACCGCCATCCAGAAAGCCGGCATCGACCCGCGCGACACCGCGGCGGTGAGGGCGTACCTGGACGCAAACGGCGACCAACTGCTCAAGCAGACGGCCATCAAGGGCGGCGTGATCGGCGCAGTAGATACGGCAACAGCCGGCCTCGCGCACTTCCTGCTGACGGGGCCGGGGAAAGCGGCGGCCGGGCGCGCCTTGAGCGAGATGGGGGTGGATGTGGCCGACAAGGCGGCGGTGAAGACCGCCACGCAGTCGGACGAGTTCGCCAAGATTATCGCCAACGATGCAGCCTATCAGGCGTCGAAACAGGGCGTCGGCAACGTCGCCCGCAACGCGACGGCGGCGGGCCTTGAGCCGGCCGGGGAGTTTGCCGGCGAATACCTGGGCCAGGGCCTCGCCTCGGGCGATTGGGACACCAAGAATGCGGCGCTCGAAGCGCTGTCTTCTGTCGGCCAGTCGGGCGCGATGTTTGCCGGGCAGAAGGCTTGGCAGTACGCCACCAGCCCCGCCCAGGCCAAGGCGGAGCCCGGACAGGCGCCCGGGTCGGGGCCTAACCAGGCGCCGACGGCTTCGCCTGCCACCCCTCCGCCGCTGGCCCTGCCTGCGCCGACCTACACCGGCACGCCGAACGATCAGATGCTGCAGGCAGAGGCAGAGCGCGCCAATGCGGTAGCCGAGGCAGAAGCGAGAGCGGCCGGGATCTACCAGCAGCGGGCCGATTTTGAGGCAGCCAAGCAAGGCCAGCCCGAACAGCCACCGGTAAATGCTGGTCTTGAGCTGGTGCGCCAGGCCTACGCCGCCCAGCTCGATGCGCTCCAGCAGCAGGAGCAGGATCAAGCTGCCGTGCCGCAGAGTTCGCCCCCCGATGGCCGGGCCGCCCTGGAGGCGCAGGCCGCCCAGGCTCAGGCGCAGCGGGAGGCCGACCGGGCGGTGATGGGGCCGGACGATGAGATTCTGCAGTCCACCGGCGCCGTCGAGCCGCCGCACCGGGCCATGGGGATTGATCCGGCTGCCGGGCCGCTGTCGGCCGGCGCGGCAATCGCCGTTGATACCGGCGTGGCCGGGCAGATGCAGGCGGCTGCGCAGGCCGTCACCGCGCAGGACGCTGCCCCACAGGCAGCCGGTCCGCTATCCGGAGCAGCACAGGATGCGGGCGCGCGCTTTGTTGCGGGGGAGAAATGGAGCAAGCCAGGGCGTAGCGGCTACGTCATTGACCGCGTATCAGACGACGGCAAGATGGCCGTTGCCCGCGACGGGAACGACACATTCACCATCAGCCTGGATGCTGAGACGGCAAACGGGTGGAAGCCGGAAGGGCGCGATCTTGGCGCCGCCCAGCAAGACCCGGCGGCGGCATGGAACAGCATGAGCACGCCGGAGCGCGCCGCAGTAGCCGGGCGCGTCGGCCTGCCTCCCGTGATTGCCAACAACATTCCGCGCACCGGATGGGAGGGGCTGAACAGCGATCTGCAGGCTCGCATCTCCAAGGCAATGGCGCCGGCCGATGGCGCCAGTCCTTCAACCCCCGCACAAGGATCGCAAAATGGCCGAACTGCTGACCTGCAGGACAATGCCCGGCTGGCTGCGCAAGGCGGTGCGCAAGGGCGTGCTGACGTGGACGGAGGCACAGGCGATCTGGTTCAACCAGCTGATGGCGCCGCCGGAACTCGAGTGGGTGCCGCTGCCGCCGGCCCTGTGCGAGGCGGGGCGCCGGTTGAATCTGCTGGAACAGCCGGAGACGGGCGGGGTGCAGTAGGCCAGGCCGCACCGTTCAGGCCGAAGAACCTGGTTCAACTTGTCCGGGAAGCCGGCGGGGTGAGC
>MVZH01000407.1 GCA_002068325.1 Lentisphaerae bacterium ADurb.BinA184 | reverse complement strand
TCCGAGCTGTTTGCCGGGAACAAGGGCAACTGGCGCAGCTACTGGATGCCGTGGTTCAGCAATCCCGACGCCTGGGGGGCGGCGCCCATGACCGGCTCGGGCAGCGGCCGCTTCCTCGGCTACTACTACATGAAGGCCAGCCACATCTGCTGGGAGATGCGCTACGGCCGGTACATCGGGCTGCTGACCCTCAAGCTGGACGGCAACTACCCCTGCGGCCACGACTACAGCGGCCCCTTCGAGAACAGCATGATCCTGTTCAACTGCCTGAACTACACCGAGACCTGGATGGCCCCCTACTGGCAACCCCTGCTCTCCTATCCCGCCAATCCCTGGAACGGCGGCGGCCACGACCCCGGCCGCATCCGCGGGTCGAACAGCATGTTCGGCGACGGCCACACCGAGTGGATCGGCGCCGACCGCATGATCTACCAGTACAACGGCTTCGCAACCATCGACTACTGGAAGGCCATGGCCCCGTGAGCGGAGCGACCGCCGTCGCCGCGGCAGACGACACCGAGTGCGCCGCCGATCCCGGTGCCCACCCCGGTAGACCCGCCCTCGATGGTCCGCCCCGGCTGTGGCGGCCGCGTCAGCGCAGCTTCCTCTCCGCCCACTTCCACCACTGCTCGCCGTACTCGTGGTGCGGCAGCCCGTTGGCCGCCCCGTAGGTCAGGGCGGCCGTCTCCCCGGTGCCAAAGGCGTCGGGCAGGCCGACCACGCCGCCGTCGCTGCGCAGGCAGTTGGCGTAGCCGTCATGCGGCACCCCGGCCGGCACCCCAACATACAGTTTGACGTCGGCGGCCAGCAGCACCGCCCCCGGCGGGCTGGCACGGTCAAACGTCGGCCCCCGCAGCCACTCCTCGACGTACTGCTCGATGGTCGGCGCAAACTTGAAGTAGTAGTCCGGCCACGGCTGCGGCCAGATGTCGGTCCAGTTCCATTCGCCGCCGCGCGGGCAGTAGCGCTGGCCGCCGCGCATGAGCTGCAGGCCGGGCGGGGACGACCACGTCCCGATGTCGTCGCCGCTGTACCAGCCGATCACGTAGTCGCACGTCCACGCCGTCTTCGGGCCGCCGGTGCCGTGGACCGTGCGGCCCGGACAGAGGAAGGTCTTCGCCGAGGGCATGTAGTCCTGCCCGTAGACGCGGCCCAGCCCGTCGTAGTTGACGCCGACCGTCGGCACCCGCGCGGCCCAGTTGCGCAGGCAGTTGGCGGCGGCATTGCCGACGTTGGTGAACAGCGGCAGCCGATCCCAGTCGCCCAGGTACATGAACACCCCAACCCCGATCTCGCGTAGATTGCCCTGGCAGGCGGCGATCGTGCCCTTCGTCTTCGCCTGCCGCAACGCCGGCAGCAGCAGCGCCGCCAGGACGGCGATGATCGCCACCACGACCAGTAGCTCGATCAGGGTGAAACGGTGCAGGTTGCCCGTGCGCCCATGCATGCCCTTGACTGTAGCGTACCCCTGACAGCTCGTCAAGGACGCGCGCCACGGCCGGGAGGGGCCGTTCGCCCGTGGGGTCGCGAATGGAGGGACGGCCTCCGTGCCGTCCGCGTCGTACCCGCAGGCCGGCTTCTCCGACAAGGTCCGGCGGACACGCAGGCCCCCTGTCCACGCCAGCCCCTCGACCCCCATGCGGTCATTGGGCCCCGAGGCGCCTGAAAGACCCCTGCAGGCACCGGCGCCAAGTCTCAGTGCTCATGTTCCAGGAATACGCAACTCCCTGTGGTTGAACACGATGCTTCCTGACACCCGAAGCCTGCACACTCCGGTTGCAGAGCCGGGTTCTGCATGTCGTTCCGCCCCGGAAAGATGCCGTCCCCGCTTGCTTTTGGCCAAGGCGTAGTGTAGGGTATTCGTGTAGTGCTGGCAGTGACCGGCGGGCGTTGCCGGCCGGCCGATGGGTTGAGACGCATCCGCGTGCGGAGTCCGCAACGGCTTCAACCAAAGGGGGTGTTGAGATGAAACGGCTGCAGGTTGGACTTGGACTGTTCATCGGGCTGTCATTCGTGTTCGTCTCAAGCCTGTGGGCGCAGCAGCAGCCGCCGGACAACCCGCCGGCCAACCAGGGCGCCGGCCAGCACTCGACCATCATGACGTCGAACGGCAAGCTGCGCGACGACCAGCTCGCCGACATGATCAAGGATGCCATCAACAACAGCGGCAAGACGCCTACCAGCGTCAAGGTCTTCTTCAACAGCTGCTATGGCGGCGGCATGCTCGACGACATTGCCAACATGCTGAAGGACGATTTCGAACCGGACATCCCCTTCGTCGGCGCCTCGGCGTCGGCCTCGAACGAGGTGGCGTGGGGGCCGAAGAACTCGGTGGCCTCGACGACGGGAGGGGGCAGCTACTGGACAGACTCGCTGGCCGGCGCCATGGCCGGCGCCAACCCCGGCGACAATGTCAGCGGAACCATCGGCACCGCCAACGCCAACGATCCGGCCAAGGCTGGCGGCCCGGTCGGCAGCAACCTGCCGCCGAAGGGGAAGCCGGAGACGCCGCAGAACACCACGGCCAACGGCGGCGCCGCCGTCAACTGGGGTCCGGGCGAGGGGG
>MVZH01000406.1 GCA_002068325.1 Lentisphaerae bacterium ADurb.BinA184 | reverse complement strand
CGGCGGGGTGGTCGTAGCGGTCGGTGCCGCGGTCGTCCAGGTAGCCGCCGGCCTTCAGGGCGGCCACCCAGTGTCCGCGCATCGCGGCGGTGACGCCCAGGCGGGCGGGAACGCCGGGGTCGTCGGCGTCGTTGAAGAAGACGTTGGCGGGGTCGAGATTCGACGGCAGGTCGTCGAAGTCGCCGGCGTAGGCATGGCAGTAGACCGCCACCTGGCGCAGCCCCGACAGGCAGCGGATCAGCTCGGCGCGTTGCCTCGCCCCGCGCAACCCCGGCAGCAGCAGGGCCGCGAGGATCGCCAGGATCGCGACGACCACAAGAAGCTCGATCAAGGTGAAGGCCGCGGCACCGGCGCGCGGAACGCTGTGGGTCACGGGATGACTCCGATCAGGGCCAGCCGGAAGTTCGTGCCGGTGCAGTCCGGCTGGTTGCCGTGGACGACTTCGAGTTCAAAGCGGTGCGGCGCGGGGGCGAGTTCCTCAGCCACGGTGAAGAGGCGGTACCATCCCTCGTTCCCGCACCAGCCGGGCCGGTCGCGGCGCGAGGCCAGCCACTCACCGCCATCGAGCGAGTAGCGGAACTCGGCGCTGCTACGGCCGAAGTCGAAGCCGAGCGCCAGCCCTCTGCCCGTGAAGGTGAAGCTGAGCTTGGCGCCGGGCGCGGCGGTCTCGAGAACCTGATCCATCCACACCAGGCCAGTGTGCCGGCGCACGATCCACGGGCCGCTCAGTGAGACGGCTGAGAAGGGCAGGGCGCAGGCGGCCTGCCAGTGCCGCGGGTTCAGCGGCGCCGGGAGCCGGCGTCCGGCCGCCCCCGGCCGGCGGCCGCCCCGGGGCTGGCGCAGTTCCGTTTCCAGGAAGGCCGTGACGCCCTGGCCGTAGCTGAGACTGCCGCGCTGCTGCGGGTGCAGTCCGTCGGGCAGCCATTCCTCCCAGCGCATCTGGCCGGCCATCACCTCGCGCAGGGCATGGAGTCCCATCCACACGGAGCCGATGTCGTAGTGCTCGGCGAGCGTCTCGAACTCGGCGATGGTGGCGGGCACCCGGCCGGCCGCCATGTCGGCGTACATGTCCTGGGCGTAGGTGTAGGTGATGACCAGGTCGCGCCCCTCGCCGGCCAGCAGTTTGCGCACGAGGCCCTCGCGGGTCCGCATGCGTTTCTCGGCCGGTTCGCCACCGTCGTTCACGGCGAACTCGATGAATACAAGGTCACAGCCGCGCTCGATGAGATCCCGTTGCGCACGGAAGACCGCCAGGTCGCTGCCCGTGGCACCGATGGCGGCATTCTCGACCGCCAGGCGGACGCCGGGGAACGCCTCGACGAACCAGGCGGCGACCGGCTCCGGCCAGTTGCAGCGAGGACGCTGATCGGTGATCGAGCCGCCGACGAAGCCGACGGTGATGCCGCCCCGCGCCAGCGCGCGCCGTGTGCGTGCCAGTCCGCGGCGGTGGTGATGGAGGGGCAGCCGTTCCATGGGGTGTCCTTTCGCGCGGCTCTTGGGCTGGCTTACAGCAACCGTTCAGCTCACGCCTCACTGACAACGACAATGGCCACAATCGAACACCATCGTGCCATCAGGCGCTCATCGCATCGTCCAGCCAACGTCAGGGTTGCCCGGGCATCGTGCCTGGCGGGCAGGGCTCCTCTCGGAACAGCCGGGAGGTCTGCTTCGGGACAGGGACTCCGAGGGCCGCGGGCATGCGAGGACGCCGTGCAGCGGGTGCGGGGCCAGGCGGGCGGCCCGCCCGGCGGCCATGTCCGCCCCGGGCGCGGGGCAGAGCAGAAGCAGCACGAGCGACAGTCCGTTGAAGAGGGTGTGCATGAGGACGGGGACCAGCAGGGTGCGGTGGCGCCGCCGCGCCCACTGCAGTAGCAACGCCAGGCAGAAGAGCGCGGGCGCCGCCGGCAGGAGCCCGTGGCAGGAGACGAAGACCGCCGCGCCCACCCCGGCGGCCGCCGGAACCCGCAGCGCGGTCAACGCCTCGTGCAGCATGAGGCGGAAGACGACCTCCTCGGCCAGCGGCGCCAGCACCAGCGCCGTGCCCGCGGCCACCACCATCTGCCAGCGGTTGCGGACTCCGCAAAACACCTCGACAAACGGCGAGACACCCACCTCGACGCCCACCCCCTGCAGCGCGGACGCGGTCAGCCACGTCAACAGGAGGCTGCACGGGTAGAACAACGCCACCAGGCGGGCCGCGGCGGCCGCGGCACCCAGCGTCGTGAGGCCGGGCGGCGGCGTCAGATCGAGCCGGCGCAGGACCGGGCCGGAAGCCGCGGCGGCGACTAGGCAGACGCCGAACGCGGCCACATGTATGGGCAGCAGTCCGGCCAGGATCGCGGCCACGGGCGGCAACGTCCCGGCCGCGATCCGATGCCGCAGCAGCCACGAGAGCAGGGCGAGCAGGGCGAACGCGCCGCCGACGGCGGGCGGCAAGGCGCGCAGGCACCATGCGAAGTCGCGCGTCGGGCCGCAGGGCGGGGGGGCCTCCGCGAAGGGGCCGGGACCGGCTGGGTTGATCGGCTGTGCCATCGGATGGTTTGACGCGCGTTCCGTGCGCCTGCCCGGCCGGCCGTTGC
>MVZH01000405.1 GCA_002068325.1 Lentisphaerae bacterium ADurb.BinA184 | reverse complement strand
GAACAGGCGGACGATGGCGGGTTCGACCTCGGCGCCACGCAGCCGGGGCGCGTAGACTACGAGGCCGACGCCGAATGCAATCCCTAGGAACAGGACCGCGCCGGCGGTGAGGATCAGATTGTCAATCAGCTTCGCCCCGAAGCGGATCCAGAAGCCGCCGTACACCATCTCGCCGGGCCGGGCCGCGCCCTCGCGAATCCGCTGGAAGAACGCGGATTTGCAGCCGGCGCAGACCCAGCGCCCCTCGAAGGCGACCAGGTCGGCCTCCGGGAATGACCGGTCGCACTCGCAGCAACGGTGACTGCCGTCCCCCATCCCGGCGCCTGTGCCGGACTGCCCGCCGCCCCCCTCCGTGGCCACCCCGTGTACCTGGCTGTACGGCCGCCAGTCGCTCATTCCCTCGTGCCAGACGAGTGTGTCGCGGCTGATGATGCCTTCGCTCACCATCCGGTCGAACAGCTCCTGCGCCACCGGCCCCTTGCTGTCCCCGTTGTCCGCGTAATACCAGTCCATCCGGCTTCTCCCTGCTGAACCCGTCGGCCGCCGTGCCAACCCGTCGGTAAAATGCCATACGATATACCGCGAGCGGGCTTCTGGCAATCCCTCTCGCTCCCGCCGGGCGCGGCGCTACAGTACGCGGGTCGGCGCCGTCCGTGCCGGCCGCCGCCGCCGGCAGTCGGCCCCGGGCGGCCGCCGGGGGCTTGGCCGGCAGGAGCGAACCCGAGATGCCCATCGCGGATGGAACGGTCTTGCAGCCGGGGCTGCTGATTCTGCGCGGCGCCGTCAACACGGGCGTCCTGCAGTCCGGCGACCGCGCCTGGCTGATCGACTGCTGCGACAGCGTGACGCCCGAGCGTCTCACCGCCCTCGGAATCCGGCGCGTCGAGCGCATACTGGCCACCCAGCACCGGCGCCTCAACCTCATGGGCGCGGACCGTTTCATCGCCGGCGGCGCACGGCTCGTAGTCCCCGAAGCCGAGCGACGCCTGATCGAACAGGTTGAGGACTACTGGAGCGATCCCCGCTGGCGCTGGCACCTCTACCGCTTCCAGCCCGGCCCCCTCGTGCTGCCGTGGTCGCTGACCGTCGACCGCAACGCCGTGGGCGGCGAGTCGTTCGACTGGCGGGGATTCCGCGTGAGCGTGCTGGCGACCCCAGGGGCCAGCGAGGGCGCGGTCTCCTACCTGGTCGAGGTCGAGGGGCGGCGGGTCTGCTTCTGCGGCGATGTGCTCTGCGGCACCGGCCAGGTTCCTGACCTGTACTCTCTGCAGAAGGGCGAGGGGTTCGGGGTCGGGGACTACCACGGTTTCGTGGGCATGCGGGCGGCCCTGTACCGCTCGTTGGAGCGGCTGGGCAACTGCGGGGCGGACACGCTGGTGCCCTCGCGCGGCGAGCCCGTCGCCGCCCCGGCCGAGGCCACGCGTCTGACCCGCGGGCGGCTCGAAGAACTCTTCACGCTCTACTCTGAAGTCTCGTCCATCCACCACTACTTCCCCGGCGGTCTGCCCGCGACGCCCGCCCGCCTGCCGCCGGTGCCGACGCTGCCTGTGCCGGAATGCGTCCGCAACGTGGACTACACCTCATGGGCGCTGGTGTCGGACTCGGGGGCCGCGCTGGTGCTGGACTGTCCGCGCAGCGCCACCGTCACGACCCTCCGCGACTGGCTGGCCCGCGGCACCATCCGCCACGTCGAGGCCGCCTGGGTCACCCACTACCATGACGATCATGTGGACGGCATGCCGGAACTCCAGCGCGCCTTCGGCTGCCCGGTCATCACCGACGAACACCTCGCCGAAGTCATCGAGCACCCGGAACGATTCTGCCTGCCCGCGCAGTCGCCTCTGCCCTGCCCTGTCGCCCGCGCCACCCGACACGGGGACTCCTGGGACTGGCACGAGTTCCGCTTCACCGCCCTGCACTGGCCGGGGCAGACCCACCATGGCGCCGGTCTCCTCGCCGAAGGGCACGGGCTGCGCATGCTCTTCGCCGGCGACTCGTTCTCGCCCTGCGGCATTGACGACTACTGCTGCGGAAACCGCAACCCGCCCGGCGCCGGTCGCGGCTACCGGCGTTGCCTCGACCTGCTCCGTGAGCTACACCCGGATCTGATCTTCAACCCGCATCAAGCCGCGCCTTTCCGCTTCGACGAGGCCACCCTCGTCCGCATCGAGGCCAACCTCGTCGCACGCGAAGCCCTGCTCGCCGCCCTCCTGCCCGGCGACACTCCCGCCTTCGGCCTCGACGAGTGGTGGGTGCGGACGTACCCGTACGAACAGACGGCACGGGCCGGAGAGGCGTTCGACCTGGCCGTGTGTTTCACCAGCTACGGCCCGCGCGCCGCCGCGGCGGCGCAGGCGGCCGCCCCCGACGGCTGGGTTGCCGGCGGACCGGCCTGGCAGGAGGGCGAGGTCGCCGCCGGCGAAGAGGGGCGGCTTGTCCTGCGCCTCACCGTGCCGCCCGACGCCCGGCCGGGGCAGGTCGTCATCCCGGTCCGCATCCGCTGGAACGGCCGCTACCTGGGCGCCTTCCGCCACGCCATTGTCCACGTCGCACCGGAACGCCGGTGACTGGATTCCGTCATTCACCTCGAAGGCTCAAAGACTCGA
>MVZH01000404.1 GCA_002068325.1 Lentisphaerae bacterium ADurb.BinA184 | reverse complement strand
CCGGTTCGCCTGCGTGGTGCTCGACCTGCCGCAGCTGATTGACGGCGAGCGCTACAAGGTCGGGCTGCTGCTCTTCGACGAGAACCGCCGCATCGTCGGCGAACGCCCCCCCGAGGAGTTCGCCTACAACGTCGAGCCCTGGCAGAACAACCCCATCGGCAAGAATGACACGGTGTGGGAACCGTTCACGCCGATCGTCGTGACGGCCGACGGCTTCGAGACCCTCTGCCACCGCTTCACCCTCGCCCCCAGCGGCCTGCCGGCCCAGATCACCATCAAACCCGACCCCCGCGACTTGCCGCTCGAACGCCGGCAGCCCGGCGCGGTCCTCGCCGACGAGGAGCTGCTCGCCATCGGCCGCGGGCCGCAGCTGCGTGAACCGATGCGCCTGGGCGTCGTGGCAGACGGCAAACTCCTGCCGGCCGAGGTGGTCACGCCGGCCAAGGCCGTCCGCACCGCCAAGAGCGAGATCGAGTACGAGTCCGCGCTCCGGGCCGGGCCGCTGCGCATCGCGTTGACCGTCCGCTACGACTGCGACGGCTCGATGCACGCCAGCATGACCTATGGCGCGGAGACGCCGGCGACAGTCGAGCGTTTCGAGCTGGTCATGGCCCCCGCCGGACGCGTGGACCTCGCCCTCTCCGAGACCGGCGACGGCGGCATGACCGGCACCGACCGCTGGGAGTGCTCGTTGCCCATGCGCCCCGGCCTCGTCTGGGAGAGCGCCAGCACGCAGATGGAGCTGTTCTACAACAAATTCGTGCCGTGGTTCTGGTTCGGCAGCGCCGACCGCGCGTGGAGCTGGTACTGCGACAGCGACGCCGGCTGGATCCTCGACCGCGAGGGCTCCAGCCTGACCCTCGAACGCGACGAGGCGGGCGACACCACCTGGCGCGCGCTCTTCATCAACCACGCCGCCGAGGTCTCGGGCGAGCGGCGGATCGCGTTCGCCCTTCTCACCCACCCGGCCAAGCCCAAGCCCGCGGATTTCCGCACCGCGGACTGGCACTACCTCGCCGGGACAGCGTGGGCGGACGGCTACGCCATCGAACCCCTCGAGCTGCCTGAACCCTACCTGCTGAAACGCTGGCGCACCGCCGCCTCGGCCCCGCCCGACCTGCCCGACGACCAGCGCACCGTCTGGCGCAAGGATGAGCCGCCGTTCCATCGCTACGGCCGCTGGCGCAACGTCGGCGTCTGCCCCGAATTGGACCAGATCTGGGAGGACAAGGCGACATACTACTTCGAACAGCACATCCGCATCGGCCGACGCGTCGGCTGGTGGATGGACGAATACTTCCCGGTCGGCTTCGGACGCTCCGACAACCTCGCCATGGGCAACGCCCGCCTCCGCCGGCCCGAGGAAATCCAAGGCGACGAGCTCCCTTGGCACAGCGGCTTCCTGACCACCAACATGCGCAACCACTACAAGCGCCTCGCCCGGGTCTTCGCCGACAACGGCGTGCCCCAGCGCCAGCACACTTGGTCGAACAACGCCGCCACCATGCTCGAATCCTTCATCTGGAACAGCCTGCTGGTCGAAGAGTGCGGCGGCGGCAACCGCGCCTACGAAGTTGACCTCCTCACCCAGTTCCCCAACTCCCTTTACCGCTTCATGGGCAAGAACTGGACCGGCCTGGTCACCACCCTGTGCGCCGACGCCACCCCCTGCCGCGCCGGCGACGACAAGCGCCTCGACCGCCAGCGCCTCGGCATCGGCCTGCTCCACGACTTCGGCGTCACCCCCAACGGCCCGCACGGAACCCTCCATCACAAGGAACAGGCCGTGCGCCTGCTCCACGAACTCACGCGCTTCGGATTCTTTGACGACGCCCGCGTCGAGAAGCTGCCCTTCTGGCGCAACCGCGAGGTCGTGCGCCTCGGCGACGCCGCGCCCGAGGACAGCCGGCTCTACGTCACCGTCTACCGCCACCCGCGGCCCGAGGGCAAAGGCGCCAACGCCCTCTTCGTGATCCTGAATGAGAGCCTGAAGGACGCCGAGCTGCCGCTGACCATCGCCGACCCGGCCCGCCTCGGCGGCCCCAACCGGCTGACCGCGGCCGCGGCGCTGGCACAGGCCGCCCCGCCCGACGCCCTCGCCGACTGGTGGCGTGAAGTGACCTCGGACGCCGCCGAACACATCGTGCTGCGCGACATTGAGACCGGCGACGTCGTGGCGCGCCAGAACCCGGAGACCGAGACCTACGGCCCGGTCTACGTGCCCTATCATGACTACCGTGTCCTGTATGGAGAGTTCCGGACGGAATGAGCCGGGGCACGGCCGCGGCACGTGCCCCACTCACCGTTCAACGACCGCACTGCGTCATACGTCATGGTGTTCCGCCCGGCCGCCGATCGGCTGCGGCGCACAGGTGAAACGGGAAAACGATGTTGAATCCACTCACCCCCCCGCGCGAAGCCCGCCTTGCCGCCGCGCTGCTGGCCGGACTGCTTGCGACGGCCTCGGCTGCGCCGGCGCTTGACGGCCGGACGATCACCGGCGGCCGGCTGACGCTGACCGTGCACGCCACCGCCCTGCCCGAGCAGGTCGTCATCGCCGCCGACCCCGGCGAACTCCCACTGGAGCTGCGCGCCGCCGACGCCCCCCCCCCGGCC
>MVZH01000403.1 GCA_002068325.1 Lentisphaerae bacterium ADurb.BinA184 | reverse complement strand
GGCGGGCCGCCGGCGGGAACTGCGGACGCGCCCGGCGGCGACAAGGCGTTCAAGGCATGCGTCTGGGGCCGCGAGTATGCCTTCAGCGGCCTGGCGCTTCCGGCTTCGATCCTGACCCGCCAGCCGAACCCGGCCCGGGGGCCGGAGGTCACGGACGTCCTCGCCGGCCCCGTGCGGGTCGTCGCCGAGGTGGACGGCCGCGTCCAGGCCTGGGAGGAGGGCCGCCTGGCGCGCACAGCGGCCTCGGACCTCTCGGTCGCGCTGGCCGGCACGGGGCACACGCCGAGCCTGGGCGCCGAGGTGACCGGCACGCTGGACTATGACGGTTTCTACACGGTGACGCTCACGCTCACCCCGAAGGACGCCACCGCCTATACCTCCATTCGCGTCGAAGTCCCCGTACCCAGCGCGGCGGCCCGGCTCTTCCACTGCGTCGGCGAGTCGATGCGCACCAACAAGACGTTTGCGGACTTCGCAGAATCCGGCGAGGGCGTGCTGTGGGACTCGAAGGCGGCGGCCTGCAACAGCCTGGTCCAGGGCAACTTCCTGCCGGTGGCCTGGCTCGGCGATGAAGACCGCGGCATCGCCTGGCAGTGCGACAACGACCGCACCTGGCAGACGACCTTCGACAAGCCCTGCCTCGACGTCGTCCGCCAGGGAGGCGAGACCGTCTTCCGCATGCACCTGCTCAACGCGCCTGGGGTTCTGCGCGCGCCCATTCACGTGACCTTCGGGCTGCAGGCCACGCCTGTCCGCCCGCGCCCGCCGGGGGGCAGTTGGAAGCCGGAGGAATGGTACGGCTGGGGGCATTTCGACATGCCGCTGATCTACCATGGGGCCTTCGACGCCTACGCCAAGGGCGAGCTGCCGCCCAACGGCCCCTGGTACCGGACTCCCGAGGCGCGGGCGCAGAACCGCTGGTGGCGGTACGGCTGCTTCAACAGCGACCGCATCGCCGAGACCGATGCCACCTACGGCGGGATCATCCGCGACTTCGGTGCGGAGTGGTACAGCGAAAGCGTGATCTCGAAGTACCAGAACCGGGCCCACCAGGACTTCGAGCTGTGGGCCTGGAAACAGTGGCAGGACCAGGCCAGCTGCGACGGCGTCTACTTCGACAACACGTACCCGGCCCCGTGCACCAACGTGCTCAACGGGAGTGCCTGGACCGACGAGCAGGGACGGCTGCGCCCCGGTTACGGGGTCATGGGGTACCGCGATTTCATGAAGCGCCTGCGCACCATGCTCCTGGAGTTCGGCCCGGCGCCGGTGCTGAAGGCCCATACCACCGACACGCCGATCCCGGGCTACCTCGGGTTCTGCGACTTCTGGATGGACGGCGAGAACGGCGGCTATCCCGACCCCACGCTGAAGGATCCCGACTTCGTCGACCGCTGGTACAATCCCACCGGCATGGCCAACCTGCGCGTCTCCCTCGGGCAGCAGTGGGGGGCGATCCCGCAGTACCTGTACTCGTGGGGTGTCGAGCCGACCCATGCCGTGCTCGGGTTGTTCGACCTTGTGAACGAGTACCGGGGGATGGGGCGCGCGCCGTACCATGAGTTCGGGCGTCACGAGGCCGACGTCCGCTACATCCCCTACTGGGCCGCCGTGCCGGTCGCCCGGGTGACGGCGGGCGGGCCGGACGTCCTGGTGACGGCCTGGCAGCGTCCGCGCCAGGCACGGGTCATGCTCAGCAACCTCAGCGGCGACGACCGTGCCGTCAGCGTGAAGGTTGATTTGGCGGCGCTCGGCCTGTCGCCGGCGGCCGTCGCCTTGGACGAGCGCGAGGGCCGGCAACTTGCCATGGAGGAGGGGGAAGTTGGCGGGTTGCGCATTCCCCGTCATGACTACACGTATCTGATCGTCGCCGAGCCGGGGGTGCACCAGCCTTTGCCGCCCGACTTCGGGCATGCCCTCCGCCCCGACCCGGCGCTGTGGGTGCCGGCCCTCTGCGACGACTTCGCGGCGCTCAGTCCCGACTGGCAGCCGCACGCGTCGGTCAACATTGCGAAAGCCACTCACTCGGCGCACGGGGTGCCGAGCCAGGCGTTCGACCTGTTCAGCGGCCACCTGCGCATCCGCACCGGCTCCTACATCTACGCCAGCCTGCGGCGGCCGTTCGGCCAGGACAGCTGCTCCGTCCAAGTCAAGATCCGCGAGCCTGATCACGCCCACGGCGGCGGTTTTGGCCCCGGACTTCATCTGTACTGGGCCGATGGCCGTTCCGTCCATCTCGCCGCCTGGGAACAGGGGCCGGGGCATCCGCTGCACTGCCGTGGAGTGCGTGAAAACAAGCCGGTCTTCACCAAGTCCGGGCCGCCGCCTGCCAAGATCAGCTGGGTTAGGATCACGCTGAAGCCTGACGCAATCGAGTTCCACACCAGCACCGACGCCACGACGTGGGAGCTGCTGCATGCCCAGCCGCGCGCCGGTTTCGAGGGCGCTCCCGAGACGCTCGCCCTCGGGCACGGCGTTGACCGCGACGGCCCGCTCGAAGGCACCCCGTTCGACAGTTACTTCGACGACCTGATCACGGCCAAGCTGGAGATGCCATGACACCGGTGTCCAGTCCCACGTCGCCCGCCCGGCGGCCCGGCGTCGGTGCGGTTCGCAGGGGGGTGCCCGCCGTCCGTCACTGCCTGGGCGTTCTGGCGGTT
>MVZH01000402.1 GCA_002068325.1 Lentisphaerae bacterium ADurb.BinA184 | reverse complement strand
TCGGGCCGGTGGATCGGAGGGTCGGCGCTGACGGCGCCCAGGCCCCCGGAGTCCTGCGCGGTTGAAGTCACCGCCGCGGGGCCGGTCTACGCCGAGGCGGTGTCCACCGTCACGTTCGGGGCCGGGCGGGTGTGGCGGTTGCGGGCACGGGTCTACGCACACGAACCGGTCGTGCTCCTTGACGAATCCTTCACGACCGCCGACGAGCCGGCGACGTTCCACCTTCTGCTGTCGGAGGGGTTCGAGCCGGACAGCCTGCTGTACCGCACCGGCAAGGGACAGATCGGCCGCAACCTGAGCGGCGCCATCGAGCCCGGTCTTGTCGCCACCCTCGAACCGTGGCTGTACTGGTGGGAGAACGAACGCCAGGGCCAGGCCTTCGCCCTGGTGCGCAGCGACCGCAACGACCTGCTCATGCTGGGCGCCTGCATGGCCGGGCAGTGGGTGGACCCCGCCATGCCGGCCGAGCGGAGGACCCGCCCGCGCGCCCAGCTCAACCTCGATGGCCAGGGCCTGCACCTCGACCTCCCGATGGAGGACGGCCGCCGGGTGTGGATGCTCGCAGCGCTGCCGGCCGGGCCCAGCCTCGACGTCGTGCGCGACCCCGAGCGCGCCTTCCAGACGCCGCCCTACCACCAGTGCCTCATCAAGCATGGCCAGTTCCCGCTCGCACTGGTGCAGGAGTACGTGCTCGACTGGGACAGCGCCGCCCAGCGGCACCCGCACCTGCTGGTCACGCGCGGGGACTGCGACGCCCTCCGGGCCCGCACCGCGGACCCCGCCCCCTACGCCAATGCCATCCCCCGGTACCTCAAGGATCCCAACCCCCTCGGTCAGTTCAGCATGGAGGGGCCGATCACGGCGTACTTTGTGACCCGTGACGCGACGCTCTCGCGCTTCCTCGTCGAGAATGCCCTGCGCTGCGTCCAGGAGAGCGTGGATGAGTTCTTCCTGCAGCCCACGGTCCCGTTCGGCGCCGCCCCGCACCATATGCAGCGGCTCTCCGCCGCCCTCCTGTTGGCCGACGCCATCCTCGACGCCGAAACTATCACCGCCGACGAGCGCCGCCGCCTCCTCGCCCAGGCCGCCTTCCTCGGCTACACCGTTGCCCGCCCCGAGTACTGGTCGCCCGAGCGCGGCTTCGCCGCCAACCCGAACATGACCACCTCCGCCCGCGGCTACCTCTCCACCGTCGCCTGTTTCCTGCCGACCCATCCGCTCGCCCGTGAGTGGATTGACACCGGCATTGCCGAGATGCGCCGCCAGCTGCACACCTGGTCCGACGCCAACGGCGGCTGGCTCGAAGCTCCCCACTACGCCATGGTCTCCTTCGACCAGATCCTCGGCGTGTTCGTCATGGCCCGCAATGCCGGTTTCGGGGACGAGCTGTTCGACCCGAAGTTCCAGGCGATCGCCGGCTGGTTCGGCAAGATCAGCACGCCGCCGGACTCGCGCTTCGGCGGCTTCCGCCACCTTCCGCCCCTTGGCAACACCTACATGATCGAACCCACCGGCGAGTTCGGGCTGCTGGCCTGGTTGTGGCGCGAACGCGACGCCGAGTTCTCCGCGGTCATGCAGTGGCTGCACCAGCAGCACCGCAGTTTTTCGCAACCTGGGATCGGCGGCGGCTACCCTGCCTTCGCCGGGTACCGCGGCATCCTCGCGGACCCCGCCCTGCCGGCCAAGGCCCCGGCTTGGGGCAGCGAGCTGTTCCCCGAGACCGGCGTGATCCTGCGCGACGCCTTCCCGTCAGACCGCGAAACCTGGCTGCACATGATCCTCGGACGCAACCACGACCACTACGACTGCGACTCCGGCAGCATCACCCTCTACGGCAAGGGCCGCATCCTGGCCGACGACTTCGGATACTACGGCCGGGCGCCGGCCGACGACCACAGCCTGGTCGAAACCGAGGCCGCCCCAAACTGCAACACCATGCGCGTGGAGCATTTCGCCGCCGCCCCCCGCTTCGATTACGTGGCCGGAACCCTCGGGCAATGGACTCGCCAGATCGCCTTCGTCAAGAGCGCGGACGCCGCGGGGCCGGCCTACTTCGTCCTGCGCGACACCCTGCCTCCCGGCACTCCGGCCACTTGGCGGTTGTGGCTGACCGCCGCCCGGGTGACGCCCGAGGGCAGCCGTGCCCGCGTCGAAGGCAAGGAGGACGTTGACCTGGACATCATCTTCGTGCGTCCCGCCGCCCCGGCCCTGACTACTGAGGACAAGACTCGCACGGCAGGCTGCGGCATTGCTCCCGACGGACGCGTCGGACCCACCCCGACCACGCAGACCGGGCTGATCGCCCGCCCCGAGGGCGGAACCGACGGCTTCCTTACCGTCCTCTATCCACGACTGAAGACCGGGACGCCGCCCGAGGTCGTCGCCCTGGCGGACGGGCAGGCGCTGCGGATCACCACCCCGGCCGGCACCGACTACGTCTTCCTGGGGCGCGAGCCGTTCGAGTTCAAGGAAGGCGACATGGCATTCCACGGCGTCGCGGGGTGTGTGCAGAAACGAACCGACGAGGCGCCGGTGCTGGCCGTGGGCGACGGCAGGCTGAGCGTCGGAGAACGGACGGTCGAGGCCCCGCCGCCGGCGGTGCGGGAACCGTGACCGGCGACTCGCGCCCGGCGCGGCGCACAGGCAGGCAAGGGTTGCGACGCCGGCCCCTCTGGCAGA
>MVZH01000401.1 GCA_002068325.1 Lentisphaerae bacterium ADurb.BinA184 | reverse complement strand
CACCGCCGCGCCCGCCGACAACGCCCCTGCCACACCCGCGGACACCCCCCCGGCAGAACCCGCCGCCCCACCGGCCGGCGACGCCCCCGCGGCAGAGCCGGCGGCGAACTGATCCCCCCCGCGCCGGCGCGACGCCGGACAGCCCAGGACGCGGCATCCATGAAGAGCGGCCGCACGACAGTCGTCAACAAGTACGGCATCCATCTGCGCCCCTCGACGCTCATCGTCCGGGAAGCCCAGCGCTACGGCGGCGACATCATGGTTTCCGCCGACGGCGCCGCCGCAGTCAGCGCCAAGAACGTCCTCGGCCTCCTCGGGCTCGGCCTGACCTGCGGCAAGACGGTGACGGTGGCCGTCACCGGCCCCGACGAAGCGGCCTGCCTGAAGAAGATGCTCGGGCTCTTCTCGTCCGACTTCTCCACCGAGTTCGAGTACTAGCCCGTGTGAACCCTCCCGGCCGTGTCCGGAGTTGCGGCGTGCCCGGCTGACGTCTGAGGCGTTTGCAGAACCCCCGCATCACGTGGCCGGGACAGAGCCCGGCTCTCCATCGCCCCCGCCCCCGGGAGGGCCCGTTGCCTGCCATGCTGGAGGGACGACCTCCGTGTCGTCCGGGTTCGCCCGCGGCAGGCCGGGCTTCGGGTATGACCTGGCGGACACCTGTCTGCGCCGCGCACATCGCGGCAGGCAGGCGGAGGCCCGGCCTCCATCGCCCCCGCGCCCCCCCGCGGGCGCTGTTCCATCTGCCCGTGGGCTCAGGCCGGCGCGGCCCCGGTTCTGCCGTCCCCGGGCGCCTCGCCGCCGGCTGCGGCCAGCCCGGCCTCCCGGCGCCGGCACGCTTCACGGAAACGCTCGACCTCCTCCCGGCTCAGCGGCAGGTAGCGGCGCCGGCGCTGCCGGCTGTCGAGTTCGTCCCGGCCGATGTTCAGGCTGGTGATGAGCCGGCCGGTTGGCGAGAACGCATGGGCCCGGCCTGCCTTTCCGGCGACGATGATCGCGTGTTTCACGGCGTCGTGGAAGAAGCAGCCGGCCGCCGCGTCGAGGACGTCTTCGCAGGCCTTGTGGACGGGGCGTTGTTGTGCGGCGCGCACCTCGGCATGCCGCGTGCGCCGGTACTGCTGGCGTCCCTTGCGCTCGATCGAGTGCACGAGGTGGCGGAGGATGCCGAAGGCCCGCTCGCGCGACGGGCCTGAGGCGGGTCCCGAGTGCGCACGTGGCCAGACTGCGCCCAACGATTCCACCTCGTGCCGGGCCTCGTCGAGGGCGTCATGCACGCGGGCCAGGGCGGAGCCTTCGCCGTCGAGGGACTCGGCCAGGCGTTCCGCGAGGCGGCGGTCGGCGATCACCTGCAGCCGCAGCTCGCGGCCGGCCCCCTCCACCAGCTGCGCGGTCAAGGCGTACCGCGCGCCGTCCACGTGCAGGTAGCCGGCGACCACCTGTGCCCAGATGCGGTAGGTGAGGCTGTGGCGCCCGAAGCTGGCAAGCTGCTCCAGCTTCAGGGTGGCCCCGTCAATCATGCAGGCCAGCACCTGCGGGGGCTTGGCGAACAGCGTCTCGGTGCGCGGGTCGCCCAGTTTCAGCAGCAGGTTGAAGAACTCGCACCAGCGCGGCCGGCCGGTCGGTTCGTAGCCGGCGAAGACCTCCTCCGGCGTGGCCGGGCAGGCGTGCGCGCACGACGACGTCTGGCAATCGTAGCAGTAGACGCGGCCCGGGCGGATGGCCTGGCGTTCGGCGGCGATCTCGGCGGCCGCCTCCAGGGCGCGGCCGGCAAGCGCCTCGGCGCCCGTCCCGGCATCCCATTCGAGGCGGAAGCCGTCCCCCGCACCGGGGTCCGTCGCGCCGCACTCGGCCAGGGCGGCCGCACGCAAGGCGCGCAAGGCGGCCACCGCACGCCCGGCGGCTTCGTCGAGACGCCCACTGCTCATGCTGTGGCCCGATTCACCCATGCCCGAACCCGGGGAGGCCTCCGGTCCCCCGGTTGCGGCCGCCCCAGGCCATGGCGTGACCGGGCCGACGGCAACCAGGCGGAACCCTCTGCGGCTTTCAGCCTCCGAGATGACCCAAACCGTTCCGGCTAGAGGAACTCCATCGCCACGTCGGCGACCGTGCAGTCGCGCAGGGTCTCGACGTACGCCACCACGGTGCTCAACATGCGGTTGGCGTGACGCTGTTCGTTGCTGACCGTGACCACCCCGACCGTCGCCGCGTTCCACACATCGTTCTCGCCAACCTCCGCGACCGCCACGTTGAACTTCTGCCGCAGGCGGTCGCGCACGCGGTTCAGCACCATGCGCTTGTCTTTCAGCGAGTACGCCTGCGGGATGTCCAGTTCGAGGGTCAGGATGCCGACAATCATGGCGGGTTCTCTGTGGGCAGCCGTGCCCCTGCCGGGGCCGCAGGCCGGACGCCGCCCGGCTACGCGGCGGGCGGCCTCGCGGGCAGGCACACCGACACGGTCGTGCCTTTGTCCGGCTCCGACTCGATCGTGATGGTGCCGCCATGCCGGCGCACGGCGTTGCGCACGATGGACAGCCCGAGCCCGGTCCCCTCCCGGCTGCGCTTGGTCGTGTAAAAAGGTTCGAAGGCATGCTGGCTGACGTCAGGCGTCATGCCCTTGCCGTTGTCGCGGACGGTGCACACGAAGACCGTGCCGTCCCCGCCCAGCGGGTCGGGCCGCGGCTCGACCG
>MVZH01000400.1 GCA_002068325.1 Lentisphaerae bacterium ADurb.BinA184 | reverse complement strand
GCCACCGCGCCCGCCGCCGCAAAGATCTCCACCGTCGTGCAGCCGGCCTCGACCCGCTGTACCGCCACCTGCGCGACCGACAGCGTGAGGCGGCTCTCGTCGGTGATGCACTCGACGGCGTCGAGCCCGTCCTCGGTCCGCGAACGCACCTCGGTGAGCAACCGCACGCCGTTCGGACTGGTGACGTCGCGCTTGATGTAGGCGTGCACGGAGACCGCCCCGTCGTGGCCAAGCGGCGTGACGGCGTAGCGCAGGGCGACCAGGTGCCGCTCGGCAAAGCTGACGAAGCGCTCGGAGTCCACCCGCGTCCGCCTCCCCTGACCGTCACGGAACACCAGCCGCCGCCGCAGCCGCGCCTCGGCGATCTCCAGCACCCGCTCGCAGCTGAGGATCTTGCTGGCGCCAAAGGAGAACGGCACGCCGCCGACGGCCAGCCGGACGGCGGCCGGGTTGGGCAGGTTGGGGAGTGTGGCAATGGCGCCGGGGGTAAGCCGGGCCAGGGCCTCCGGCGTGGTGCGGTCGGGGTGCGTCAGGATGTGGTCAGGGTCATGGACGCCGAGCAGGGACGCCGGGCCGCCGGTGTAGGAGCCGGACAGGTAGAACTCCGGCCGCCCCCACTCCGGCATCTCCTCGTGGCCGCCGCGCAACCCGAGCCGGCCGTTGGCCAGGCTGAAGGTCGAGCCCAGCCGGCCTTCCAGCTCGGGCCGGGCCGTCTGCACCCAATACTGCCGGCGCGGGTCGCGGCCGATGACCGGCGTTGCTGTCATGGCCCATCCCGGTCAGTTGTCGTCGGCCGCGGCAGCCGTCCCCGCCGAGCGCACGTCCAGCTTCTCGGTGGACTCCGCCGAGCGCGCCAGGGCCGCCACGCCAGTGCGGGCCAGCTCGATGATGCCAAAGGGCGCCATCAGCCGGATGAACGAGTCAATCTTGTCCGCCGCCCCGGTGATCTCAATGATCATGGCCTCGTGCTCGACATGCACGACGTCGCCGCCGAAAATGTCGGTGAGCTGCACGATCTCGCTGCGCGTCTTCGGCCGGGTCCTGACCTTGAGCAGCATGAGCTCGCGGGCGACGAAGCCGCTGCCCGTCAGGTCGGTCACCTTCAGCACGTTGACCAGCTTGTTCAGCTGCTTGTCGATCTGTTCGAGGACCGCATCGTCGCCGTGGGTGACAATCGTCATCTTCGACAGGCTCTCGTCGTGCGTCGGGCCGACGGTCAGGCTGTCGATGTTGAAACCGCGGCCGCTGAACAGCCCGGAGATCCGGGCCAGGACGCCGAACTTGTTCTCGACCAGAACCGAGATGGTGTGTTTCATGCCGGTCTGCCGCCTCCCGTGCCGGGGTGCCTTACTCGACGCGCTCAACCTCGATCTGCTTGCTGACCTGCTCGCGAAGGATGCGCTCGACGCCATTCTTCAGGGTGAGCATGGCGTGGGGGCAGCAGCCGCACGCGCCCTTCAGCCGTACCTGCACCTTCGGCCCGACGATGGATACGACTTCCAGATCGCCGCCGTCCTCCTGCAGGCGCTCGCGCAGCTGCTCGCACACATCGCGAATCTGCTTCTCCTGCGTGTCCTGCGGTGCCGTCGCCATATCGGATGCTCCTTGTTGTCCGCCGGTGAGTCCTTGCCATTCAAGCCGTGCGCGGATGCGCCGCCCGCCCCGCCCAAGGCGGGTCGAGAACGATGTGGACAAGAAATGTATGATGCCAAGGGCAACATGCCAACCGCACCCGCGCGGAATCCGCCGCGCCCCCCCTTGAGGCTCCCGTCCGAGTTCGCGAAAACAGGCCCGTTTTCACGCACTCGCGCCCTTGGCCCGCCGGCCCGTCCGGCCGCGGCGGTGCCCCGCCGCCGGATAGCCCCACGACGACGGCCGCGTCCCGACAGCTTCAGCCCGCCCCGCCCCATCCCCGGCCACGCCAAGGTTTCCCGGGCCGTTGCCACGGCGGCGGCCGACGTCATATTACCACGCGATTGGACAACCTGCCCGAGAGGACCGCAACGCCGGCAATTGGCGCTGTCCGTCCACGCGCTCAGCACCGGAGAGGTCAACTGTGATGCCCGTTCCACCCCGTCCGACGTCCCGGGTGCCCGTGACCGGTCCGGCACCGCGCCGCCGGGCGTTGGCCGTGCTGATGGCGGCTCTCCTAGGGGCCGCAAACGCGGCGGCGCTCGAGGGTGCCGAGGGCGAGGTCGCGGCGCAGCCCCCGGCCCGGCCCCTGACCCTCCGCGATGCGGTCGTGCTCGGTGTGGTCGAGGGGGTGACCGAGTACCTGCCGGTTTCCTCCACCGGTCATCTGATCCTGGCCAGCCGGGCGCTGGGGCTGGACGGGGGGCGGTGGGGCAACGACGAGGGGGCGCGTGCCCTGGCCGCATTCGAGATCATCATCCAGTCAGGGGCCGTGCTGGCGGTGCTCGGGCTGTACTGGCGCCGCGTGCGGCAGATGATCCTCGGGGTACTGGGGCGTGACCGCGAGGGGTTGCGGCTGGTCGGGCTGCTCCTGCTGGCCTTTCTCCCGTCGGCGCTGGCCGGGCTGGCGGCGCACGACGCGATCAAGGCGCGTCTCTTCTCCCCCTCCCCTGTCGCACTGGCGCTGGCCGTCGGCGGGGTGATGATGCTGGCCGTGGATGCCCTCGGGCTTGGCCGGCGCGCCGCCGCCGGCCCGGCGGGCGGGGGCTTCGAGATCCG
>MVZH01000399.1 GCA_002068325.1 Lentisphaerae bacterium ADurb.BinA184 | reverse complement strand
GGCCAGGCGCTGGAGGCGCGGCGTCCGCACCGCGTACCCGTAGGGCTGGATGTAGCGGCCGGTGTCGTGGGAGTGGAGGTAGAGGATGTTTGGGCGGGGCATGAGAGGGATCCGAGTTGAGGGGGGCAGGTGACAGGTGTCAGCCAGGAGCTCGCAGCTTCCAGATTTCGGGCGTCGGGCGTTCGACTTCTCGGCTCTCGGCTTCGGTTCTCAGGGTCAGGGTGTCGGCGATGCGGCAGGCGGCGGTTCAGTGCAGCCTGTGCAGCTGGTTGCGCAGGGGGATTCGGCCGTCGGGATAGGCGACTGACCAGGGCCACGGCCGCGGCACGGCGGGGCGACGCGGCCCGGGCGGCGGCAGGCTCTCAAGGTACGCATACGCCGCGCGCAGGTTGGCCGGCGGCACCTCGACGCCGGTGACGTTGCTGGTGAAGAGGAACAGTCCGCGGCCACCGCCGGTGTAGTCAAGCACGTAGTCCACCTCGTCGCGGACGTCCTGTTCACTGCCGAAGGCCAGGGTGCGGCTGACCGAGAGCCCGGCGAAGAACAGCGGCTCCTCACCGCCGCGGCCGCGCGTGGCCGCCAACCGGTACGGATCCACACCGCACTCGTACTGAAAGCCCTGGAATCCGGAGAACCCCGCGGCCACGAAGTCGTCGATCAGCGGCATGACGTTGCCGTCGCAGTGGCAGACCAGGCGGATGCCGGCGGCGACCAGCGGCTCGAGGGAATCCCTCACATGCGGCCAGTAGTGGCGGCGCAGGAAGTCCGGGGAACACATGGGGCCGGCGCCGTTGCAGATGTCATGCCCGCAGAAGAGCACGGGAACCAGGTCGTACTCCTTGAACAGCTTCACGAGCATGCGGTTGCGGGCACGGCACTTCACCCCGTCCGCCCACCAGATTTTCGCCACGGCCTCGGGGTACAGGGCTGTGGCCGAGAGGAATGCCTCGTAGCCGTACTCGAAGTAGAGCGAGAAGTTGGCGGGGACGTGCCACAGGGTCGGGATCAGCACGATATCGCCGAGACGGCCCAACATGTCCTCGAAATGCCGGCGGTGGTTCGCCTCCTCCGTGGCGAGGTCGAAGCCCGCGAGCACGGCGGCTTCCGAGTCCGGCGTGGCGTTGGCGCGTTCGAGGAGGGCTTCGGGTTCGACGGTGGCAAAGCTGGATTCCTGGAGGCTGCCGGAACGGACTTCGTCGGCGCTCTGCGGCACGATCGGCGGCACCATGCCGTCAACGTGCAGCGCACGGTTGGCCCGCAAGACCCCGGCCCAGGGGTCGGCGAGATAGGCGTCGAGGGTCGTCCCGCCCAGCTCCGCAAGGTTGGCGGCGCCTTCCATCCAGCCGCCGAGCATGGGGATGCGGTCGGTGGGACGGCCCGTGAGTTGCCGGACGATCCGTTCGCGTGACGTCATGGGGGTGCACCATTCTGCAGGGGGGGGCAGGGTTCGGGTCTCAGGCGTCTGTGGGGCGGATCGGCCGGTCTTGCCGGGTCTCCAGGCATCAGGTACGACGTTCCGTCCGCCCGCCGCCGGTCATTCCAGTTCGAGATCGAGGTCCAGCGTGGGATCGGCGGCGTCCTTGTCGTCCGTGAGGTCGCCGGGGGTGATGAGGGCGGGGCCGCGGGTGCTGTCGCGGAGGCGGATCCATCCCCACATGTCCGGTTGCACGCGCGCCTCGGACGGGATGTCGGCGACGGTGAGCGCAAGCGGGTTGGCCCAGTAGAAACGGCGCACCGTGGTGCCGCCGTCGGCATCGGCCTGGAGGATGCCGAGGTCCATCTTGAGCCGGAGCCCCTCGGCGGCGGCGAAGCCGAGTTCGGCCAGCGGAATCCGCGCCTCGACGATGTAGCCGCGGTAGCCCTCCATTCTGGCGGGATCGGCCCAGACCTCGGCATGCACCAGCTCGACCCCGTCGAGCCGGCGGACGACGTCGACGACGGTCTGCCCGACCGGCGAAGCCACCTTCCAGCGCTTGTCCTCCGGCGTGCCGGGGACAACCATGTCATAGAGCACCGCCTGCGGGCCGTCCGCGCTCACGGTGAGCAGCAGGCGGCGGTCGCCGGCGACGGGCGCCTGGCGGACGGACTCGGCCGTCTCGTCGGCGCCGATCAGCAGATCGACGGCGGCGCCGGTCTTGAAGAGAAGATCCCAGCGATTGCCGGTGTTACGGAAGGGGCCGACGCTCAGCGCCTCGACCGCCAGGAATAGGCTGGCATCGTCAAACGCGACGCGGAAGCGCGACCCGCCCTCCCCCACCGGGTAGGCAGGCAGTTCGTAGCAGTCGGCGACCCGGACCGTCTCGGCGATCCGCCGCTTGGCATCGTCGCGCTCCCACTCTTCGGCCTGACTGAGATCGGCCTGGGCCACCTCGGCGACGCCCTGGTGCCGCCGGAACTCATTGACCCCGAGCACCTCGACGATGCTGGCCTCGGCCTTGCCGGCGACGACGTAGCAGCGGTTGTCGTCGCGCATCCGCACGAAGCAGCCGTTGAAGGTCTCTTCGAGTTGGCTGAGGTCGTCGAGGATCATCCCGCGCTCGTGCTCCGGCATCTGCCAGAAGATGCGTTTCGGGTCGCGGTTGTCGCGGAAGATGCGCCCGGCAAGCATTCCGTCGGCGCTCCACACGTACCACTGCCCCAGGTTGCTGTGGATGACGAAGAACTCGCCGAGGTCGCCGCCGGGGGCGGTGTCGT